>JAEXRM010000065.1 GCA_023440865.1 Bacillota bacterium
CCGCCATGCTCCCCCGCTGCGCGGATATACTCGAGGCCCGGTGTCGGACCTGGTCCAAATGGGTATATAATGACGGAGCACGCCCACCCCGACCGGGCGGCGGAAGAGGATGTCCATGCGACTGAGAGTGCACTATTTTCGATACGACCAGGCATATGAGGGTTGGGATCTGTGGCTGTGGCCAAAGGGGCACGACGGAACCGCCCATGCCTTTGACAGCGCCATTCCATTGCCCGATCACCCGGAATCCGTCATGCGGTATGCAGATGTCACGCTCCCCGATCTGCCCGTCTCCGAGATCGGCCTGATCATCCGTCATGAGGGATGGCAAAGCCGCGACTGGGAATCCGACCGGTATGTGAATCTTGTGATGTTCCCGCCGAATCGGCGCGTGAATCTCTATGTGGTGCAGAACACCGAACAGATCCTGCTGCACCCCGACCACATCTCCTTCATCCCATCCGCCGAACGGGCCATTTTCCGAAGCTACCGCGAGATCTACATACAGCTGCAGGCTCCTTGCGAGGATGCCGCCACCGAACCGTTCATGGTCATCGGCAATGGCATCCCCAGGCGCATCGACCGGGTCGAACAGCTTGGCAACGCCCGCACCTGGCTGCTGACCCTTCACGAGGACTGGGTGACCGGGGAAACCTGTACCGTGTTCAAGAAGGGTTTCGAATCGTTCGATGTCCAGTACGGAAGCCTGTATGACACTGCCGAGTTCGAGCGACTGTACGCATACGACGGCGACGATCTGGGATGCCGGCCGACGCGGGAGGAGACCTCCTTCCGCGTCTGGGCGCCTACTGCCACCCGTGTGGAGGCCAATCTGTTCCGCGGCTCGAGCGACCCGTTCGCCGAGCGCGTGCTGCCCATGGATCCCGACCGGAACGGCACCTGGGTCCTGCGGGTGCCGGAGGATCTCTCCGGCTGGTACTACACATACAATGTCAACACCGGAGGCATTCTGCAGGAGGTCTGCGATCCGAACGCCGTGGGCCTTGGCATCAACGGCACGCGTGCCCTCGTCGCCCGGCCGGGAGATTCGAATCCGCCCGGTTGGGAGGAAGCGGTGCACATGCTGCCGCAGAACCCGACGGATGCGATCTTCTACGAGGTGCACATCCGCGATTTCACGATCCATCCCGACTCGGGTGTGCAGAACAAGGGTCTGTTCCTCGGGTTGGCCGAACCGGGCACGAAGACCTCCGATGGCACACTCACAGGGCTCTCCCACCTGGTGGAGCTGGGCGTGACCCATGTGCACCTCATGCCCATCTTCGACTTCTTCACGATCGACGAGTCGCGCCAACACCAGGGGCAGTTCAACTGGGGATATGACCCGCACCTGTACAATGCGCCGGAGGGATCGTATACGACCAACCCCGCCGACGGACAGGGCCGCATCCGCGAGCTCAAGGAAATGATCCTGGCGCTGAAGCGGCAGGGCATCGGCGTCATCATGGACGTCGTCTACAACCACACGTATCACTCGCTCGACTCGGAATTCAACAAACTCGTGCCGGGTTACTTCTACCGCACCGACGCCATGGGCAACTTCTCCAACGGCTCCGGTTGCGGCAACGAGACGGCCTCGGAACGCTGCATGGTCCGCAAGACCATCATCGACTCGGTGCTGTACTGGGCCCGTGAATACAAGATCGACGGGTTCCGGTTCGATCTGATGGCCCTGCACGACATTGACACCATGAACGGGATCCGACGCGCGCTGGACGACTACCACCCGGGTCTGTTGCTCTATGGCGAGGGTTGGACAGGCGGCGCCTCGATGCTCGATCCGGCCCGTTCAGCCCACAAGGGCAACGCCATCCGGCTGCTGCGTGTCGGCTTCTTCAACGACAACACGCGCGACGCCATCAAGGGAGACAGTTTTCTTGCGGAGTCGGGCGGCTTCATCAACGGGCAGACATTCCGCCGGGAGGGTGTGAAGTTCGGCATCGTCGGCGCCATCCCCCACCCGCAGGTCGATGCGTTCCGGGC
Source organism: Bacillota bacterium (assembly GCA_023440865.1). Taxonomy (GTDB): domain Bacteria; phylum Bacillota; class Clostridia; order DSM-8532; family DSM-8532; genus JAEWSN01. Next base: position 2,005 of record JAEXRM010000065.1, read on the forward strand.
CACGGGCGGAAGCGCGTGGGCCGGATATCCATGGCATTGCGTCAATTATGCGGCTTCACATGACAATCTCACGCTGTATGACAAGCTCGTCGCGACAGGCAGCGCCGCGACAGGACTCGACGCCGCCCGCCGCACCAATCTCGCCGGTGTGCTGGTGCTCCTGTCACAGGGCATCCCGTTCATGCTCTCGGGCACGGAATTCCTCCGCACAAAGCAGGGCATGCACAACTCCTACAACATGCCCGATGAAATCAATCAGATCGACTGGAACCGCAAGACACGGTTCAGAGCCTGTTTCGACTACCACGCCGGCCTCATCCGCCTGCGCAGGGCGCATCCCGCGTTCCGGATGGTCTCGCCCGAGGAGATCCGGATGAACCTGCAGTTCCTGAACACGCCGGAACACATCGTGGCCTGGCTGCTTCGCAACCATGCCAACGGCGACGCATGGCATGAAATCCTCGTGGCATGCAACACGGGTTCCGCAAGTGAAACCATCCGACTGAACACGGTCGCCGCATGGCATGTCGTGGTGGACGACCGCACCGCCGGCACGGAAACCCTGGCCACCATCAGCGGCGATGCCATCACGGTTCCACCGACCGGCGCGCTGGTCGCCTGGCGGGCGTGAGCGCAGCCGTTTTCCACGGCGGATCAACGCGCACCTCCCGGCTGACAAATCCGGGCTTCCCGCAAGCGACAAGAAACGATAGACTGGTGAAGGGTGGAATCATCCACCCACGGTGGACGGGCATGCGCCCGCCCGCCGACACGCACCGGCCCGGACCTGCCCGTGCATCCAACGCGGGTGGACAACACACAAAGGAGACATCGCATGAAACACGGCACCTGGCTGTATTACCTCACCGCCTTTCTCTGCGGCATGACGGTCATGGCGGTGGAATTGACCTGCAGCCGCCTGCTCGCCCCCTACTTCAGCTCTTCCTCCATCGTCTGGACTGTCATCATCGGTCTGATCATGATCTCGCTGTCCATCGGCAACATCATCGGCGGACGCAGCGCCGACAAGCATCACAACCTGGGGCGGCTGTACTTCCTGATCTGGCTGGCCTCGTTGTGGATCGCGGCCATTCCGTTCGCCGGCAAGTATGTCATCGCGGGCATCACGGGGCTGCTGATGTTCCTGCTGCCCGGCAGCGCGCTGATCACAGCCGGATCCGCCATCTGCTGTCTGGTGATCTTCTCATTCCCGATGGTGCTGATGGGCACCTGCTCACCCTATCTGGTCAAGCTTGCGGTGACCGACATGGAGAACAACGGCCGCATCACAGGCCAGATCTATGCGATGAACACCATCGGCAGCATTGTGGGCACCTTCATCCCCACCTTCCTCACCATTCCGCTGCTCGGCACGGGCAAGACCTTCTTCCTGTTCGCCCTGCTGCTGAATGTGCTGTGCCTTGGATGGTTCCTCACAAGGAAGAAAAACCGTGTCCGGCACGCGGTGACCACGGTCCTGCTGGTGGTCTTCCTCATCATGCCCTTCCAGAACGCCTTCGCATTCTGGAAAAACGACATCGTGTACGAGGGTGAATCGCTCTACAACTACCTGCAGGTTTCCGAAAACGACACCTCGGTCATCCTCTCGACCAATGTCGCCTTCGGTGTGCAGTCGATTTACCGCAAGGATGGCGCACTGTCCGGCTACTACTACGAATACGCGCTGACCGCCCCGCTCTTCCGCAAGGATGCCACGCTCGACAAGCCAATCGACGTGCTGGTTCTGGGACTCGGCACAGGCACGTTTTCCAAACAGCTGAAAAAATACTACCCCCAGAGTCATTCCGATGCCGTCGAGATCGACGCCAAGATCGCGGAGCTGGCGGGCACGCATTTCAACCTCAAGCCCGAGGAGGCGGATGTGTACATCAACGACGGCCGCATGTTCCTCGACACCCCCGACTGCGGTCAGTACGATGTCATTCTGGCGGATGCGTACCAGGACATCACCGTCCCATTTCACATGTCCACGAAGGAATTTTTCGCAAAGGTGAAATCGCACCTCAAACCCGGCGGCGTCCTCATTGTCAATGTCAACATGAAGTCCGGCGACTTCACGGGCGTACCCGAGTATCTGGCGCAGACCGTGAAAACAACCTTCTCCACGGTCTACCGCATGGACCTGGATGTCGTGACGAACTCGCTGCTGTTCTGCTCCGACAACGCGAACATGCTATCCGACTTCCGGACGAACATGGAGCGTGAGATCCCCGACGGGCACGACCTGTTCGACATCTCGCGCTACATGGCTGATGCCGCGGTGGCGGTCGATGGCGGTCCGCTGGTCTTCACCGACGACAGGGCGCCTGTGGAGCCGCTTGGCCAGAAGTCGCTCAACAAGATCGTGGACCAGGAAACGGCCTATGTCAGAAGAGCGCTGGCAGAGAACAAGGACGGCATCAAAGGCATCCTTCGCATGCTGCAGCAGTAGTGAGATTGTCTGTTCGCGCGTACGCCGGTTTCGAGGGGGGCGGTACACGATGCACCGTCAACAGTTCTCCCTGCCGCGCTGCATCACTCATTCAAATCAAGAGAGTAAGCGATTCGTTTGGATGTCCCCCACATTGGATCGTTGTTGGGATTTCGCAGGGAACAGCCTCTTTCCTGTGATGACGGATACATGGCTGACATTGGGATCTGCCGGCTCAAGGAGCACGCCCGCAGAAACGCGGGAGCCGGGCGACCGGCTTCCGCGTTTCGAGGACGGCGATAGAGCTGGCTGGCCCAATGTGTGCGCATGAAGGTGATCGCATCCTGGGAGGAGGGCGTTCCCTGCGAAGTCCGTATCAGGGATGCAGCAGGGAGGGCAGCCACATGATGGCGGCGGCGACAAACAGGACCTGAGCAAGGATGATGAGCGGAACACCCACCATGAACTTCACATGCTTGGTCTTGTGGTGAAAGACGCGACAGCCAAGATACAGGCCGATCGACCCGCCCAGCAAAGCCAACAGGATCAGGCGGCTTTCCGGAATGCGCCAGTCGCGCTTCACCGCGCGGCGCTTGTCCACCCAGGTCAGAATCAGGGCGAGGGTGTTGATCAGGAGCAGCCAGATCCATCCGTAGTGCATGGCGTGCATTCCTCTTCTCGGCGGTATTGTACGGGTCGGCGCGCCGACCCGTATCCTGGCGTGTCAAGAAACGAATACGTTCGACAGGGAACAGCAGGGACAGGGGCGACCCCCGGACATGGTCGATGACCGCCTCCGGGGGGCGAACTGGGTCAGATAGGCTTGACCACGCCGCTGTACACGGTGCCGGTCGCGCCATCCACCGTGACCGTCAGGCCGCTGCGCAGCTGCTCGGTTGCGTGCTCCGCGCCCACGATGACGGGGATGTCGAGCGAGAGGCCCACGATGGCCGCATGGGAGGACAGATTTCCCTTTTCGGTGATGATGCCGCTCGCATGACGCAGCAGGCTCATGATGCGGTTGCTGGTTTCCGGAATGACCAGCACCTCGCCGCCGTTGAACTTCTCGAGCGCCTCCTCCTCGGTCTTGCAGACGCAGAGGGTGCCCAGCGCGGACCTGCTGCCGATGCCGGTGGCACGCAGCAGCACATTGCCCACAACATGCACCTTGAGGATGTTGGTCATGCCGGGCACACCCAACGGCAGACCGGCCGTGATGACAACCAGGTCTCCCGTTCGGACGAGCCCGCTTTCGGTCGCGATGTCAACGGCATGCTCGAACAGGTTGTCGCTGGTGTGCTGCTCCAATGCCAGCACCGGCACGACCCCCCATGACATCGACAGCTGCCGCCATCCCTTCTCATCGGTCGTACAACCGATGATGGGGCACGCGGGACGGTACTTGGAAATCATGCGGGCCGTGCTGCCTGTCTTTGTGACGGTGACAATCGCCTTCGCGCCGAGCTCATGCGCCGTGGAACAGGTCGCATGGCTGATGGCATTGGTCACGGACGTGGTGAACTCGGTTTCGAAGGTGTTGAACCGCTTGATGTAATGGATGTTCGATTCGGTCCGCTCCGCGATCTTGGCCATGGTGCGGACGCACTCCACCGGGTACTTGCCGATGGAGGTCTCGCCCGAAAGCATGATGGCGCATGTGCCATCATAGATGGCGTTGGCGACATCGCTGATCTCGGCGCGGGTGGGTCGCGGCTTGCTGATCATCGACTCGAGCATCTGCGTGGCGGTGATCGATTTCTTGCCGTGCTCGCGTGCCTTCTTGATCAGCATCTTCTGGATGCGGGGCAGCTCGGTGAAGTCGATCTCCACACCCATGTCGCCACGCGCCACCATGATGCCGTCGGCCGCCATCAGGATTTCGTCGATGTTCTCGACACCTTCCCAGTTCTCGATCTTTGCGATGATCTGGATGTTCCCGCCGCCATTCTCCTGGAGCACCTGACGCAGCTCGTTGATGTCAGCCGCGTTGCGGGTGAAGGAAGCGGCCACGAAGTCGAAATCGTTGCGGGCGCCGAAGATGACGTCCTCGGTATCCTTCTGGCTCATGTAGGGCATGTCCAGCTTCACACCCGGAATGTTGACGCTCTTGCGGTTCTTGATGGTGCCGCTGTTCATGACCTGGCACAGGATGTCCTGCTCCACGACATCGGTGACCTTGAGCTCGACCAGACCATCGTCGATGAGGATGCGCGTGCCACGGCGCACCACTTCATGCAGCCTGTTGTAGGTGACGGATGCGCGTTCCTGGTTTCCGACGCATTCGGCAGTGGTGAGGGTGAATATCTGGTCGCGAACCAGGTCGACACCTCCGTGTTCGAATGTCTGAAGCCGCACCTCGGGCCCCTTCGTGTCGAGGAGCAGCGCGATCGGGCGCTTCATCTCGGCTCTGAGCTTCTTGAGCGTCAGGACCCTGGCAAGATGCTCCTCGTGGCTGCCGTGGGAAAAGTTCAGGCGGGCCACATCCATGCCCTCCAGGATCAGCTGCCGCATCACCGATTCTTCTTCCACCGCCGGTCCCAAGGTGCATATGATCTTGGTTTTCTTCAACATGACGTCACTCCCCCTGCTGGTTGCTGCCCTGCTCCACAATGACTTTGCGGTTTGCACTGCGGAGGGCTGGGACCGATGAAACCGATCTCGCTCCGGCGACCGAATCGCCTTTCTGCCGGTGCAGTACCCTCTTGGATTTTCCCGAATCCGGACAGCCGCAAACATGACGAGCCGATGCGAATCGGCGTCTTTTGCATCCAAACATGACGACAGCGGGGATTTCTCCCCGCCATCGGTTTCCAGTCCATTCCGGATCCGACGTGTCAGTTTACCACGACCACAGTTTCTCCTGCAAGCATTTGACGCTCCTCGCGGTCAAGGATGCGTTCGACCTCAAGCAGCATGACCACCTTGTCGCGCACTTTCCCCAGACCCATGAGATACCACTCCGCGGGCGTCCCCCTGAAGCGCGGAGGCTCCTCGATGCTGTCCTGCGGAATGTCAAGCACTTCGGACACCTTGTCGACGATCAGTCCATCCCGTCCGGAGAGCGGGCCGCCCGTCGTCTGCAAGGCGCCGGCCCCCTCCTTCCGGCCCGACTCGACAACCACGATGCAGGTCCGGTCATCATAGTCCCGTTCCGGCATGCCGAACTTCAAGCGCAGATCCACAACGGGAATGATGTTGCCCCGCAGGTTGATGACACCCCGCACCGCGGCCGGCATGCCGGGCAGGGGGGTGATGTCGGTCATGCCGATGATCTCCTTCACGCAAAGAATCGGCATGCCGTAGGTTTGCGTCTCCAGGGCGAAGGTCAGATACTTGCCCGATGCCACTGCCATGTCTCCTCCTTCGGATTGTGCTGCAGGCCGTCCATATCACCGGCAAAAGGTCTACAGGTCGTCCTCCTCCTCCAGCGGCAGAATGGTTTCCGGATCGGGCTGACGGGAAGCGGCGCGAGGCGCGTGCACCTTCGGAGCGCGCACCGGGTGGCCGGGCTCCGCGGTCCTCCGGGATTGCGGAACGCCTGGACGTGGCTCCCGCAATGCTTTTCTGCCGGTCTTGTCCTTCATCTGCACCGCGACGGCCGCCGACCCGGACCCATTGACCAGCTCCACCAGATCGCCCACAATCTCCTGGAGTGTCACGGCCTGCGCGCTGAGCTCTTCCGCGGCCGCAGCGCTTTCCTCGGCGTTGGCCGCGTTGAGCTGGGTCACCTGTTCCATTTGCGAGATGGCCTTGTTGACCTGTTCAATGCCCTGGCTCTGCTCCTGGCTTGCCGCTGAAATCTCCGCGACCAGCCCGTTCACCTTGCCGATGCGGCCGGATATTTCTCCAAGCGCCTCACCGACACGGGTTGCCGCCTCGTTCCCCCGATCCGACAGCTCGATGTTCTTCTCGATGATGGCGGAGGTGTCCTTGACTGCCTGGGCACTGCGCTGGGCGAGGTTGCGAACCTCCTCGGCGACCACGGCGAAGCTGCGGCCCGCCTCGCCTGCACGGGCGGCCTCGACGGCGGCGTTGAGCGCGAGGATGTTTGTCTGGAAAGCGATTTCATCGATGACCTTGATGATCTTCGACAGCTCGGAGGAGGAACGCTTGATCTCCGACATCGAAAGCATCATGTCCTTCATCTCGCGACCGCCCTTATCAGCCGCCTCATTTGTCTGTCCGGACAGCGACGAGGCCTGGCGCGTGTTCTCGCTGCTCTGCCTGGCCATGGAGGCGGACTCCTCCATCGTGGCGGACACCTCCTCGATGGCGGCCGCCTGTTCCGATGCGCCTTCCGCCAGCTGCTGACTCGCGCCCGACAATTGACCGGACGCCTCGCCCACCTGGCTGGCGGTTTCGGTCATGCGGCCAACCACGCGGTTGATGGGCTTGGTGATGTTCGAGACGATGAACCATGCGAGCAAAGCACCGAAGACTACCGTGACGGCCAGTACGCCGATGACGAGCAGGATGGCGTTGTTCAGGCTCCTGAAGGCATCCTGGCTGCGCAGCGCCATGTTTCCGACGCCGGCCTTGGCGACATCCTTCGCCACGGAGATGACCGACGCACCGGCGGTCTCGCGCTGGCTCCTCATGTCATCGAGCTGCTTCCAGTTGGCGACATAGACATCAAACTGGGCAAGGTATTCATCCGTTCCGGTCCGAGCCTGCCCGAGCTTCTCCTGATCCGCTTCCTTCCGGGTGATGGCCTGCATCTGGTCGAGATTGGCATAGATTGTGTCGAATCCCGGCCGAAGCGCCTCGAAGCGCGTCACGTCCTTGGCGATGATGGCCCGGTTCGCCTCCAGCCGCAGCGAATCGATGGCATCCGCCGTCTCCTGCATCAGGCGGATCTTCGTGTTGCGCTCGAGCAGCGCGCTCTCGGCAGCGCCTGCCTTGATGTCCTGCTCCATTTCCGCATACATGGCCGCCAACAGCGCATTGCAGCTGTCACGCACGGCAACGCCGGAAGCGGCCAGCGTCGCCCGCAGCTTCTGATTGTCGAGTGTTGCCGTGAACCCCTTTTCGGCCAGCGCCTGATAGGCGGTCACCTGCTCGCGTGCGGAGGCACTGCCATCCCTCAGGCCTTCGAGCTGGGGATATTTCGATGCCAGCGCATCCGCCTGGTCGAGAAAACCGATCAGGGACGACAGGTGTTCCTTGACGGGCGCATAGGCCTCCTCGGTCTCCCTGAACAGGAAGCCGCGCATCTCATACATGGTGAGCAGGGCATTGCGCTCCATCTCGTTCGCAAGGTTGATCTCCTCGGCATACTCGTCCGCCAGCGTGTTCCGCTGCACCGAAAGCATGCTGAGGATGGCGATCAGGCCGACGATGACGGCCAGGACAAGGACCAGCGCGAAACTGCCGGAGATCTTCTGACTGAGCTTCATCTTTGACAACATGGGTTCCTCCCTTTCACACGATGTTCCGAAACCGCCGGCAGCGGCATGGACTGACCCATGCGACGCAATGGCGGGGATGGATTATTTCGATGCCGCCGTCTGGGAAACCGCCCTCACGGTCTCCGCGGCGATCTGGGACAAGGGAACGACCTTCACCGCCGCACCGAGTGCGATGGCCTCCTTCGGCATGCCGAACACGACACAGCTCTTTTCGTCCTGCGCCATCGTCAGGGCGCCCTCCTGGCGCATCGCCAGCAGACCCGCCGCACCATCTCGTCCCATGCCCGTCAGCAGGATGCCGACCGCATTCCTGCCGGCATAGCGGGCCACCGTCTGAAACAGCGGATCCACAGCCGGCCGCTGGTGGTGGATCATCGGGCCGTCCTGCAGGTGGACATGGTAGAAGGCGCCGCTGCGCCGCAGTTCCATGTGGCGGTTCCCCGGCGCGATGACCACCTTGCCGGGTGCCAGCAGTTCGCCGTCCTCCGCCTCCTTCACGTGCAGGCTGCACAGTGAGTCGAGCCTGTCGGCGAAGGATTTGGTGAAATGAGGCGGCATGTGCTGTACGACCACAATGGGGGGCATGCCGGCGGGCAGCGCCACGAGCACCTCGCGGATGGCCTCCGTGCCGCCTGTGGAGGCGCCGATGGCGATGATGCGGTCCGTCGTGCGGATCAGCGAGCGCGAACCCTGTTCCGCCGATACGCCGACCGCAGCGCCCATCGGCGCGCGCGTGCCGGACTCCCCCGCACCGTGTCGTGCCTCCACGGGGACAGGATCCGGCGAGCCATATCGCTTGAGCCGTTCGACCGGCACCCGGGACACCCCCTTGACCTTTTCCGCAAGCTGCTCGGTCATGTCCCGGACCGACCATGAGGCGTCCGGCTTGGCCATGACCTCGAGTGCACCGTATTCCAGTGCCTTCATGGCTACCTCCCCCCCTTTTTCGGCCAGGGAACTGACGACGATCACGCGGCTGGGCAGATAGCGCATGAGCTTGCGCAGAAAGGTCAGTCCATCCATGCGGGGCATCTCGATGTCGAGGATGATGACGTCGGGGGACAGCGTCACGATGCGTTCGCGCGCCGAGAAGGGATCGGGCGCCGAGCCGACGACCTCGATCGCGCCGTCACGTCCGAGCGCCTCGGTCAGGACCTTGCGCACCATGGCCGAGTCGTCCACAATGAATACCTTGATCTTTCCGCTTTCCTTCACGTCCCGTCCTTCCCCCGACCGGCCATCCCCGCTCCGGGACCGCATTTGTTCCACACGCCGCCCGCCGTCACCGCTGATACAGCGAAGGGCCGAGATGGCGGAAATGGTGCCGCTTGTTGACCAGGCTCTCCGAATGGCCGATGAACAGCAGCCCGCCCGGCGGAAGCGCGTTGTAGAACTTCGTGACCAGGCTTTGCTGGGTGTCGAGGTCGAAGTAAATCATCACATTCCGGCAAAAGATGATGTCAAATCCCTTTCGGAACGGAAACGGCTCCATGAGGTTGAAATGCCGGTACCGTATTTCCTTGAGGATGGCCGGATCAAGTTGCCATCCGCCTTCCGTGCGTCGGAAATGCCGCTTGAGGTACATCTGGGGGATGCCCTCCGCCTCGGCGTCCGAATAACAGCCGGATACCGCTTTCTTGAGCACCTTCTGGCTGATGTCGGTCGCCAGGAGGATGACACGGATCTCGTCTCCGAACAGATCCTCCATGAGCATCCGCAGCGTGACCGGCTCCTGTCCTGTCGAACAGCCCGCGCTCCAGATGCGGATCTCCCGCTCGCGGCGGATGCGCGGGTTGTCGTCCATCCAGCGTTCCGCCTCCTGCCGGAGGAATTCGAAGTGGTGGTTCTCCCGGAAAAACTCGGTGGTGTTGGTCGTCATGGCATCCACGAACTCCTGGAACTCCCGCTCGTTGGCAGGGTTTTCGAGGATGCGCAGGTATGCCTCGGGCGATTCGATGTGTTTCCGGTACAGGATGCGGCTCAGACGCGTTTCAAGCAACTGGCGCTTGTTGTCGGCGATGTGGATGCCGGTCCTGCTGTGGATGAGGGCTGCGTACCGCTGATGGTACGCCGTTTCCAGCCTGTCCATTCGCCCCTCCCGTACGGCATTCGCCGGCTGTTCCACATCGGCGTCATTGCCGGATCCTCAGCGGGCTCCGACCATCGCGCACCCTGTCATGACGCCCGCCCGGTGCCGGTACGGTTGCCGGTGCCGGCACGGCTCCGGGCTCAGATGGTACTTACCACACTTTGGCGGAAAAAACATGAAACTGGATGAACTGAAAAAAGCCGCATGCAGCGCATATTTGCGGCAATACGGACAGCATCGTTCCATTGACGGAACCCATGAGATTGGTTGCGATAATGTCGAACAGAAAGGTATTTCGTCGTTCAGTCGACTAAAGACAAAAGCTTTTTTCTGCCAATCGACGCCAGCTCGACGGGCAGGCGGCACCCCGGCACGTCCCAAGGCCCAGCCAGGAAGGCGCAGCACCGCATCTCGGACCCGACGTTCTCACGCATCCGGGCAGTACTGCAGCAGCTGTTCCGGCATGCGGATGCGCACCGATCCCCTGTAGAACTCGATGAGTCCCTCGTCGCGCATGCGACCGAGCTCGCGCGACATCGACGGGCGCGAGACATTGAGGAAATCGGCCAACTCGTTGCGGTTCATGTCCATCGTGAAGGTGCTGCTGCGATGCAGGCGGCTCTGCTCGATGAGGTAACGGCACAGTTTTTCCCGCATGCCCTTGATCGTCAGGTACTCGACCTTGCGGTTGAGCTGCAGCGCCTTGCGCGACAGGATGCCAAGCAGGTTGCGGATGAGCTGGGAATGGTTCGTGCAGGTGGTGCCGCATGTGACGGAGAACCGGTCGAGCGGAATGAACATGGCCTCCGCGGCCTCCACTGCCAGCACGGATGCCGGCCAGCGCCGCAGTCCGGAAAAGGCGGCCATCTCACCGAAAAGCTCGCCCGGCCCCATGGCGGCCATCACAACCTTCCCGCCACCCATGGTCTCGCGGACGACATGGATGCGTCCAGCCAGGACGACGCCGACCTCGTTCTGCTCGTCGCCCTCCAGGCACAGGAATTCACCCCTGCGGAAGGATGCGGTTCGCGGCTTGAAGCATGCGAGCATCTCGCGCAGGCCTTCTTCGGTCATATTGACGAACAGGGGGCTTCCGATCAGGGGAGCCGTCGTGATCTCGCTCATGCGTACCTCGGCCGCCACGACCACGGGTCGGGGGCTAATCCTTGTATCCGCGGCTACCGCGGATCCGTTTCCCATTCTATATGATGAATGCATCGAAAACAAGCGCGTCATGCGGGGCACATCGTCCGCAAAACCAGACACGCGCATGGGAGGCCCGATATGAAGCGCAACATCATCCACATCGACGAGGACAAGTGCAATGGCTGCGGGTTGTGCGTGAACGCCTGCCACGAGGGCGCCCTGCAGATGATCGACGGCAAGGCCAGGCTGATCACCGACGCCTATTGCGACGGTCTGGGCGCCTGCCTGCCCGAATGCCCCACCGGTGCCATCACCATCGAGGAGCGCGAAGCCGACGCCTTCGACGAGGAGGCCGTCAAGGCCCGCATGGAGTCCATGAAGCATGCCGGAGCCGCCTCCGCGGCGACGCCAGCCGGACATGCGGCGACAACCGCCCACCCGGCCGGCATGCCTGACAAGCTTGCCTGCGGTTGCCCTGGAACCCATGCCCGCACCATCGAGCGCAAGGCGGCCTTCTCCCCGAAGGCCGTGTCCGCACCGGCCGCCGCAACCCCCGCTTCCGCCCCGGAATCGCAGCTGCGCCAATGGCCCGTGCAGATCAAGCTTGTTCCCGTGAAGGCACCTTACCTCTCCAACGCCCACCTGCTCGTGGCCGCGGACTGCACCGCCTTCGCCTATGCCAACATCCACAACGATTTCATGAAGAACAGGATCACCCTCATCGGATGCCCCAAGCTTGACGAGGGGGATTATGCCGACAAGCTCGCCGCCATTCTCGAGAACAACGAGATCCGCAGTGTCACCGTGCTGCGCATGGAGGTTCCCTGCTGCGGCGGCATCGCCAACGCGGTGAAGACCGCCCTGATCCGCAGCGGCAAGATGATTCCCTGGCAGGTCGTGACCGTCTCCACCGACGGCGCGGTGCTCGAGGATCGCTGAACCGGAT
>JAEXRM010000074.1 GCA_023440865.1 Bacillota bacterium
GGCGCCGGCCGTGCGGCGCTCGATGACGGGGATGTAGCCCGAGGCCGGCAGCCAGGGGTTCGAGGGCAGGGTCCACGACACATCCATGCGTTCGGCGGAGACGGGCAGCACGCTGACCCCTGTCGGCCAGAGCATGCACGCCGGCGTCGAGTCGGCGGAGAGACCCGCGTCGCCGCCGGAGACAGCCTGCACGCGGTAGGTGTAGAGATGCCCGTTTTGAACGACGTCGTAATGGCTTGTCGCCGGTGCGTCGATGTAGGCCAGCGTGTCGAAGGCGGTGCCGCCGTCCGACTTGCGCTGCAGCCAGTAGCGCTGTGCGCCGGGAACCGCGGTCCATGAGATCTTGAAGCGGTTCCAGGTGTCGACGGCGACCGATACGGCGCCCGATGCCGGCAAAACGGCCGCGGTTGTCCGCAGGGGAAGGCCGACCGTGAACAGACCGGTTGCGAGGAGCGTCAGGCACAGGAAAATGGACAGGGCGCGGCGAAGGCGCGGCGCGGCATGGGCAGAGACGAGCCGGCCGCGACAAGGGGCGGTTGCGTCATGGTTCGGGCCTGATGGTCCGCGACATGCCTTTCGTATGAGAAACCTGGTATCGTCCGGTCGTGACATGCTTCACCTCACGCAGCCGGAAGAAGGTCTTCCGGGCACTCTATTCGTCCCCATGCGGGATGGCGGCCCGCGGCCACAGACAACAAGGCCCCGATGGGCCTGCACTCTGTATATCGACGAAACCCGGCATCGCATGCAGGTTTTTTGTGGCGCGCAAGAAACCCGTTCTCCAAACGGCCGCGACAACGCCCGCGCGCCTGGTCCGCCTCCACCCTCATGATGCGATACATGCCGGCACAATGCAAATGCCGGGGCGTCGCCGGGGGGACGATGGCAAGCCATGCGGATTGGCGTGTTCGTTGCCTTCCCACCTGCTTTGTCGGTATAATGAGACTCTATGGAGTCGTGCCCCGAGGGCGCGGTTCCCGAAAGGAAGGCACATGGACAAGGAAATCTGGAAAACCCCGGTCAAGGCCTGCGATGTAGGCGGCGAGGCGCTCATCGAGGGCGTCATGATGCGGGGCAATGGGAAGATGGCGGTTGCCGTCCGCATGGCGGATGGCAGCATTGATGTGGAAGTGTCCGACTATGTCCCGGCTTCCAAGCGCAGCCGCTGGTTCCGGACGCCCTTCGTGCGCGGCGCGGTGTCATTCGTCGAGTCGATGGTGGTGGGGATCCGGGTGCTGCTGCGGTCCGCAGAGAAGGTGGAGGAGGCGGAAAATGCCGCAGCGGCGAAGGCTGCCGTGGCGGAAACGGCGGCGGAAGCGGGTGCAGCCGGCACGGCGACAGGGGAGTCTGCCGCGACGGAAAAGGATTCCGACACCAAAACCGAGGCGGAGAGGGCTGCCGGCGCGCCGTCCAAGGACGGTGCCGGTTCCGGCGAGGACAAGTTCGACAGGTTCATGCGCCGCCTGCTGGGCGACAACTATTTCCAGTACCTGCTCTACACCTCGGTCGCGTTCGCACTGGTGCTCGGCATCGGCCTGTTCATGCTGCTGCCGAACTTTGTGACCGACCTGTTCCACTTCGACAAGTCCGGCGCGCGCGGCTCGCTGCTTGCCAATCTCATCGAGGGCGCCATCCGCCTTGCGCTGTTCTTCGGCTACATCTGGTTCGTGTCGCGCAACAAGGAGATCCACCGGGTCTTCCAGTACCATGGCGCCGAGCACAAGAGCATCTACACGCTCGAGCAGGGCGAGGCCCTCACGGTCGAGAACGCGCGCCGGCACACCACGCTGCACCCGCGCTGCGGCACGGCGTTCCTGTTCGTCGTGATGATCATCTCGATCATCGTGTTCATGTTCGCCGGATGGCATTCGCGCATCATGAACCTCGTGATCCGGCTGGTACTGCTGCCTGTCATCGCCGGCATCTCGTACGAGGTGTTCAAGATGGCGGCGAAGTCACCCCTCAAGCCGCTTCGCGCACTTTCGCTCCCCGGGCTGATGCTGCAGAGGATCACCACGCAGGAGCCGGACGACAGCATGCTCGAGGTGGCATTGGCCGCACTGCGGGCCGTTGTCGGCGAGGAAGCGGCGACGGCCGTCCCCGAGGCGGGTATCCGGGAAGCGGCCGACAACACGCTGCTTGCCGTGTCCGACGGGCCGGCGGACGGCGCGGCCGCCTGCGCCTCCGGAGCGGGCGGGTCGTGACCTGGGACGCGCTGCTGCGCACGCCGGTCGAATCGCTCCTTCCTGCCGACGGGATGCTGTCCCGCAATCGCACGCACCCGTTCCGGCTGTGGGCGGATGCGGCGGAGGAACGGCAGGAGCGCCGGCTGCTCCTCTCCTGGGCGAGCGGATGCAGCACGGCCTGGCTGCTGGCGAACAGCGGGGAGGAGGCGGACGCCGTCTCCGCGACACGCTACGTCGATGCCCTGACCCGGCGGCTTGCATGGGAACCGGTCGCGTACATCGTGGGCTCGGCAGGCTTCTTCGGTCTTGATTTCTTCGTGACACCGGACGTCCTGATCCCCCGCCCCGAAACCGAGCTGCTTGTTGAAGTCGTGTCGGCTCATCTGGACAGCCTGGTGCGTGAAGGACTGCGGCTTGGCTGCGGTCCGGAACCGCTCGGGCATCCTGCCGACTCCGCGTGCGCGCGGGCTGCCTCGCGGCTGCACGATGGCGTGGCCGCTCCCGGCCGGCCGGAGGCCCGGGCATGCGTTCAGGGCGCGGTGGCCGGCGCCCCGCGCATGCTCGATGTGGGAACGGGTTCCGGCTGCATTTCCGTCACGCTGCTGCGCCGGCATCCGCAGCTCGACGTCACGGCGCTTGACATTTCGCCCGGCGCGCTGGCCGTTGCCCGACGGAACGCCGCGCACCACGGCGTGGACGGACGCATCTGCTTTCTCGAGGGCGACCTCCTTGCGATCGAGGGGCAGGCGCTCCGCCCGCCCTACGACATCGTGGTGTCGAATCCGCCCTACATACCCGCTGCGGAAATCGGGACGCTGATGCCCGATGTCCGGTGCCACGAGCCGCGGGGCGCCCTGGACGGCGGCGTGGACGGTCTTGTCTTCTACCGGCGGCTGGCCGCGCTGGCAGGCGTGCTGCTGCGGCCCGGCGGCCTGCTGGCCGTGGAGATCGGATGGGACCAGGGGGAGGATGTGCCGGCCCTCTTCCGGGATGCGGGACTGGATCCCGTCTTGCATCGCGATCTCGAGGGACGGGCGCGGGTGGTTGCGGCGGTTCTCCGATGAAGGCCGGAATGGACGGCATCCCGGCCACGAAGCAGGGATGGCGATGATGTCCGGTGAAAATCACGAGGCCGGACGGGGTGGCGGTGCAAGGAATAGTGCTTTTTGTCCATAAATCCCCGCCCCCCTTTCTTGTCCGTTCCATTCGGCGGTGCTACAATAAGTATACTGACGTGCATCGCGCCGATTGGTCGTCCGTTGCATGTCGGCAGTCGGTTCCATGACCGCGGATTGCGGGGGTGTTGCACCTGACGCGGCACGCCTGCACAGAATCGGAAGCGGTCCGTCCTTGCGGACCACAGGGGGAAGCATGAAGATCGGAAAGATGACCTTCGGAAAAGCGGGTTCCGGGAAAAGCCTTGGTGGAAGCCGTGCATCCTCCGGCAAGCCGGTGCGTGTGCCGCCATTTCTGGCGCGGGGCAAGGCCGGCGCTCCGGGCGGTACCGGCAAGGGCGGCGGAGAGAAGGGCATCCGGCGGATCGTCGCGCGGATCATGGAGCTGAAGGTGCTGGCGGGCCTGAACCGCAGCATCCGCATGAAGCTCATTTCAACCTTCCTTGTTCCGGTGCTTGCCCTCGTGGTGCTGGGCATGATGTCCTACCAGATGGCCTCCTCCGCGTTGGAGAAAACCGCGAAGGAAGCCACCAGCGTCATGATGCGCGGTCGTGCGGAGTACCTCTCGCTGCTGCTGTCGAACATCGACACCAGCATCATGCAGCTGATCACGAACAAGGACCTGCAGACCTACATGACCAATGAGGACGTGAGCAAGCGGGTCGCCGCCAACGCGAACGTGCAGACGACCATCACGGTGCTGCAGACGTCCAATCCCCTGATGAAAAGCCTGACCATCCTCAACGAGTACAACTCGGTCAACTCGCCCTACATCACGCTCAAGTACGAGGATCTCAAGAGCAAGGAGCTCGTCAAGAAGGCGCTCGACGCAAACGGCCGCGGTGTCTGGGTCACCGACCACAAGGTCATCGACGATTTCTTCAGCAAGGCCGACAGCATGAGCGTCACCAGCTGGTACGACCCGCAGAAGCCGCAGGTGCTGTATGTGCGGTCGCTGCGCAGCTCGATTTCCGGCAAGTCGATGGGCACGCTGATCATCGCGCTCGACACGAAGAAGATCACGGAGTTCATCACGGGCACTTCCGCCGGTGCGGGAACCCAGACTCATTTCATCGGGCCGGACGGATACGACATCGCCCACAGGTATTTCTTCTCTCCCGACTCCAAGGTCAAGGCGCCGGAGATCGATCCGGCCGCCGAGAATGCCTATGCCTTCGCGAAGACCGATTTCTACCAGCGCTACATGAAGGATGCGAAGGTGACCTCCTTCGCGGAGGATGTCGCCTATCAGGGCGGCAAGTTCCTGGCCGTCACCGAGCGCGTGCCCAAGCTCGACTTCACGCTTTCCGCGCTGATCCCCTATTCGGTGCTGCTGGCCGGCGCCAACAGCATCCTCACGCTGACGATCGTCTTCGTGCTCATTGCCGGCGCGCGTTCCGTATTCATCGGCATCTTCATGGCCAACGGCATGAGCCGCACGATGAGCCGCATGGTGAAGATGTCCGAGCAGGCGGCATCCGGCGACCTGACCGTCACCCCCTTCTCGCGGCGCACCGATGAGCTCGGCGTCCTCACCCAGGCCATCAACGGCATGATTGCCAGCATGCGCGGCCTCATCGAGCAGACCACGTCGACCGCCAACCTGGTGGCCGATTCCGCCATCAATGTCGCGGACTCCACCGAGCAGGTTTCCTCCGTATCCAAGGATATCGCCAAGGCCATATCCGAAATCGCGCAGGGCGCAACCTCCCAGGCGCAGGACGCCGAGCAGGGCGTGACGCGCATGAGCCATCTGGCGAACCGCATGAACAAGGTCGGCGAGAACTCGCGCGTCATCGAGAAAGTCACCGACAGCACGATGGGGCTGACGCGCCGCGGTCTTGACGCCATCGCCGAGCTCAACCGCAAGTCGCAGGAAACCAACGAGATGATCCGCCGCATCATCGAGGACATCCAGGCCCTGAGCGAGCGCTCGAAGTCCATCGGGAAGATCGTCAAGGTCATCAACGGCATCTCCGACCAGACGAACCTGCTGGCCCTGAACGCCGCCATCGAGGCCGCCCGCGCGGGCGAACAGGGCCGCGGCTTTGCGGTTGTCGCCGACGAGGTCCGCAAGCTGGCGGAACAATCGATGAAGGCCACCCGCGAAATCGGTGCGATCATCGACGAAACCCAGCAGCAGACCCGCGCCACCGCCGAAAAGGCCGAGCAGACGGGGGAAATCCTTCATTCGCAGGACCTCGCGCTTGAGAACGCCGTCAAGTCCTTCAATGAAATCAGCGGCTCCATGGACCAGCTCGTCGGCCAGGTGCGCGTCATCCTCGGCGATGTGGACGAGATGGAACACGTCAAGCAGGACACGCTGCTGGCCATCCAGAACATCTCCGCCGTTTCCGAGGAGACGGCCGCCTCCACCGAGGAGGTCATGGCCTCGAGCGACCAGTCGATGCTCACGATCGAGCAGATGGCCGAGAACGCCCGCTTGCTGGGCGAGCAGGCCCGCGCGCTGCAGGAGGCCGTGGGACGGTTCAAGGTGTGACGGGATTGAGCGGGGAGACAATCCGGATTGCTTGATTGACAGAAAAAGCGTATCGCAGGGCGCCATTCGAAGGAGTGGCGCCCTGCGTTTGCGCGGATGGTGTCAACCTGCATCTGGACTTGCCGCGATGGCGGAAAGAATCGACAATGGGCCTGATTGCCGCCCGGAGGTCGAAGCAGGCATTGCTGGCCGCATTCGGGTCCTTGCGCACCATGCCGGAAAGGCAACCGTTCCTGCGAACGGATGCCTTTCCCAACCATCGATATCGCCGCATGTGTGTCGAGAAATGGTATCCGGTCCTGTGCCGGGTGCGTGACAACCGGGTGCTGGCCGAATGGGTCATTGACTGCAGACAGGACTATGGGTGGCTGATCACGGATTCTGGTGAGTGACAGCCTGTTGCCTTGAATGGGCGAACCGTTCCCGCCATGTACTGCCGATCACTCCGCCAGACTAGAACAGCCCCGTGATGACCCCGTTCTCATCGATGTCGATGCGGTTGGCCGCCGGCACCTTCGGCAGGCCCGGCATTGTCATGATGTCGCCGGTCAGCACGACCACGAAGCCGGCTCCCGCCGAGAGGCGCACTTCCTTGACCGTGAGATCGAAGCCGGTGGGGCTGCCCAGCAGCTTGGGGTTGTCCGAGAGCGAATACTGCGTCTTGGCCATGCAGACCGGCAGATGTCCGTAGCCGAGGGCCTCGATGCTCGCGAGCTCCTTCTGGGCCTTGTCCGTGAAGATGACGTTCGCACCGCCGTATATCTCGCGGTTGATGATCTCGATCTTTTCCCGCAGCGGCAGGGCCAGTCCGTACAGCGGCCGGAAATCGGACGGTTCCCGATCGATGAGCGAAACCAGCGCCTGCGCCAGTTCGCGGCCACCCTCCCCGCCCTTGGCGAATACCTCCGAGAAGGCCACATCCACGCCCCACGCAGCGCATTTCTCCTTGATGACCGCGATTTCCGCCCCGGTGTCTGAGGCGAAATGGTTGATCGCGACCAGCACGGGCACGCCGAACTTGCGCAGGTTCGAGACATGGCGGCCCAGGTTCACAATGCCCTTCTCGAGCGCCGCGACGTTCTCGGTGCCTGTCTCTTCCTTTTTCACGCCACCGTTGTACTTCAGGGCGCGCACCGTGGCGACGAGCACCACGGCATCGGGGTTGAAGCCGGCGTAGCGGCACTTGATGTCGAAGAACTTTTCAGCGCCCAGATCCGCACCGAAACCGGCCTCCGTGACCACGTAATCGGACAGCTTGAGCGCGAGGCGCGTGGCGGCGATGCTGTTGCAGCCATGGGCGATGTTGGCGAAGGGACCGCCGTGCATGAAGGCGGGTGTGTTCTCGAGCGTCTGCACGAGGTTGGGCTTGATGGCGTCCTTGAGCAGCAGCGCCATCGCGCCCGCGACGCCGAGCTCGCCCGCCGTGACCGGCTTGTCGTCGAGCGTGTAGGCGACAAGGATGCGTGAAAGCCGTTCCTTGAGGTCCATGAGGTCGTTCGAGAGGCACAGGATGGCCATGACCTCGGAGGCGACCGTGATGTTGAAGCCGTCCTCCCGCGGGAACCCGTTGGTCTTGCCACCCAGGCCCACCGTGATGTCGCGCAGCGCGCGGTCGTTCATGTCGAGGCACCGCTTCCACTGGATGCGGCGGATGTCGATCCGCAGGTCGTTGCCCTGGTGCACGTGGTTGTCGATGGCCGCGGCCAGCAGATTGTTGGCGGTGGTGATGGCGTGCATGTCGCCGGTGAAATGCAGGTTGATGTCCTCCATCGGGACGACCTGTGCGTATCCGCCACCCGCTGCGCCACCCTTGATGCCCATGACCGGACCCAGGGAAGGCTCACGCAGCGCGATGCAGGCCTTCTTGCCGATTCTCGCGAGCGCCTGGCCAAGACCCACTGTCGTGGTGGTCTTGCCTTCGCCTGCGGGCGTGGGGTTGATGGCGGTGACGAGGACGAGCTTGCCGTCCGGCCGATCCTTGACGCTGTCCCAGAGGCCCGCCTTGAGCTTGGCCTTGCTGTCGCCGTACAGCTCGAGCCATTCACGGCCGATACCCAGCCGGGCGGCGATGGACTCGATGGGTTCCAGGCAGGCTTCCTGTGCGATTTCGATGTCGGTACGCATGGGCTCCTCCTCGTATGGATGGCTTGGAATCGTATCCGGCGCAACACCGGCCGGGCGGATGGGCCCTTTGCCGGCGCGTGCGGGAGTCGGCATGGAAGCGGGTCCGAATGCGGGGTGCGGTGGGCGCCGGTGAGGCGGCGTGGTGCGGAACGCATCCATTATAGCCGATGCGGCCGGCCGCATCAATGAAGGCGCGGCAGTCGGGGCGACAGCCGGTGGGGCCGGCTGGACCCGGCAGGGCAGCGGGCGACGCTGGTGCAACGGGGTGATACGCCCGGACAAGAGGGCCGCATGATCTCGGCGGTGTGATCAAAGCCCTCCCCCGATGCGCATACGCTCTCTGACAAAGGGATTCGAGGCGTGTCATACTTCGAATGCGGCCTGTCATGCGGGATGCAAAAAGCACAAAGAGCACAGGGTGCACCCTCAGCGGCTTTGGCTGATCTGCACAACGCTTGTTTGACATAATAGACGTTTTGTGATATACTGCTGAAGAAATGAGGTGATCGTATGGACAAGAACGCCATTGCCCAGATCAGGAAAGATATGGAGTGTTGTGTCGGCCAGAAGATCCAGCTCAAAGCCAACAAAGGCAGGAAGAAGACCTTCGTGAAGGAAGGCATCATCGAAAACGCGTATCCCAGCATCTTCACCGTTCGCTTCGAGAACGAGTACAATTGCGCCCGCAAGGTCTCCTACAGCTATACGGACATTCTGACCAATACGGTCGAGGTCAAGCCGGTCAGCCGTCTCATGATCTGAGGCAGTCCGGTTGATCCACCGCACGGGGAAGCATGATGCGCCATGGCGGACCACCCCTGCGACGGCTTTCTGTGCGCGATGCGCCACCCGTCGTTCACAAGCGCAATTCCCTGAAATCATGGAAAATCGCCGCATCGATTGGGGGAGCCGGACATCCGGCTCCCTTTGCGTTTGTCGCACGCCGGGATCCGTGGTTGCGCACGTCCGTGTGCCACATGCCATGGGCTCGCATCCCCGGTTCGTCAAGCGGCAAACCGGGCGCCTTGCAGGCCCCTGCGTGTCGGGAGGTGCCATGCGCCTGTTGGGAATCCTCGGGTTGTACGCGATGCGTCTTTTGTATATAATGTACACGGCAGGTACATGATCCTGTGAAAAGCGCGCTGAAAGCATGTTATGCCATGCAGAAGCCCGAACTGCGGCACGCCGGACACCACGGCGGCTCGCCTGGGGTGTGCGGGTGACGTGCATGCGGGTCACAGCGCGTCATGTCGGAGACTACGTGCATGCCGGTCTGCGGCGTGCCACATATCGGCATCCGTGCCGGATGGCAGGAGGTCGCATGCAAATCCGCACCGTGGCGGCACCCGCCAAGATCAATCTGACGCTTGACGTGCTCGAGCGCCTGCCCAACGGATATCACCGGCTTGCGATGATCATGCAGACCATCGGACTGTCGGACACGATCCGCCTCGAACAGCAGGCGGACGGCATCTCCCTCGCATGTGAGGATCAGCGGATATCCGGATCCCGCGGAACGGTCGGCTGCTTGGCCGGCACTGCGGAAGCATGCGGCAGCCCAGATACCGATCCGATCCCGCTGGATGCCGGCAATCTGGCCTGGCGGGCGGCTGAAGCTTTTTTCGCCCGTTTGGGCGACTCGGCCGGAGCGCCGGATCACCGGCCACATGGCGTCCACATCCGGCTGACCAAGCGGATTCCTTCCGCGGCAGGCCTGGCGGGCGGCAGTGCGGACGCGGCGGCGGTGTTGCGGGGATTGAACGACATGTACGGGTTCCCGTTCGCCGCAGACGAGTTGGCTGCGATCGGCGTACGGTTGGGGGCGGACGTGCCCTACTGCCTGCGGGGTGGCACCTGTCTGGCCGAAGGCATCGGCGAGCTGTTGACGCCGCTTCCGTCTTTTGCCGGCCATTGGCTGGTGCTGGTGAAGCCGCCGTTTCCCGTTCCCACTCCCTGGGTGTTTGGCCGGCTACGGCTGGACGATCTGGGGGAGCGGCCGGATACGGCAGCGATGTGCCGGCTTGTGGCGGCAGGGGAGCTCGCCGGAGTCGCCGCAGGCATGCGGAATGTGCTCGAACGCGTGACGGAGCCCGTTCATCCCGAGATCACCGCGATCCGCGAATGCATGCGGGCGCTGGGTGCGCTGGGAAGCCGCATGAGTGGCAGCGGCCCGTCGGTGTTCGGCCTGTTTGCGGATGAAGCGGCCGCCCGGAAGGCGCAGGCGTCGCTGGTTGCGGAATGGCCCGCCTGCTGGGTGGTGCCGACAGTGGATGGATGAACCGGTACGAACGCGTCCGGACCGGAGCCGGAGGGCATCCAGGCCGGCGCCGGGGAAGGATGCGCGGATCCGCAGGACGAGTGTTTGAGTCGGGCGGCAGCCTGTTGGAAATGAAAGGATTCATGGAACCGCATGGCGGTTTGCAACGGTCACGAGGGAACAATGGCGTTCCTTCGTCACGAGGGGACAAAGGCGTTCCTTCAGGAGGAGAATCATGGCGAAGATCCCGAAAATCAAGCTGGACAACTATCAGCCGCTCCGCGACGTCATCTTCGAGACGCTGCGCAACGCCATCGTCAACGGCGACCTGCGTCCCGGCGAACGGCTGATGGAAGTGTACCTGGCCGAGCAGATGGGCGTGAGCCGGACCCCCGTCCGGGAAGCGATCCGCAAGCTCGAGGCCGACGGCCTGGTGATGATGGAACCGCGGCGCGGCACCCGCGTGGCGGAGATCTCCGTCAAGGACATCGTCGATGTGCTCGAGGTGCGCTCCGCCCTCGACCGGCTGGCGACGGGGCTTGCCGCAAAGCGCATACAGCCCGCGCAGATCAAGGCGCTCGAAGCCGTGCACAAGCAGTACGCGTCGCACGTGCAGAAGGAGAACATCGAAGGCGCAATCCGCAAGGACATCGAGTTCCACGACCTCATCTACGCCGCCTCCGGCAACCCGCGCCTCGTTGCGGCGGCCTCCAGCCTGCGCGAGCACATCTACCGGTTTCGTGTCATCTACCTGCGCGACATCTCCAAGGCCGTCGATGTCGAGACGGAGCACGCGGGCATCCTCGACGCGCTGCGTTCGGGCCAGGAGGCGGACGCCTCGATTTTCGCCGAGAAGCACATCCGGCACCAGATGGAGACGATCATCGACAGCATGAACGTGAAGATTTGACGGGTGTGGTGTGCGGCATGGAGGCGACGGGTGCAGGCGGGAGCCGGAAGCGTTGCCGGGTATGACCGGAAGCCCCCGTGTCAAAGCGCTGACGGGAATCCGGCGCTGCGGGAAGTCGTCATTGCTTGTGATGATGCGGGACGATCTGCTGGCGGACGGTCATCCCGAAGACCGGGACTTGCATGTCAGCCTCGAATCGATGAAGCATCGCGGTCTTCGTCATAACGCGGCATGCCTTAGACGTGAACCGCCGCCCCAAAGATGCTCGTCATGCCTCCGGGGGGGCGGCCACCCTTTCACGCACACGCCAATCCTACGGAGATGACCGCTTCCGGCACGCGAAGGCATGCGAGGCGGTTGTTTACTTTGCCGGCGATTCTGTGTTATCATGATCCTTGCGCATCCGAAACGGGTGCGACATCCTTGCTCCGCCGCACGGGCGGGGCCATAGTCCAGAAGGAGGTGAAACAGGTCATGAACAAGTACGAGGCCATGTACATCATCAACCCGACCCTCGACGAGGAGGCCACCAAGGCCATCATCGAAAAGTTCAAGGGCATCGTCGAAGCCAACGCAACGCCGGAGGCTCTCGAGGAATGGGGCCGCAAGCGTCTCGCTTACGAGGTCCAGGACCAGAAGGAAGGGTACTACGTGCTGATGCATTTCGAAGCACCGGCAGACTTCCCGGCTGAGCTTGAACGCAATTTCAAGATCACCGAAGGCGTCATGAAGTACCTCGTCATCCGCAAGGACGCGTAAGCGATCCTGTTGGAGACAGCACCCCCCTTGGCACGGCATCGATCGCCAGATCGCCGCGTCGCCCGTGTTTTTGATCGGCCGGTCTTCGGACCGCGCATTGAAAGCGAAGGCGATGAACGGATTCTGTGCGGAAGCCGCCGGGTCCGGTGGGGTGAGCCGGTTGCGGGGAACCATCCGGTTCCACGGTTGCCATACGGTACGCCGTGGTGTCATGTGGCTCCAAGCTGTCGGCCCTACCGGAAAGAACCGTCGCAGGATGGTTCCGACCGGTCTGCAATTCGGACGTTTGGGGAATTTGACCCGCCAGGAGCGGGAAAAGGCGGTACTTTCGCATGAACAAGGTCATCCTGATGGGACGGCTCGTGGCCGACCCGGAAACGCGCTACACGCCAAGCAACACGTCGATCTCCCGGTTCCGCCTTGCGGTCAACCGCGGGGGCAAGCCGGTGGAAGGGCAGCCGACCGCCGATTTCTTCGACATCGTCACCTGGCAGAAGACGGCGGACTTTGTCAGCAAGTATTTCAAGAAGGGCATGCAGGTTCTGGTGGAGGGACGCCTCCGCAACGACCAGTGGACCGACAAGGAAGGCCAGAAGCGCTTCCGCACGGAAGTGACGGCCGACCAGGTCTACTTTGCCGAGGGACGCAAGGACGCGCAGGGCGGCGATTACGCGCCGACCGGCGGCGGTTACCAGCGCGACAGCGGCAATGGCGGTGGCGGATATGGCGGTGGTTCCGGCTACCAGGGCGGCGGTCAGGGCGGTTATGCCGCACCGGCGGCCAGCGCGTCCGCGCCGGAGACCGGAGACGGTTTCTATACCCTGAACGAGGATGACGAAGATCTTCCGTTCTGAGTGGCACAAATCGCAATCTTCAAACCCGGTCCGAGCCCGCAGGTACAGCAATCCGTGCGGCGCCGTGGCGGGCCGGGTGATTCGGACGGGCGACTGTCCGCTGCCTTCCGCAACCAGTGCGTGTTGTCGGGCGCAGCGGCGGGTGGTCCGCTCTCCACGGCTTCATCGCGACGCACGTCGTGGCCTCTTTCCGGGTTCGGAAGGGGGCTTTTCTTTTTGCCGCGGCATCGCGCCGTATGCTACGATGTTTCCATGTGAGACGACCTGTGCGGTGACGTATATAGAGACAAGTGCAGCGACACGTGTGGCGACATATGTGGGGGCATGTGCGTCAGAAGGAGAGGACGGAATCATGGTGCGGGACCCTGGTGGAACCATTCAATCGACTCGGGCCGATCGGACAGAGACACAGGCTGCATCGGCATTTCCGTCACAAGAGGAATTGTCCGGCTGGTGCACCCGCGTCGGCCTGCCGCAGGACATGGCGGAAGCGCTGGCTTGCTGCCGTGAACGAGCGGCCGTTTCCGAAGCGTTGTACAAGCTGTTCCACACCGTTTGCGCCCGGCTGGCATTGCATGCCGATTGGCCCGATCCGACCGAGGACGAGGAGATCAAACGTGCCTGCGGCGACAGTGCCTGGGCCTTCGGCCTCATCGCCTGGCTGTCCATGCTGCCACGCGCCGAGGCGTGGTATCGGGCGCATGGCATCGGAATGGACATCTTCGATGCCACGATGGCCGACATTGGCCTGTGGGGCGTCAACAACACCGAGCGTCACGGTGCGGTGCGGTTTTCCGAGTTCGGATGGATTCACGTGCATCTGTCCTGCCGCCTGTTCCGACTCGGACGGCTGCAGTTCGTATTGCAGCCGTATGACGGGGATGCGCTGTTCTTGCGGCATCGGGGTGATGGCCGGATTGTCGCCGTCGCCATGCCGGGTGTCCGGATCCGCTCGGATGGGTATCTCGACGGAACGGATGGGTGGACGGACGAGAACGCGTGGACAACGGAGCTGCAGAGGCCGGATGCGCTGACGATGCAGAATAAACCAGTGAGTCCGGATGTGCTGATGATGCAGAATAAACCAGCGAGTCCGGATGCGCTGACGATGCAGAATATACCAGCGAGTCCGGACGTGCTGTTGAAGCCAAGCGAGCAGATGCGTCCGAATCGCGTGCTCCTTCCTGGAGATGGGGTGGAGCGATCGGGCAGTTGGATTGGCCACCCAATCGACCCAAACGGGCGCACCCACCGCGAACAGGTCGAGTTCCCCTGTTCGGACTGGGAAGCCGCCTTGCAGCCGGGCGACGACACACTGGATGTGCACATCCCCCAAGGCAGCCCGCTCGACATACCCGCATCGCTGGCGTCGTTTGAGCAGGCATTGCCATTCTTCAGGCGTGTGTTCCCGCAGCGGGAACCGCACGCGTACCATTGCCACTCGTGGCTGTTGGCACCGCAATTCGACAGCATGCTGCCGGATACATCCAATATTGTGCGTTTCGCACAACTGTTTCACCGGTATCCCTCCGGCGGTGACCGGCAGCAGGCCTGGGAGCGGGTGTTCGGCCATCATGCGCCCACGCTGGCGGAGGCGCCGCGGACCTCATCGCTGCAGCGAATCCTGCATGACTGGCTGTCGGAGGGGAAGCTGGTCTGCTCGATGGCGGGGATGCATTTCCCTGAATAATCGGCATTGGTCTTTCGAGAAGGCCAGGGTGCCTGACCCCGTAGAACGCAGAAAGGTTAACCTCTCCATGCAAATTGGCAATGTTACCCCCCGAAACCCCTATTTCCTCGCCCCCATGGCCGGCATCACGGACTGGCCGTTCCGCGTGCTGTGTGTGGAACAGGGCGCGGGGCTTGTCTATACCGAAATGGTGAATGCCCGTGCGCTGCACCACCAGGACCCGGAGACGCTCCGCATCGCCCAGACCCATGAGGCCGAGCGCCCCTGCGCCGTGCAGATCTTCGGTCATGAGCCCGACATGGCCGCCGAAGCGGTGCGCTACTTCCTCACCCGTCCGGACATTTGCCTCGTTGACATCAACATGGGCTGCCCGGCGCCGAAGATCGTGAAGAACGGCGACGGCTGCGCGCTCATGTGCAAACCGGACCTGGCGCGGGCCATCCTGAAGGCCGCCGTGGATGCGGCGGCGGGCAGAAAACCGGTCACCGTGAAGTTCCGCAAGGGATGGACCGCGGACGCGCTGAACTACCTCGACTTCGGACGCATGGCGCAGGATGCGGGTGTTTCCGCGGTGACACTTCACGGGCGGACACGCGAACAGTACTATTCCGGGGAGGCGGACCGGGGCAGCATCCGCCAGTTGAAGGAAGCGCTCGACATACCGGTCATCGGCAACGGGGACGTGCGATCCCTTGCGGACGCGGACAGCATGATGCGGGAAACCGGGTGCGACGCGGTGATGATCGGGAGAGGGGCGCAGGGGAATCCGTGGGTGTTCCGGTGCGAGGCGGGCGAAAGACCCGCCCGGGGCGGCCGCATGGATGACGGACAGACACAGGAGGTGCTGCCTGGCACAGGCCACGACAGGCATCTTGAACTGCTCAGTCGCGGCGATCCGGATGTCATCACCCGAACCCACCAGGCCGCCTTCCCCCATGTCGACCCGGATGTCCTCCGGCAAACCATTCGCCGCCATTACGACATGCTTTCGGCGTACAAGGGGGAACGGACCGCCCTGCTCGAGATGCGCAAGCATGTCGCCTGGTACCTGCACGGCTGGCCGGGTGCGGCCCATCTGCGCGCCGAGGTGTACAGGATGGAGACGCGCGAGGCGGTGGAGCGGGTGTTGGAGGGGCTTGGGGTCTGACCCCGCGTCGTTTTGCCTGCCTCGATCATGCCACAGATCTGTCACGGGCTTGAAACAGACTTATGCCATCCTGCGTGATATGCTGTGTGTACGGCTTGACGGACGCCCATCTGCTCCCTGTTTGAACAGGTGGGAAGAAGGTAAGTAGTCTACCGTGTGCCATCGTTCGTGAACCTTTCTCTCCAGGGTCCTCAAGGAGGCGGTGCGCCGAATCGGTACGAATGGTGAAATACTTTTATTGCGCGGGTTTCGTGGACGTTACAGTTTGTTTACACCTGCCCTCGCCGCGTTGACGCTCCAAAAAACGCAATGATATAATGGCCCATGTACTCAAGATAGGTCATCATGCCTGTTTTGCGTGCTCCCATGTAAACAAAGCCGGATTATCAGACACGAAGGCAAGCGTAATCCGGTTTTGCAACACCACCAGACTTGCCTTCGAAATTCAAAGGGAGGACTGAACCATGAGAAACTCCAAAAAGCTCATTGCGGTTATCATGACGATCGCCATTCTGGCATCGATGATGGTTCCCGCACTGGCCGCGTCCTACCAGACCGAGGCTGACAAGCTCGTCGCCGCCGGTCTGATGAAGGGCACCGGCACGGGCCTGGATCTCGAATCCAAGCTCGACCGCATCCAGGGTATCGTGTTCACGATCCGCGCCATGGGCGTGGAGGCGGCTGCCGCCGCGATGTCCGAAGCCGACATCGCCGCTGCGCTCGCCAACGTGGAAGATGCCGACAAGATCCCCGCTTGGGGCCGTCCGCACGCTGCTTACGCAGTGAAGAACAACATCACCAATGGTGTTGGCGGCGCAGCTGCAGGCAAGATCAAGTTCGACGCCTTCGCTCCCCTGTCCGGCAAGCAGTTCGTGACCATGATGCTGCGTACGCTGGGCTATGCTGGCATCACCCTCGACAACTGCCTCGACAAGGCTGTTGAAGTGGGCATGCTCGGCGCCGGCAAGACCGTCACCTTCGGCACACAGGCTCAGCTGAACCGCGACGCTGCTGCGTACATCATCTACAGCACCGTCAACAACGGCAAGGTTGCTCTGGCCGGTGGCGTCACGCCTTCCGCCACCACCCTCGTCTCCAAGCTGGTTGCCGATGGCGCGCTCGCCGCGACCGTCGCCGCCGCCAACTTCACCTTCACCGTTCCGACCCCGGCTCCGGCCGCGGCTCTCACCTTCAGCGCGGTTGCCCTGAACGGCGTGCAGTTCCTGCTCACCTTCAACCAGGCGATCAATGCTGACGACGGCAAGGACGAAGCGTTCTACGCCATCGACGGCAAGGTTGTCGGCGACGCGACGGTTCAGGCCGACGGCAAGTCCGTCCTCCTCACCATCACCAATGGCGCTCCCTTCGGAAACAACAGCGCCGCGAAGATCACCGTGAAGAAGGACTTCCGCAATGTGACCGGCACGAAGCTCGCCGCTGACTTTGTGGTTTCCGACATCCGCGTGTTCGACACCACCTTCCCCTCCTTCGACAAGGTTGAAGCGAAGGGCCTCAAGACCCTGCGTCTGTACTACTCCGAGCCGGTTTGGGATACGACTTCTGCTGCCGGACTTGGCGTAGGCGCAGTACCGCTGTCTGATTCCTTCGAAATCAAGAACAGCACCTACACTTGGACCGTGACGGCTGCTACTGCTTCCGTCACAGGCAAGTACATCGACCTGACCCTCGGCACCAACCTCATCGAGGGCACCGTCAATGTCAAGACCAAGAAGGCGATCAAGGACTACGTCGGCAACATGGTTCCTGAAACCACCATTGCTTATGCGTACGTCAAGGACGCCACCGCACCTGTCGCCACCGTGAAGAGCGCCGCCCAGAAGGAAGTCGTGATTTCCTTCAACAAGCCCGTCTACGGTGACATCAAGATCGCTCACAGCAACAAGGACACCTACGTGTTCAACAAGACCATCGCGGAATCCGCCGCGACGGACGAAATCACCGCCACCTTCACCTCCTTCCCGCTGCCGGCCGGCCAGGTCACCATCTACGTTGGTCCCCAGAAGGACAAGGACGTGAAGGACCTGTATGGCAACAAGCTGGTTGAAACTGCCCTGACCGCCACCGTGACCCTCGACGTGACGGCTCCCTCCGTGACGAGCGCCGAAGCGAAGGATGCCGATTATGTCAAGGTCAACTTCGACGAGAAGCTTGACAAGACTGTAGCTGAAACCGCTTCCAACTACACCCTCAAGAAGGCCGACGGAACCTCCGTGGTCATCTGGAAGGCTGTTTATGTTGAAGCGGACAAGCAGGTTCAGGTTTGGCCGGTTGGCAAGTTCACCGACAACACCAGCTACGTCGTGACCGTCAAGAAGTCCAAGGATCTTGTTGGCAACGAAAACAGCACTGAAGCTTCGAAGACCTTCACTGTTGGCGACAACACGGCTCCGAAGGTCGAGACCGACACCTTTGCTGTCAATGCCGATGGCAAGATCTACCTCTACTTCTCCGAGCCCATGAACGCGACCGAAATGGTCAAGAAGGCCAACTACCTGGTGAACAAGGATGCCGGTGGTTCTGGAACCTTCGCCGCCCTGGGCGACAATGACACCGTCAGCGCCATGAGCGACAAGATCGTACTCATCGACCTCGATGGTGCAGTAACCGGCGCTGCCGTGAAGATCAGCACCAATGTTGTCGATCTTGCGGGCAAGAAGTTCAGCCCCTCCGCTCTTGAGGTGACTTATCCCACCTCCGGACCGATTGCTGAAGAATCCTTCACAATCGACAAGGCGGAAGCCATTGCTGTCAACAAGATCAAGATCACCTTTACGAAGGAAGTGGCTGCGTTCAGCAACACTGATATCGTGATCTCCTACGGTGCTGCTACGGCCGTTCCGCTTTCTGCCGTGGAATCCATCTCCGGCAAGGAAGTCGTCGTCGTGACCAGCTCCGACATGTCTACTGCCGCCACCAGTGGCGCTGCCATTGTCACCGTCTCTGCTGTCGGTGCCAATGTACAGACCACGAAGTCAGTCTACGGCAAGAAGCTTGGAAATAGCGAGAAGCTTGTTGCTGACAAGATCGCTCCGAATGTTGCCAAGACTGGCGACAACTACCGTGTCGAGACCAAGATCACCTCTGCTGCTGGTGCCGTGTGCGCCAAGTCCAGCGCCGGTGCGGTGGAAATCACCTACACCGAATTGATGGATACTGCTACGATTTCCAAGCTCAGCTACACGGTTGCCGGTTATACCATCAATGCGATCGGCTTCAGCACAACGGCAGGAACGGGCGTGCAGCCCTCCACTGTCACTGTTGTGACACTGACTGTGACCGCAGATGCCGACAACACACCGGTTGAGCCCGCTGTCAAGCAGGATCTCAACGTCAAGGACCTGGCCGGCAACACGCTTGCTTCTGGAACCACATACTCCAGCAAGTGGATCGCGGTCAGCCCGTAATCCGTCTCATGAAGGAGGCGCTTGCCAGAGTAATCTGGCAAGCGCCGGTTTTTCTTGTTAAGTGGACAAGAGCAGCGTGATATAATGATAGAAACGCTTACGCAATGCATGCATCCATGAGTGCGCGTGTCATGACAACACCTATTCCGTATTTAAGGATCATTGCAACACAATAACACAATGACACGTGCCGGGGGAGAAATGGAGAGGCAGAAAGAACAGTATTTACACATTCAGGCAGGGAGAACAAAGCGACAGTATGCAGACGATATATGGCGCTACCGTGAACTGTTCTGGTTCCTTGCATGGCGTGACATACTGGTACGTTACAAACAAACGGTCATGGGAGTTATTTGGGCTGTCATTCGTCCTTTTCTGACAATGATGGTCTTTACTGTCGTTTTCAGCAAGATTGCTGGGCTGCCTTCTGATGGAGCTGCGCCATATCCTATTCTGGTCTATGCGGCGCTACTTCCTTGGCAGTTCTTTGCCAGTGCGCTGCAGGAAAGCAGCAGTAGTCTCATCTCGAATGCCAACATGATATCAAAGGTGTATTTCCCTCGAATCATAGTCCCGATCAGCTCGATCATTGTGTGCCTTGTTGATTTTCTCGTTTCGTTCACGATATTGATATGCCTTATGGTGTTCTATCACTATACGCCCAGTCCTCAAATCATGCTTCTTCCTCTGTTTACAATGGTCGCTTTTTTTGCGGCTCTCGGATTTGGTATTCTGCTGTCTGCACTGAATGTGAAATATAGAGATTTTCGGTATGTGGTTCCATTTATCTTGCAGATCGGTTTATACATATCTCCAGTCGGGTTTTCAAGCGCCATCATACCATCAGGGTATCGGGCAATCTATGCGCTCAATCCGATGGTTGGCGTCATTGATGGATTTCGCTGGTGCATCATTGGCAATGTGACGTTGAATCCTGTCGAGTTGTTGATTTCCTTCTCGTTGGTTGCCGCGGTTGTATTTGCTGGTGTCGCTTACTTTAGAAAAGTTGAACGCACGTTTGCGGATATCATATAGGAGTCGACAGATGGATAATACGATTGAGGTACATGATTTATGGAAGAAATACATCATTAGGCACCAGCAGGAATCATATCTCTCCCTGCGAGAGACAATCGCCCGAGGGTTTAAGTCATTAGGGCGGAAATCGTTTACAACCGGTGAAAAAGAAGTGTTTTGGGCATTGCAAGAGATCTCTCTTGAGATCAAGCGCGGCGACAAGGTTGGTATCATCGGTAGGAATGGCGCAGGGAAATCTACACTTCTCAAGGTTTTAAGCCGTATTACCGAGCCCTCCCGAGGAGATATCGTCATCAGGGGAAGGGTGGCAAGCCTTCTTGAAGTTGGGACGGGATTTCACCCAGAATTGACAGGTCGTGAGAACATATACCTCAATGGCGCAATTCTCGGGATGAGCAGAACCGAAATCAAGAGCAAGTTCGATGAGATCGTATCATTTGCTGAAGTGGAACGCTTTCTGGATACGCCTGTCAAGCGGTATTCCTCAGGCATGTACGTGCGGCTTGCCTTTGCCGTAGCTGCGCACCTTGAGCCGGAGATCCTGATTGTCGATGAGGTGTTGGCTGTTGGTGATGCACAGTTTCAAAAAAAATGCATGACCAAAATGGATCAGGTTGGTCGAGATGGTCGCACAGTCCTGTTTGTCAGTCACAACTTGGGAGCAATCTCAGAACTGTGTACGACGGGGATATACATGCAAAATGGCAGAATTGCCTATCAAGGCGGGATTGCGGAGACGTTGGCACAGTATGCCAACAGCCGACATGCGTCACAGGGTGATATCTCGCAAAGCAGTCGCAGGGGTGGCAGCGGCGGCGTGTCGTTCGTGAAAGTCATGCTTGCACGCCAAGACGGTTCGACACCACATGTATTCACTAACGACGATGCGCTTTTCATACACATGGAGGCGGATGTCAGCGAAGCTTATATTCAGCGGAGCGGATTGGTCATCGCTGTTGCGATCGATTCCGCCGATGAAGTCCGCTTGATGACATGCATGTCCTCATGGCTGGAGAAGGAGTATACCCCGACCGGTAGCGTGCTCCGTGTATGTTGCCGGATAGACCATTTGCCCTTCATATCAGGCAAATACCATGTCAGTGTGGCAGCCATCTATCGCTCCGAAACGCTTGATATGTTACAATACTGTACACAGTTTGAGATTGTGAATGAGGATAATTCCTTTTCAAGAGGTCGCATGACATCACACGGCCATGTGAGTGTGCCTTTTGATTTTGAGTTGACAGAAGCGTAGTGTGCCAGGCGTGCACGATGGGGAGTACGGCATCATGAAGGAATCACTCTATTTGGATCTGATGAAAAAGACCTTGACCAACTGGATATATGGCGAGGCTGAAATGGAACACATTCAACCACACGGCGTGCTGAAGGGATTCCTCAACCGTGAATTGGCAAAACGCGACATCCGTCTAATGAAGCCAGCCCCATTTGTCAAGGCAGCAAGGGAAAAGGGGCTTGATTGGCCAGCCACCGCACATACAATGATCGGCATCAAACGACTGGACAACCTGCAGGAATGCATTGAAACGATTCTCGATGACGCCATACCCGGAGATCTGATCGAAACCGGTGTTTGGCGTGGCGGCGCTTCGATTTTCATGCGTGCCGTCTTGAAGGCATATCAGGTCAGGGATCGTTCTGTATGGGTAGCGGACTCGTTTGAGGGGCTGCCAAAGCCAAATGTGGAGAAATACCCGGATGACAAGGGTGATACGCATTATACATATGACGAGTTGAAGGTATCGTTGGATCTTGTTAAGGGGAACTTTGACAGATATGGCTTACTTGATGATCAGGTGCGGTTCCTGAAGGGATGGTTCAAGGATACGCTGCCGGTTGCGGAGATCAACAAGCTGTCCCTCATTCGTCTTGATGGTGACATGTATGAGTCAACCATGGATGCGATTGTGAACCTGTATCCCAAATTGTCTGTGGGCGGATATGTCATCGTGGATGACTATTGCCTGCCGGCATGCCGTAAGGCAATTGCCGACTACCGAAGCAGCTTTGGCATCGGCGAAGAAATCATTGACATCGACGGTACCGGAGCATATTGGCGCAGAGCGCAGTGATGATGGCGGAGCGAAGCATGTTTACGAGACCGGATCAGACATATGATGCCACGGACATCGATCTGGACAGGCTGCTCAGCGATGCTGCGAGCCCAATCACTCGCATATGTAGGCTGATCGGCGAGAACAAAAAAGTCCTTGATATCGGAGCAGGTAACGGAATTCTGGGGCAGGCGATCAGAACACTACATCCGTCGATCACGATTGATGGATTGGAGCCGAACGGGTATGCCGCCTCCATCGCGAAACCATACTATCGCAACTTTTATCAAGGATACTTCGCCGATCATGTGTCAGATATCCTTAAGCAGCAGTACGACTACATGATTCTTGCTGATGTGATTGAGCATATAGCGGATCCAGTTGCCTTTTTACATGAAATAGTTAAGTGTCTTCCAGCACAGGGTAAGCTTATTCTGTCTATTCCAAACGTGGCACATGGATCGAATCGTATTGCGTTGATGAACGGACACTTTGACTACTCAGATTCAGGATTGCTTGAAAGAACCCATTTGCGGTTTTTCACTTACCATACAATACAGCAAATCGTGAAGACGATTGATCTTCATACTGAGGTGATTCAATACTTGCAGCGTAGTATCCTATTGACAGATCAACTTACCCGCCATTGCAGTATTGGTTTAATTCCCTATCTGAAGATGAAATCCGATCCGTACGCCAGGGTATATCAGTTTATACTTGTTTTATCGCGTTCAACATGTGAAACAAAGGAAGAAACATATGGGATGAATACAGGATGGGTATGTGATTACTTCCATCGTGTCCGGGAGTTGAGAGTGAGGCTAACCTCGTATGTTCGAGGAAACCATAAAACGGAAGGAATCAAGAAACATACATGAGCAGCGTTTCTATTTGCATACCAGCATATCAACAACCATATATGCTCAAACGTTGTCTTGACTCCATTCTGGCACAATCCTTTACGGATTATGAGGTAATCATCACGGATGATTCACCGGATCAATCTGTCAAGAATGTAGTATCAAGCTATTGCGATTCGCGAATCAACTATATTAAGAATTCAAAGCGTCTGGGAGCACCGGAAAATTGGAATGAATCCATACGCCAGGCTACCTCAAGATACATTAAAATCATGCATCATGACGATTGGTTCTCTAGTTCAGAGAGTCTATTTGCATTCGTGAAAGCCCTCGATGACAATCCTGAAGCAGTTCTAGCATTCTCGGACTCCCAAAACTATGATGCGAGCGAGTCTCCGCGCAATGTAAGCCGGCCCACGAATAAACAGCTCTCGCAATTGCGGAATACACCGCATTGTTTGTTTCTTGGGAATTTTATCGGTGCGCCAAGTGCAACAATATTCCGAAGTAGATCATCTCCTACATTCAACAAACAACTCATTTGGCTTGTTGATGTTTCATTCTATATAGACATACTATCAGGAAAGGGGAAGGCCGTATACATCCCCAATTCACTTGTTTGCATAACCTCACAGTCTGAAAGTCAGATGACCAGGCAATGCGAGAACAACCGGAGCGTTGAGCTGCCAGAATACCTGTATCAATATAAACGGATGTCGCCACTACGAAGATTGCGATATCCATACATACATGTAATCATGCAGTTATGTAGGAAGTATCAGGTTTTTTGGCCGTCTGATATTCTCAATCCCAGTCTACCAGTAGAACCGACTCTTTCCCTATACATCGTCTTTATTCTCATGCGGATACTAAAGCTGGCTCGTGATAATGGGTTGATTGAGAGATACCGTAAAATCAAGAAAAGACTATGTCGGTGATAATCAGGCCGGATATATAGATGGGGCAAAGAGCAATTGGGGAATGATTCATCACGTAGGGGTTAAGGCCATAAAGATGAACGCATAATGAGACAGGATGCATATTTATTGATCATCGATTATTTCAATTTCACGTCCGCGAGAAAAGGCGCGAAAGGAAGGATCCGGTGATAGTAACCAAGAGCAGGGGTATCTGTATGAATACCAAAGCACCATTGACACATCTGTACAAGCTTTACCGGCAATTGCGCGGCATACTTGAGGGGCTATACGCTAAACGGAAGTTCCGTCAGGATTTCTTGATTTTTCAGGAAAAGACGCAACGGGGAGATAGACGCTTTATCCCAAGATGGAAAGAGCGTTACCCTTGCATGAATGACAGAACAGACCAAACAGATTATGATCATCACTATATATACCATACTGCATGGGCGGCAAGGGTTGTACAAAGGATCTCGCCAGAAGTCCATTACGACTTTTCCTCTCTTCTAATATTTAACACAATCCTGTCAGCATTTGTGCCCGTCGTATTTCATGACTTCAGGCCAGCAATCTGTACGCTGGATAACATCACATCAAAGGCCTGTGACCTGCTTCGACTGCCATATGAGGACGGATCATTATCTTCGATATCCTGTCTGCACACAATCGAGCATATCGGGCTGGGACGGTATGGCGATGCGCTTGAGCCGGATGGAGACATTCGGGCAATGAAGGAACTTGTTCGAGTACTGGCTCCGAGCGGATCCTTGTTGATTGCTGTGCCTATTGGCAGTCCGCGCCTGCTGTTCAACGCGCACCGCATATATGCCTATAGGCAGATATGCGAGTATTTTCATGAACTTCAACTGGTCGAGTTCTCCCTTGTGACCGATCGAGCGGGCGATTCCCCCTTCATCGTCAATGCGGCAGAGGAGACCGCCGATGCGCAGGATTACGGATGTGGCTGCTTCTGGTTCAGGAAGGCAGGGTGATAGCTGTCGGAGCATTCCCTCAGCGTGAAATACTGGAATCGCCAGTCACATCAACAAGCACTGTGGGGTGATATTACAAACATCATCCAACGCGAGTTCGATAAAGAATATCTCATCACACACGCGTTTTATTATAGTAATACCATATCCGTTCTAGGCCTTCTTCCAGCCCTGTTCTGGGAACCCAGCCAGTCTGTGTGGACAGTTTCGTGCTGTCAAGTATGTTCACAGGCACATCAAACTGTCGCTCTGGCATGTATGTCAACCATACAGGAGTGCCTTCCGTCTCTGCAAAGTGGGTCAGAATTTCAATCACATCGCGATTGCTTTTCCCAATTCCCGTTCCAATATTGTACACCTGTCCTGCCTCCGCCCTGTCCAAAGCGGCAATAATGCCGTTTGCCACATCTTCAACATAAATATAGTCTCGGATGGCTCCGTGGGAACCAAAGATTTTTATCTCCTTTCCATCAAAAATGGAGGCGACGGCTGTTGCGATGAACCCTTGACCGCGGTAAGGCACCTGGAATTCTCCATAAGCATTCGAGGGCCTAAGGCATGTGACTGGTAGACCGAAGAGATGATGGTACATACCTGCATACTTTTCAATCGCAAGCTTCGTGATGCCGTATGGCGAGATGGGTTCAGTGGGTTGTTCTTCCGTGATGGGGAATGAACTAGCCTTCCCATATACAGTACCGCCTGAGGACACGAACAGGATCCGCCGAATTGGCATACTAGCCGCAATCTTATACAGATTGACGGCCTGTGGTAGATTGGTGATGATGTCATGTATCGGATCATCAAAGCTGGTTTTCGGTATGGTGGAATAAGCAAGGTCAACGATTTCGTCCACTCCGGACAATGTTTTCATGAGGAAACACTCATCTCCGTAATCGCCGGAATGATACGTCAGTCCCTTGACAGCAGGATGGGCGTACTCACGATGCTGTCCAATGACCCGGACGGACCTTCCCGTCCTGAGAAGCGCATCAACGAGTGATGTACCGATAAAACCACTCCCACCGATGACACAGCAGACACCATTCATGTTCTAAGCCTTTCATGGACGAAAAACCAGACGAATGATCTTTCGCATTCCTTTGAAAATAAATACGACGAGTGGTATTCCTTTAGCTCTCCAATATCCAACCATAAGTGAAGAATAGAGGAGGGCAAAAGCACGCCAAGATGGAAAGGCCTTACTGTCTTGCTTGGACTTGCAGAAGTAAACCAACTTCCATGCCTGCCTGCGGAGTACGCTCTGACTGGGCAGGTTACGCTCTTCTATATCTCTGGTATGTAGCAAATCAACGAGGACAGCCGTTGCCGGGTCATCGTCATGCGAACCGAGTACATAGCTGATATTCTCTCGGCTTATCTGGTAGACTTTCTCCTCGAAAGGGTTTGCGCGATCGCGGGACATGCTGCCTGCAACTTCGCGATATCTTACCAATACCTGCGGAATGTTGCCAACGGGGTACCGTTTGGCCATTCTGGACCACAACTCGTAATCCTCGGGAGGCTGCCTGTTCCTGTCAGTCGAATAACCGCCAATCGTCTCGATTGAAGTTCTACGGATCATCATGGAACTATGTACAAATGGGCAGTTTGTCAGTAGACCCAACCAGATCGCTGATGGATCAGTCGGATGACGGTGATATCGTGGGGTTACGGAGTTCTGGGAGAAAATCTCGGCCCATGTACCGACCATCGCATATGCAGGATGTGTTTCCAGAAAGGTGATTTGCGTAGAAAAACGCTGGGGTAAAGAAACATCGTCTTGATCCTGCCGAGCAATATAGTCACCAGAGGCAAGCGAGATCCCTATATTGAGAGTCATCGCCAATCCCTTATTCTCTTGACTTATGTATCGAATGCGACTGTCCTGATGCCTTAAAATCACTTCTTCGGATTCGTCCATCGAGCCATCGTTGATGATGATCAACTCAAAATTCGTATATGTTTGCGAAAGGATGCTTTCGATGGCTTCATCTATATACCTTGCTCCGTTATATACGGGTAGCAGTACACTGACAAGAGGCTGTCTTCCATCTATCACCATGTTCAAACCCATCCTTGCCAGCAGGACGCCGTTTTTAGCGCGAAAGTACTTGACAAATACACATAGCCTTCATGAAACAATAGCACATCGCTCCAGGAAGCGTCAATCCGTGAGTCGATTCACTGCTTTCGTGGTGGTTACAATCATCCATGCAGAATCGCAGTCTCCATTATATATGTCATGATAGTCAGGAACGTATGGTAAAATCAAGTTTAGCACAGTAACCGTGAATTCTGTGAGGGGTTGATTTCATGAATAAGGAACAAATGGTAAGCATAATCATTCCTACGTTTAACACACAAGATTACTTGTGCTATGCAATTGAATCATGCATTCATCAAAGTTATCAGAATGTTGAGATCATTGTTGTTGATGATGGCTCATCAGATGACACGAGGATAATACTTGGCAAGTATATCGAGAGCAAGCAAATCCGATACTTCTACCAAGAGAAAAAAGGGGTTTCCAGTGCAAGAAACTTAGGACTTGATCTTGCCGAAGGCGGATATATTCAGTTTTTAGACGCTGACGACATGATTGAACCAGACAAGATAAAGAAGCAGGTACATTCTTTACAGAACAAACCAAGTGTTTTGGGTGTATATTGCAGATGGAGCAGGTTTATGGGATCGAACATACACGAGCAAGAAATGCACAAGGGAGTTCTTCATCGTGGGAAGATAAGGAAACAACTGTTAAAAGGCAATATTATGCCAATTCACGCATGTATAATCAGGCGAACGGCTGAAAGATTTGATGAGGCTTTATCGGGAGGAGAAGATTGGGATTTTTGGTTCCGTGCGTTTGGAGAAAATGGCAAAATAGAGTCTATTGATGAAGTTCTTTGTTGTGTAAGGATTCATGAAAACAACAGTTCGCATGACACAGAGTTGATGAAACGAAACGATGTGCTTGTTATCGACAAGATGCTGATAGCCACCAGACATAATAGACTACATGCGGGTAGGTGTGAATTTGAGAAAAGTAAAAGAGTATTTGGTAGGAGCAAGATAGAAGCCATAAGATACCTGATGCGGGCCTTTTATCATAATCCGGCAACATTGCTAATGTTCATATCATTTCTCATGAAAAGAATAGCAAGATGATACATATATGAGGTACGAGCCTCGAGCAACAGCTTGAATTACTATGAGGCATTGGGAATGCAAGTTTTGAATACTTTCACTAGAATAATCATTCTCGAAAGAGAGGCAACTTATTGAATGGCAAAAATAGGAATACTATACATCTGTACAGGGAAATACAGTGTTTTTTGGGACACTTTTTATCAGAGCGCCGAAGCATATTTACTTTTCGGAAAAGAGAAGCACTATTATGTATTTACAGACGATGAAGTGCTGAAGCACCGATATCACAATAATTTCAACATTACATTCATCAATCAGAAGAAACTCGGTTGGCCACTTGACACATTACTCCGATTTGACATGTTTGTTTCCATCGAAGACATGCTGAAGGAAATGGAATATTTGTTCTTCTTTAACGCGAACATGGAATTTACTAGCGCTGTTGGTGACGAGATTCTTCCCAAGGGTGAAGAGTCTGAACTGACAGCAGTACTGCATCCTGGTTATTATCGTGACTCAAGGCTTCTATATCCAATAGAAACGAATAAAATGAGTCTAGCGTACTTGCCAAGAAAAAGTATTACGAAATACTATATGGGGGGACTTAATGGAGGTTCCACCGATAAGTATCTTGAGCTGTGTCATGAACTAAAAAGGCGTATTGCGATCGATTTGAGTAAAGGATTTGTCGCTAGGTGGCATGACGAATCTCACCTGAATTGTTATCTAGCCGGGCGTGATGTTCATGTGCTTGGACCCGAGTATGGATGTCCAGAAGGTAAATCATTAAAGAGCAAGCACCCGAAAATAATCATACGAGACAAAAGCAAGTATGGTGGTCATTCAATGCTGAGAGAAACAAATACTCATACAAGCAGAGCAACGATCCAGGTATTCTTGAAGAGAGCAGTTGTGTGGTCGTTTCGTACGATATACAGACTGTTTTGGGATAAAGGGAGAGTGATATGACGATATGGTTTGGCGGCGGATTAGGCAATCAGATGTTTCAGTACGGCTTGTACCGAAGCGCTCAGTATAAGGGATTTGAGGTGCAAGCCGATTTGTCCGCATATGACCAGATGAAGATGCATAACGGATTCGAGCTGGGGTCGGTGTTCAATATCAAGTTGGATGTGTCACGGGAAGGATTTCGTCTTTACCGGAAGGACCTTGTTTCAAGAGTTATAAGAAAAGTCGGATTCAAGGAATTCGGCGTTGAAAGGAACATCATAAGGGAAGTCGAATCCAAGTATATTCCGAACCTGCTCCGTGCGGACCATGCGGGCAAGTATCTGTTCGGATACTGGCAGAGCGAGCGGTACTTTGAAGATGTTGCATCGGAGCTGATGGACGCGTATTCATTTCCACCGCTTTCCAATAATAGTGACAGAACAGCAGAAGAGATTGCCAAAACCATTTCCGTGGCGGTACATGTCCGTCGGGGCGATTATCTGAAGTCAACCATGTATGCGGATTTGTGCACAACAACATACTACCGGGAAGCGATGAGGACGATAAGGGAAGAGCGGGAGAATGTCACTTTTTTCATTTTCTCCGATGATCTTGCCTGGTGTCGTCGCCACTTCTCGGAGGATCAGAGCATTCAGTTCGTCGATGGCGGTGATCAGGCGAAGGCATATGAGGACATGTATCTGATGAGTCTGTGCGAGCACAACATCATCGCAAACAGTTCGTTCAGCTGGTGGGGGGCATGGTTGAACCGACATGAGGGCAAGATCGTCCTTGCGCCGGATCAATGGTTTCATCCCGCCAGTCGGTATGACGCATCGGCAATCATTCCGGAGCGTTGGCGGATCATCCGGACTTCAGCCGACCGCTAGGTGCTCGGACCGACCATACGCTACATGTGGTCCGGCAGCATGCCGCTGCGGTGAAAGGTGGCCATGGCAATCGTATCCTTCCTCCTGTGCGTTCACAACACGAAGCGGCCCGAATGGCTCGAGCGCAGCCTGGAATCCGTCTGCACGCAGACGTTCGAGGACTTCGAAATAATTCTGTGCGACGATGGGTCGAACGCGGAAACGGTCGCTGTGATCGAGGCCTGGCGGCAGCGGGAGCCGCGGCTACGGGTTCTCCGCAACGAAGTAAACCGGGGATTGGCCTTTTCCCTGAATCGCTGTCTGGAGGTGGCAACCGGGGAGTATGTTGTCCGTCAGGATGACGATGACGCCTCCAGCCCGGATCGCCTTGAAAAGCAGATTGCGTTCGCGCGCGAGCACCCCGAGTACAGTATCATCGGAACAGCCATGTTTTTGATGGATGATGCGGGTGTCTGGGGGACACGCCATGTGAAGCCTGAGCCACACAAGAAGGATTTTCTCTGGGGATCGCAGTTCTTCCATCCGACCGTGCTCATGCGCAGGGCGGATGTCATGCGTGTCGCTGGATACAGGGTGTCCAGGGAAACACGCAGGACGGAGGATTACGATTTGTTTGTCCGGATGTACGCGGCCGGCATGAAGGGATATAATCTTCAAGAGCCTCTTTACTATTACCGGGAAGATGCTCAGGCCTACGCAAAGAGACGATACCGCCATCGGCTTGATGAGGCGGTTCTCCGCTTTCACAGCTTCATGCTTCTTGGGCTTATGCCCCAGGGGCTTCCATTCGTGCTGAAGCCTCTCTTTGTCGGCTTGATACCGGCGGCGGTCATGATTCGGATCAGGAACTTCTTTGACGGTGGAAGGCGCAAGCGGTGAGCGAGCAAGGCAAGGGACAGCAGTTGATACGGATATGCTTTATCACGACGGTCTCCATCACCATGAAGGCCTTTGTCCTTGATACCGCACGATATCTTGCGGACAGCGGCGCCTTCGAGGTAACGGTTGTCTGCGACGGGGATGCCTCCTTCGGCGAG
Organism: Bacillota bacterium; assembly: GCA_023440865.1. Taxonomy (GTDB): domain Bacteria; phylum Bacillota; class Clostridia; order DSM-8532; family DSM-8532; genus JAEWSN01. Next base: position 30,944 of record JAEXRM010000074.1, read on the forward strand.
CTCATCCCACCCAATGTCCGTTACTTGCCGGTCTCCATGAAACGAGGCATCAATCTGGCCGGGATCGGTGCCGTCTTGTCCCTTCGGGCTCTGTTCTCCTCAGAGAAGTTCGACATTGTCCAGTATTCCACTCCCAATGCGTCGTTGTATGCCGCCCTTGCATCCTGGATGGCCGGTGTCGGTGTTCGGCTGTATTGCCAATGGGGAATCGTTTATGTGGGTTTTTCCGGCATCAAGCGACGCATTTTCAGAAGAATCGAGAAAATGGTTTGCACCCTTTCGACCTGGATCGAGCCGGACAGTGAGGGAAACCGCAGATTCAGCGTGGCGGAAGGCCTTTATGCCGACACCAAGAGTTCGGTTGTCTGGAATGGCAGCGCGAGCGGGGTTGATTTGCGCAAGTTCGATATTGCGAGCAAGAATGTCTGGCGTACCGAAACGCGAGGGCGTCTCGGCATTCCGGATCAAGCCGTTGTGGTTGGTTTTGTCGGCAGAATGTCACGGGACAAGGGCATGAATGAGCTGCTTTTGGCAATCCGTCGCATGATGGCGGATACGCCGCAGCTTTATCTGATGCTGGTTGGCGGTATCGAGATCAACCACCGGATCGAGCCGGAACTGCTTTCCTGGGCGGAGGGCGAGAAGCGGGTCGTCTTCTGCGGCAGGACATCCGAGGTCGAGAAGCATCTTGCCGCCATGGATCTGTTCGCCTTGCCGAGTTATCGGGAAGGATTCGGGTCGGTTGTCATCGAGGCGGAGGCGATGGGGGTTCCCGTCGTCGTAAGCGACATACCGGGGCCAACGGATGCGATGTTGCCCGGAACGACTGGAGAACTCGTGCGGAAGGGGGATTCGGATTCCCTGCGTGTCGTGCTCCAGAATCTGATGGACAATCCGGAACGTGCCCACGCCATGTCTGAGGAAGCGGTACGTTATGTGCGGAGCCGGTTTGATCAGGGAATCCTGTTTGAGAAAATCATGGAAGACAGGCTGCGCCTGTGTGCGCGGCGGGGGAAGGCATGAAAAGGCTGTTTGATGTGTGCATATCAGGCGTGCTGCTGCTGCTGCTCCTTCCCGTGATCGCTGTGACGGCGCTGCTGATCGCGATTCGGCTGGGCTCCCCCGTTTTTTTTGTACAGCCGCGCCCCGGATACAAAGGCATCCTGTTCAACATGTACAAGTTCCGTACGATGCAGGACCGGTACGGCGCGGATGGACTGCTTCTTCCCGATGCGGAGCGGTTGACCCGCTTTGGCGCGTTTCTGCGGTCCACCAGCCTGGATGAGCTGCCGGAGTTGTGGAACGTGTTCAAGGGCAACATGAGCCTCGTCGGACCAAGGCCCCTGCTGGCTGAGTACCTGCCGCTGTATACGCCGGAGCAGGCAAGACGGCATGATGTGCGTCCGGGCATAACCGGATGGGCGCAGGTCAATGGACGGAATGCCATTTCGTGGGAAGACAAGTTCCGGCTGGATGTCTGGTATGTGGATCACCTCAGCCTGCGGCTCGATGCAAAGATCCTGCTCCTGACCATTCGGAAGGTTTTCCTGCGGGAAGGGATTCATGCGGAGGGACAGGCGACGGTGCGGAAGTTCACCGGTTCCGCGGACGGGGGAGCGACATGATGAAGATCATCCTGATCGGCGGTGGCGGACATGCGAAGGTCGTGTTGGACATCCTGCTTTCCCTTGGTCCCAGCGGGCATGAGATTGTCGGATATCTGGACGATGCCGCGGAACCGGAGCTCCGGGCCTGCCGACATCTGGGCCGTATCGACCGGCTTCCGGACTGGTTTGGGCCGGAAACCCGTCTGGTGTGCGCCATCGGGAACAATCGGACGCGGCAGGCCATCGTGGACTCCGTCAACGCCCGGATCCTTCCTGCAATGGTGTCCGCCTCCCCGTCCGATGACGGCGCATGGGGAACCTTCATCCATCCGACCGCCTGCGTCAGCCCCTTCGCCCGTCTTGGCGCGGGGACGGTCGTCATGCCGCATGCGGTGGTCAATGCCGATGCCGAAGTGGGCGCGCATTGCATACTCAATACCGGTTCCATTGTGGAGCATGACTGCCGGGTGGACGCCTTCAGCCATGTTTCCCCGAATGCGACTTTATGTGGTAAAGTAAAGGTTGGCCATACCACACACATAGGCGCGGGTGCGACCGTTCTCCCGGGTGTGGCGGTCGGCTCGCGCTGCATCGTCGGAGCCGGAGCCGTTGTCGTGCGGTCCGTACCTGACAATCAGCGGGTGAAGGGCGTGCCTGCGCGCTGATGCGGCCGCTCCGGCCCGCGAAGGCGGTGCGGGAGGACGCCGGCCCGTTTCCGAACGATACACCACAAAGGAGTGCCCATCCGATGAATCGAGGCAGGATATACCTATCGCCACCGGATCTCCGTGGCCGGGAAGCCGAGATCGTGAACGATATCATCACGTCCAACTGGATAGCGCCTGTCGGACCGAGCCTGGATCAGTTCGAACGCGTGCTGGCGGAACGCATCGGCAAGAAGGCGAGTGTCGCCGTCTCCTCGGGTACAGCCGCCATGCATCTTGCCTTGCGCGGGGCCGGCGTCACCGCCGGAGACAGGGTGTTCTGTTCGGACCTCACCTTTGCAGGCAGCTGCAACCCCATCATCTATCTCTCTGCGGAGCCCGTTTTCATCGATTCGGAGCCCGAATCGTGGAATATGTCCCCGCTTGCGCTGGAGATGGCGTTCGACGATGCGCGGAAGCAGGGACGCATGCCCAAGGCCGTCATCATCGTCAACCTGTACGGCCAGAGCGCGGACATGGATGCACTGCTTCCGATCTGCGAGCAGTACGGGGTTGCCGTCATCGAGGATGCGGCGGAATCCCTCGGCGCCAGGTACAAGGGGCGGGAGAGCGGATCGTTCGGCCGATACACCATCCTTTCATTCAACGGAAACAAGATCATCACAACGAGCAGTGGCGGCATGGTCCTGTCCGACAACGAGGAGGATGTCTCGAAATGCAGGTATTGGGCGACACAGGCACGGGAGCCCGTAAGGCATTACGAGCACAGGGACATCGGGTACAATTACCGGTTGAGCAACGTGCTGGCCGGGATCGGGCTGGGTCAGTTCCAAATGCTGGACGAGAAGATCGCGAGGCGGAGAGGGATCTACCACCGGTACAGGGAGGCGTTCTCCGATCTGGGGGAGATCGGCATGATGCCGATTCCGGCGTGGAGTGAGCCCAATTACTGGCTGAGCTGCCTTGTCGTCGACCCCGGTGCCTCCGTCGGGCCGGCAGACATCATGCATGCCCTGGACGCGGAGAACATCGAATCGAGACCCGTATGGAAGCCCATGCATTGCCAGCCCGTGTTTCGGGATCTGCCTTTCCATGCGCATGGTGAGCGGTCAACGAGCGAGGATCTGTTCCAGCGTGGCGTGTGCCTGCCATCCGGATCCGGGATGAGCGACGACGAGCAGGCGCTGGTCATCTCCGTCATCCGAAAGGCTTTCGGAAGGGACTGACTGATTATCCGCAAAGCGAGGGGGGGCCTTCGTGCGCGTTGCCAGATTGAGGGAACAACTATGAAACGTTTCGGGCGCAGCCTCTTGTTCGCATGCATCGATGTCATCGCGTTGAACCTGTCTCTTGCCATGGCATACTGGATCCGCTTCGATTTCAACCTGAACCAGATGCCGCAAGTCTTTCTGGGAAGCTTTGCCCTGCTGGCGGCAGTGAACACGGTCACCAAGGTCGCGATTTTTTCCGCCTTCCGGCTGTACAAGAGCCTGTGGCGGTACGCGGGGGAATACGAGGTTTTCAGCGTCGGCATCGCGTCCGCGTGCGCCAATGCGCTCATGACACTGTTGATTCTTGTCGAGTACAGGGTGACGGGAACACTGGAAGCACCGCGCAGCCTGTTTGCGATCACGATGATGCTCGACATCTTTGCCGTGGGTGGAACCCGGCTCCTGTACCGGATGTACCGGCGCTACGTCATGGGAACCGTCGTGCAGCTTGACCAGGTCAGACGCGTGCTGATCGTCGGTGCGGGGGAAGGCGGCGCAACGATCGCACGTGAAATGAAGCATCATCCGGAGCTGAACAGGAGGCCGGTCGCCTTTGTGGATGACGATCGGAACAAGCATGGGCACAAGCTCAACGGCATTCCGGTTGCCGGCGGCACGGAGCGCATCCCGGACGTCGTGGTGGGAAAAGGCGTTCAGGAGGTCATCATCGCCATCCCCTCGGCCAAGCCGGCGGAGCTCAACCGCATCTACGGCTTGTGCGCAAAGACCGGCTGCAAGGTGCAGATCCTCCCCTCCGTCGCCCAAATGATCGACCAGTCCGTCATGATGCAGCGCATCAAGAATGTCGACATCGAGGACCTGCTGGGCAGAGCACAGGTCAGGATGGATACAAGCGAGGTCGAAGCGTTCATCTGCGGGAAGACCATATTGGTCACCGGTGCCGGTGGCTCCATCGGATCCGAGCTATGCCGGCAGATCGCCCGGTTCAAGCCAGGTCGGTTGCATTTGCTCGACAACTACGAAAACAACCTGCATGACATTTCCATGGAACTGCTCATGCGGTATCCGGAAGTGCCGACAGAAGCCGTGGTGGCAAACATCCGGGAAGAGTACCGCGTCCGCGAGGTCGTCTCGGCCATCCGCCCCCAGGTGATATTCCATGCGGCCGCGCACAAGCATGTGCCGCTGATGGAGCACGAGCCCAAGGAAGCGGTCAAGAACAACATCTTCGGCACGTGGCATGTCGCCCATGCGGCGCATGCATGCGGCGTGGAGCGTTTTGTCCTGATCTCGACGGACAAGGCGGTCAATCCGACCAATGTGATGGGTGCCTCGAAACGGGTCGCGGAAATGATCGTGCAGGCGCTGGACAAGCGGAGCGAGACCGAGTTCGTCGCCGTTCGATTCGGGAACGTGCTTGGCAGCAATGGCAGCGTCATTCCCCTTTTCAAGAAGCAGATCGAGGCGGGGGGGCCTGTGACCATCACACATCCCGAGGTCACGCGCTTTTTCATGACAATTCCGGAAGCGGCCCAGCTGGTGCTTCAGGCGGGGGCCATGGCGCATGGCGGCGAAGTGTTCCTGCTGGACATGGGAAACCCGGTGAAGATCAAGGAGCTTGCTGAAAACATGATCCGTCTTTCCGGATATGAGCCGGGCGTCGACATCGCCATCAAGGAGATCGGGCTTCGGCCGGGAGAAAAGCTCTACGAGGAGCTGCTGCTGGCGGAAGAGGGGCAGCTGACGACGGAGAACAACAAGATCTTCATTGCCAAGCCGTACTTCTCCGATTATGAGCGCCTCGGTCTGATGATGGACGAGTTTCGCGGGCTGATGGAGACCGGAAGCGCCCGTGACGTGAAGGATCTGCTCAAGCGCATGGTGCCCGGCTACAATGAGGCCAGCGGGGGCGCTTGATTTACAAAGCATCCCATATCGGGATACAATGGGCTCACATTCCGTCGGGTGACGCACCGCATGTGCGGCGACCCGGACAAGGCACGACAACGGACGCCGACGACAGAAATCCGGAATGGGACATCCGGTGATGGAGGGTTACGTGGGTAAGCGAAACAGGGGGCACGCGCTCGAACAGACAGCACCAATGGGAATGGTGGATCGGCTGCTGGTGCTGATTTTGATGATATGCTCCGCGGTTGTGCCGCTGGTTGTCTCCTTGCACGAGATCAGCCTTGACGAGAAAACCATCGCCGTCTATACGGGCGTGGACCGGTACATCGACATCTTCAGCTTCTGGAAATCGAGCCTGCTGATGGCTTGCCTGCTGGCGATGGTCTTGGCGTGGGGTTATCAGTTCGTCAACCGGCACAGGCTGCAGAAGCGCGCCTATTTCATGCCGCTTGCCGCGTATGCCGTCCTCATCATCGCTTCCATGGCCTTTTCCGCCTATCCCTCCATCGCGCGCAACGGCTTTCCCGACCGTCTGGAAGGAGGCTTCGTCCTTCTTTGCTACGTGATGCTGGCGTTCACAGCCAGCCAGGTGTTGCGGAACAAGACGGCCAAGCGCGCCGTCCTGACCTGCATTCTGGCATCGAGCGTCGTACTCGCCCTGCTGGGCGCCACGCAATACCTCGGTGCGGATTTCTTCAAGACCGAGTTGGGCCGCCGCATCCTCGTGCCCGCCGCCTATCAGGAGTACCGGGACAAGCTGACATTCAATTTCGGCGCGAACAACATGTACACCACCGTCTACAACCCGAACTATCTTGGCTCCTATTCGGCGTTGCTGCTGCCGGTATCCCTGATGTACCTGTACTCGTCGCTTCAGGGGAAGCGATGGAAGATCGCCCTGGGATATGTCTTCATCGCGGCATCCGTCGTCCTGTGGATTGGCGGCATGTCCCGCGCGGGTCTGCTGGGCGGCGCCGTCGCGGTGCTTGTCCTTGTGGTTCTCGCCTTCCGCACATGCCTCCGTCACTGGAAGACGTCACTCGGCGTGTTGGCCATGAGCGTCGCCATCCTGGTTTCCATGAACCTGCTTTCCGAGGGCGCCGTCATGCGGGAATTCGCCAGCACCCTTCCGTCGGCGCTGGCTTCGCGATTCGTCACACCGGAAGCCACTCCAGCCAAGAGCGTGGTGACGGATGCGGCGATCCAGGCCGAGGCGCCGCAGCCGGAAGCCACCTCCGCCGGAAAACCGCTTGTGCTGACGGCGGTTCTGGAAGGCAACGTCTTCCGGTATGAGACAGAAACCGAAGGCATGCGTATTGTCTTCGAGACGGACGCCTTCGTGGTCCAGGACCTGCAGGGGAATCCGATTCCCCATGCCATGTCTGCCACGCCCGCCGCTGACGGAAGCGGCTCCGTCATCAATACGATCACCTTCAACGATCCGAAGTACAAGGACTACCGCATGCAACCCATCAACAACGGCATCCTGCTGATGTGGCATGATGTCCGCCTACCGCTGGTCGTGGTCGACGGCACCCTGCGCATCGCGGCACGAGACAACACCTTCATCGCTGCGGTGGACGAACCGGCAACGTTCGGGTTCAAGGGACGGGAGTTTTTCGCGAACTCCCGCGGCTACATCTGGTCGCGCAGCATCCCGATGGTCAGGGACACGCTGCTCATCGGCCACGGCCCCGACACCTACGCCGCATATTTCCCGCAGTTCGAAATCGCGGCGAAGATCAACTACCTGAACAGCCACAACCTGCTGGTGGACAAGCCGCACAACTGGTACATCCAGCTGGCGGTGAACACGGGGCTTCTGTCCCTGATCGTTGTGGTCGTGCTGTTGGGCGGATACCTGCTGCGCGGATTCCTCATTCGGAATGAACTGGACGCAGGGGAGGATCGTCTACTGCATATCGGCATCCTGTGCGGCATCGTCGGGTATGGCATCGCGGCGGTCTTCAACGACAGCAATGTATCCGTCTCGCCGGTGTTCTGGGTGCTGCTCGGCAGCGGCCTTTCCTATCTGGAGGCACGCCGGGTGAAGCGTCCGCGTGCCGCGAAGGCGTGACCACGCGATCCGCGCATTGGAACAGAACGGCAGCCCGCCGTCCGAAAGCGGCGTGTCGCCGTCATACATGGGAGGAGAGAAAATGAAGAAGCGGCTTGCACTCTTTCTGGCTTTCATCATGCTGATCGTGGGCATCGCACCTGCGGCGGCCGCGACCGCGGATCAACAGGCGGACGCGTTGAAGGCGGCCGGCCTGTTCCTCGGAACCGGTTCCGGCTACAACCTGCCTGGCTTGCTCACCCGCGACCAGGGCATCACGCTGGCGCTCCGCGCACAGGGGATGGAGCCTGCGGTCAAACGCCAGACGCAGGCCGAGATCGATGCGGTCATGGCGAACGTGGCGGACCTGGCGGACATTGCGGTCTGGGCGAGGCCCTACGTGGCGTTCGCGCTGAAGCAGAATCCGGCCATCACGACCGGTGTGTCGACGCGTGCGGATGGCAAGGTGGTCTTCGCACCGTCGAAGAGCATGTCCGGGCTGCAACTCGTCACCTTCCTCACACGCGCGATGGGATATGCGACCACCCTGACGACGGCGCCGGATGTGGCCATCGCGGCGAAGGTCCTGACGGCGGGTCAGGTTGTGAGATACTCCTCCGTTGCCGCCATGACGCGGGAACACGCTGTCGATGTCCTGTACGGCACGGTCACCGGCGGCATCCTGTCCGGGACGGGCGAGAAGCTCATTGACAAGCTTGTGTCCAGCGGCATCGTGGCAACCGGTGCGGCCGTCGGCCTTGGCTATGTCGCGCCGGCCCCGACCCCGACCCCGACGCCCACCCCCACGCCCACACCGGTTGCTTCGAAGTTCGCCGTGACAGATATCCAGGCGCTCGGTGTCAAGCAGCTGCTTGTGAGCTTCAACCGCGAGGTGGCGCGGGAAAGCGTATCGGCCACATACTACCAGATCAAGGACAATGGCACGGTGAAGTACGCCAGCCCGCTCCTGCTGTCCGACAAGCAGTCGGTCCTCCTGACCGTGGACGCAAACCTGTCGCTTTCAAACTTCTCCATCGTGGAGGTGACGGTGAAGAAGGGGGTCAAGGCGGCGGACAACAGTGCGCTTGATGCGGACTACACCAAGGCCGGCGTATCGGTCAGGGACACGGTTCCTCCATCCCTCACCGGAGCGGAGCTGCTCGGCAAGCGCCTGCTCAAGCTGCAATTCGACAAGCCCGTCTGGGATGGTATCGACCATGTCATCGATCCGACGAGTTTCACGGTCAGAGGCAACGGCCTTACCTATTACATCGCATCGGCAACGGCCGATTATGCGGAGCGCACCATCCTGCTGACCTTGGGGACCGATGTCCAGGCCGGCTCGCTCACGGTGACCGTCAACCCCGATTCGGCGATCAGCTCGACCGGATATGTGCGTGACTTCATCAATTTCATGGTGCAGAAGACGGAACGCGTCATCTCCTACCAGCCGATGACGACCGAACCGTCCGTTTCCATGGAATCGTTGAACCGACTGACGCGTGTGGCGACGGTTCGTTTCAGCAGGCCGGTGTATGGAACCAATGTGCGCCTGTACATGATGGTCAAGGGAATCGAGGCATACGGCTCGAATCTGGTCAGCATGACGGAGAGCCAGGCATCGGATGTGTGGCGTTTCACGATGCCATCCGTCGTTCCTTCGGGGCTGGTGACGTTCTACCTGACCAATGCGGAGTCCTCTTCGGCACAGCTCAGCGACCTGTTTGGCGTCAAGATCGCGGACAAGGCGCTCGTGTACAACAATCAGGCGGACACCCAGCCTCCGTCCGTGGTTTCCGTGGAGAATGCCGGTACGCTCGGCTTCACCCTGTCGTTCAACGAGCCGGTCGACATGGCGTCGGCGCAAACCAAGGCGAATTATGAAGTCCGGAACCAGTCCGGATCCATCCTGACGATCACCGATGCCTCCGTGCTGCCCGATCTTCAGTCCGTGCGCATTGCGGTGGCCATTTCCGATCTCCAGACCTATACAATCCGCGTTTCCGGCGTGAAGGACCTCGAGGGCAACGCCATGTCCGCCTGGACCACCAGCAAGACAACAGCGGATTCATCCAATCCGAAGGTGACATCCGCCTACGCCGTTCCCTCGACACGCAGCATCCACATCACCTTCTCGGAGGCGATGAACACAACCGACCTGGCGAACAAATCCAATTATCTGGTGGATGCCGACGGCGGAACGAACGGATTTGCATCCTTGACATCGGCGGACACCCTGACGGTTGTTGACAACCGTCACATCGTCCTGACCCTTGCTTCGGCCATCACCACGCCTTCGGTCAAGATGGCCGCCATGCGTGATCTTTCCGGGAAAAAGCTCGGTTCGGACAACACGCTGGAATACAGCGGGGAAGCGGGCAACCTGACAAACATCGGCCAGGAGACGGTTTCGCTTGAAAAGGCGGAGCAGGTCGACCGGAACAAGCTGCTTTTGACTTTCAACACACGGGTTGCCACCCTCAACCCCACCGACATCCTGTTTCGGCAGGATGCCGATGGCATGAACTTCTCGCAACCCATTCAGATTCAGGCCATTCTTGCGATCGATGTGACGGCTTCCGGCCAGTCCACATTCCTTGTCCAGGTGGATCGCTCCCTCAATTCCGATGCAACCTGGGACGACAACACCAGCCGGGAGAAGATCGAGGTGCAGGTCGCGTCCAATGGAACCGTCGGGTCCAGCGGAACACCGGTCGTTGCAATCGGCCATGCCGCCGCACTGACCGTCCAGGACAAGTTCGGCGGAGCGATCGCCGTCAATGGCTCGAACGTGCAGCAGATCTTCTGGAACGATTTTGACGGGAACGGCAAGCTGGACACCGTGGTTGTCAAGTACGATGAAGCCATTGCGGAATCATCGCTGTCGACCCTTGCCTTCCAGGTGTCCGGATACACCATTTCCGGTGTCTCCGTCGATTCCGACGGCATCGTGTCAGCCGGTTCGGCGGGTGACCACGCGGCGACGGGCGTCTATGTCATCCTCAACATCACGAAGGCCGGCCAGACCAATGATGCAGGCACACAACCCGCAACCGTCCAGATATATCCGATCCAGGACCGTGCGGGCAATGTGATCGACTGATTCCGCCACAGCACACGGAAGCAGAAAAGCGGGAGCCAGGTGTTCCCGCTTTTCTTGTTCCCTCGTGTGCGGAAGAGGCACGACCTGGATCCCCCTGTCCGTACTTGACAAGGGGGCGCCCGGTTTCGTGCATGCCGTCACAAGGCAGGGGGCAGGAGATGGCGAAAAGGAAGGGAAGATACCCGAAGGGACATGCCTCGGTGGCAACACGGATCATGCCGGCAATACAAACGATCTGGAGACAGGCAGACCGTTCCGCGGACAAAGGAATCCTCCGCTTCTTCCTTGTGACGTCGGCGGTCTTTGGCATCCTCTTTCTCCTGTTCACGCCACCCTTTCAGGTGCCCGATGAAATCAGCCATTTCTACCGCGCCTTCGCCATTTCGGAGGGGCATGTCATCATGCAGCGGCAGGACGGCGTGATTGGCGCGGCGCTGCCATTGAGCATCCATGCGGCGACATCCGTATCGGCCAATTTGCCTTTTCACGCCGAGGAACGGCAGGACCGTGAAATGCTGCGGCTCATGCTGCGGCGCCCGCTGCTGCCGCAGGAGCGGGCGTTCATCCAGGTCAGCGGTGCGGCCAACTACGCGCCGGTTCCATACTTTCCCCATATCCTAGGCATCTGGACGGGACGCCTGCTCGGTGTGCCGGCATTGGGCCTGCTGTACATGGCACGGCTATTCGGACTGGCGGCATACATCTTTCTCGTGGGCGTTTCGATTCGCATCATCCCCTGGGGGAAAGGTTTCCTCACCGTACTCGCACTGCTCCCCATGTCCTTGACCGAAGCGATGGGCGTCAGCGCCGACTCCGTCACGCTGGGGCTCTCCTTTCTGCTGTTCGCGCTGGTGATGCGCCGGCGGATGCAGATCCGCACGGGTGCAGCGGCGGGAACCACGGCGCAGTCCGGCCTGCGGGTTCGTATTGGGGCTCTGCCCCTTGCCTGTACGGGCATACCTGCGGGCGAATGGTTCTTGTATGTGTTGCTGTCCGCGACTTTGCCTCTTTGCAAGAACCTGTACATCCTCATGCTGGGCTTGCTGCTGCTGCTGCCGCTTGGGCAGATGGAAACGGCCATCCGCCGGCTGGCTGCCCGACGCGCCCTGTTCCAGGCGGCGGGCGTCCTTGTGTGCTGGGCGACCGCCTTGCTGGTGTTCCTCCTTTGGAACAGGCAAGTGGCGCAATTCTCGACAGCGACCCCCATTCCCGGGGCGGATCCGGCGATGCAGCTGCAGTTCATGCTGCGACAGCCGATCCAGGCATTCCGGGTTCTGGTTGGTTCCATGACAGCGCAGCTGCCGCAGAATCTCGCGGGTGTGATTGGCATATTGGGCTGGCTCGATACACCGCTGCCGAAGCCGGTCTACCTTTCGTTCGGCGCCATGCTGGCAGCCCTGCTGCTGCTGGACGGTCCGCAGAAAGACCTCGCGGGCTTCGGAAAGACCGCATGGAGCCGCATCTATGCGGCACTGCTCCATTTGGGCATCTCGTTTGCCATCTACGGATCGCTTTATGTGGTCTGGACCCCGGTCGCGGGCCATGAAGTCGGCGGCGTACAGGGCCGGTACTTCACGGTGCTGCTGCCACTGTTGCTGGCGGCATGCGGAACCAGACCTTCCCGTGGCGGATCGCGTATCAAGTGGTTGATGCTCTCCCTTGTGCCGGTGCTGCTTGGGATTTCACTGCAGACGGCCTTCATGCGCTTTTGGGGCCCGTGAACCGCAGCGGTGTGTGATCCGTCCAGTATGGTTGTCCGGCAACGATGCACGTGTCGCAGCGGACACGTCAAATGCGCATGTTTCTGCGATGCATCGGCGGCGCTGCCGGGAAACAGGTGAACTGCCGGCATATGGGTGTCTTGCCGCTCACTGCAGGAATTGGTATGATACAGAAGGGCCGTGATATGCAAACCATTCACACTGATGGAAACGAACGCGATCGTGATTCGCGCGAACGATGACTGCACCCGGTTGGCGAGAAAGGAAGGCTTCCGTGCTTCGCATCCTGTTGGTCTGTGTGTACATGCTGCTTTCCGTTTCGGGCATCGTCCTGATCCGCGCCGGCTCCGGGCGCACCGCGCTTTCGCTTGCGGACGGCCTGTTCCAGCTCAAGCTCGATGCCTTCACCCTCGGGGGGATGTGCTGCTATGTCGTCAGCTTCCTGATGTTCATGTACATCCTGTCGCTGTACAAGCTCAGCTACATTGTGCCCATCACGACGGGCATCGTGCAGGTTCTCATTCTTCTGGCGGCCGTCATCGTGTTCCGCGAGAAAATCACCACAGTCAATCTGGTGGGCGTGCTGGTGGTCATTTCGGGCATCGTGCTCATGAACATCCAGCCGAAGGCGCCGTTGCCCTGATTGTATTTGCTGAGGCGATCCGCCGCAGCCCCGTCACGAATCGAACCGCTGCCTGTGAGCCATCATGGCCCCGACACATGCACGGCGGTACCGCGGAAGGATGACAGCACGGACATGCAGAACGAACGGAACAAACCG
>JAEXRM010000094.1 GCA_023440865.1 Bacillota bacterium
CCGACCACCAGCACGCCTTCCACGACCGTGCCTCCGATCATCATCATCCAGACGACTGCCGCCCCGACCACGGAAGCACCCACGACTGTGGCACCGACTACCGTGATCATTGAAGAAACGAATCCGCCCCTTGAAGCTCCCGTGATCGAGACGACCGAGACGCCTGCCCAGGGCGCAACCGAAATCACGCTGACCGATGAAGTGAAGCCGCTTGCCGCGCCGACCCTCCCGAAGACCGGCAGCCTCCCGATCGGCCTCCTGCTTGGTTCCGGTGGACTGCTCGCCATCTCCGGCTTCTCGCTCAAGCGCAACAAGAAGTAATCAAGGATCAGGATCCGCAGAAAGGGTGGGGGAACGCAGGTTCCCCCACTTTTTTATGAAAAAACCGGTATCCGCCTGCGCATACGTCGGCAACACACAGTTGCCATAACAAGCACTGTTCTGTATGATCAGACTATCATACAGGCAAGGTTTGACGATTACACATACATGGTCCGAATATCATTCAGGCAAGATCCATCTGGTAGAGATACATGGTCCGACTATCATACATGCAAGGATGGAAGCATGATGCGCAGCAAAGCATATCGTTGGAGCGCTGGAAGAGACGATCTCGGACGAATCGGCAGGCAAGGGAACGCGAAACCCGGGGATGAACGGAAGTCAAAAGCAACGGCACTGCCGCCGGATCTCGATGTGCCACCGGTTGGCCGCGATAACCCGGTGGGATCGGGATCACCTGCTGATGCCCCTGGACGTTCCGGCGGCCCGGTGGATGCACCGGCAGATGCCGCAAAACGGTCCGCTGCCGCAAAGTCGCCTGTTTCCCCGAACCCGCTGTCTCCCCCGAGCCCACGCAAACCTGCCCATGGGATCATGCGAGTCGTGCGGCATCTCCTGGATGCGCTGGGCTCCAACTACTTCATTCTGCTGGCATTATTCCTGCCTCTGTGCATCATGACGGCCGCGTTTGCCATCATCAAGCTCAGCCCGTTCGGTGACCGGCAGATCATGGTCATCGACAGCTGGCATCAATACTATCCGTTCTTCTACGAACTGCAATCCAAGCTCAGGCATGGCGGATCGCTCTTCTATTCCTGGCATACCGGAGGCGGTACGAACTTCCTCTCCCTGATATCCTATTATGCGGCCAGTCCGCTGTATCTTTTTTCGGTGCTGTTTCCGGAAGCATGGATGCGGGAATTCTTCATGGCCGTCACGATGGTGAAGATCTCACTGGCGGGCATGTTCTTCGCAATCTTCCTCCGCGGCCGTTTCCAACGCAATGACATCGCCATCACCCTGTTCGGCGTGATGTATGCGTGCTGCGGGTACCTGACGGGCTATTACTGGTGCATCATGTGGCTCGACGGCGTCGCGCTGCTGCCGCTTGTCATGCTGGGATTGCACAAGGTGCTTGACGGCAAGTCGATCTGGCTGTATGTGCTGACGCTTGCGTTGGCATTGGCCAGCAGCTTCTACATCGGGTATTTCATTTGCCTGTACATAGTCCTGTATTTCCTGCTGCAGTGGTCGAGAAAACCCGCGCCGTTTTCCTGGCAAGGCGCCGCAACCGATACGGTGAAGATCGCCGCAGTCTCGATTCTCGGCGTATGTCTTGCGGCCATCATGCTGCTGCCTGCCTATCATGGCCTGAAGAATGCGTACGGACTTGCTTCGCAGGATCCGACACAGTTCAAGCTGTATCAACCGGTGCTCGATCTCCTGAACCGCCTGCTGCCTGCTTCGACGCCGACGGTACGGGGCGGGCTCCCCAACCTGTACAGTGGGTTTCTGGCGCTGCTGCTGCTGCCGATGTACTTCTTCCTTTCTTCTGTTCCCTTGAGGCAGAAGGTGGCACATGGCGGCCTGATCGTGCTTTTGCTGCTGAGCATGGACGTGAATTATCTCGACTTCATCTGGCACGGTTTCCATTTTCCCAATGAGGTGCCGTTCCGCTTTGCTTTTGTCTTCTCCTTCACGCTGCTGGTTGTTGCCTTCGAGGTATACGGCAGAATCGATGAAATCATGCCTTCGCTGGTCAAGCGGGTCGCTGCGGTGGGCGTTGTCTATCTGCTCCTGTATGACCGTTTGATGGCGGAAAAGGACAAGCACGACACCTTTCTGTGGTCGATCCTGTTTTTGGCAGGGTGGGCTGGCATCTATGGCTTGTCGCATATCGCCCGAAGGCATCCCGATGGATGGCTGCGCAAGGTGATCCCGTATGTCATGGCGGCTCTTGTGCTGCTTGATGGCGGTCTCATGGCCGTCGCGGGTGCAAAGGAGACGGGTAGCACCGGTTACAAGGAGTATCCGCCGCAGCAGGCCGACATGGCGCTTGCCTTGGAGAAAACCGCTTCGCTGGATCCAGGGCTGTACCGGCTGGAGATCCCCCGCTGGTATTCCGTGAATGATCCGGTCTTGTACGGGTACAACGGTGTTTCCCAGTTTTCATCCGTCGCGGACAGGCGGCAGACGGGGTTTGCGGAGAAAATGGGCCTGTCCGCCAATCTGCCTTCCAACAGGTACGTCTACATGGCCAACACGCCGGTCGTCAATGCGTTGTACGGCATCCGCTATCTCATCGGCAAGGGAGATGCCAACCAGCTCGTCAGTTCCTATTATGAGAAGTCCTTCACGCAAGGGGAGGTCACCATGTACAGGAACCGGTATGACGTCGGCATGGGATTTATGGCGGATGACGCATTGATGGGATGGGTGCCGCAGGGATATTCGGCATTTGACAACCAGGCAGCATTCATCGCCACCGCGACTGGCGTACAGGAACCCATATTCGACAAGCTGGAAGCGACGGAGATCACGTATGACAAGGCACACATGACCCAGGTGGAGGGCGTGCGTACCTTCTTCTCAGTAGACGGCGGCAACAAGCGCGGCACAATCAAGGGCCGGCATGTCGTCAGGCAGTCCGCGCAGATCTATGGCTACATGCATGTGGCGCTTGGCAAGGACGCGAAGGTCGTGGTGAACGACAGAACCATCAGCGTGGACCCGAGTCGCGGCTATGTGGTGGATCTGGGACACCTGGAGGCGGGAACCGAAATCATAACGGAGATTCCCGTGGAAGGCACATCAGGGGCCTATGTGATGGAGTATGCCGCCATGAATGAGGCCAACTGGGAGGCCGCATTCGCCAGGCTCGCGGATGAGACGTTGACCGTGAAGACGCATGCCGACACACGGCTTGACTGCACCATCGACGTCAAGGAGGGCGGTCTGTTGTATTTCGCGATCCCTTACGACAAGGGGTGGCGCCTGACGCTCGATGGCGTGCGGCATGAACCCGTGAAGGTCGCGGATGCGCGGTTGGGGGTCGAGGTTGGCGCCGGTACCCATGAGCTGACGCTGACCTATGCGCCGGAAGGATTCTCCGCTGGCGTGGCGTTGTCCCTCGCAGCCCTGGTTGTTGCCGCCTTGTGGGAGGTGGCGCGCAAGGCGTCGGAGAAGCGTCGTTGATGATCCGTCGTTGATGGCCCGGTACGGATGGCTCGTTGTTGATCAGCCGTCGCTCGGCCCGTCATGGATGAAGTATCGAAGAAGGGGCAGGTACATCGCTTGGATGTGCCTGCCCCTTCTGTCAATGTGAGCGGATTGTCCGGTGCCGCACGTTTCGTGTTGCTTCGTTGTGACACCGGCAATGCGGACGCCTTACGGTTTCCGGCGCATGCGGCGCAGCATGAGGCCCTGCGTGGTGATGAGGCCGCCGAGCACGACGATCAGGCTGATCGGCACGCCCGCCGTCTTGGGCAGCGCAGGCGCTGCCTGCGGCACCTCGACCGGTGTCTCAATGGTTTCCACGTTGGCTGCGGGCGGTGTCGGCGTGGCGGAAGGCACGATCACCGGCGCGGCCTGCGGTACCTCGCTTGGCGGCGTGATGATGGTCTCCGGTGTGAAACGGGCGACGATCGACTTGCTGCCGGTCATCAGGATGGCGTTGTTGCTGACCTCCGTGCCGTTTGCGCCAACCCAGCCTGCAAATACCCAGCCGGCTGCCGGAACGGGAGCCTGCATCTGGACGAGTGTGCCGGTGGTGTGCGTGGTGGTGCCGACGTCAGGCAGCAGGGTGCCTTCCCCTTCCTTGGCGATGGTGAGGGTGCTGTTGGTGGTTGGCGGACTCGGCGGAGGCGTCGGCGGGGTGGGGACGGGTGAGGAGACCGTCACGATCGCGCTGGCTGTGGCGATGATGACATCGTGGGGGAATTTGTAGAGGAATTTCAGCAGGATTTGCTTGTCGGGGATGTTCGGGAAGTCATCCGCATATTGTGTGCTTGAGAAGACATTCTCTTCTTCGCCAGTCACATAGATGCCCGTTGCGGTGACGATGTTCGAATAGGTACCCGCTCCCGGGAAGGTCATGGGATAGGTGATCGGTGCGATGGTGGATTTCGGTGCGATGATCCATTCGTCATCGGGATCGTTGAAGTCCGGTCCGTTGGCCGCATACTCCATCGTATCCTGCAGCCTGACGAGCAGCGGAATGTTGCCGGTGTTCTCCAGCTGGATGCTGTATCCATACGTCGTGGTGGTGAGACCGCTGGTCGGGGAGACGGTCTTGGTGACCTTCAGGCCGGGTGTGGGCATGAAGTAGTTGTCAACCTCGAGGTACCAAGGATACCAGCCGCCGTCGGTGTACCACAGGAACTCGCCATCCTCGGTGAGCCACAGATAGATGCCTTCCCCGATGCTGCTTTGGTAATCGGGATCGGGCACCTCCGTCAACCAGTACAGATGACGCCATTCGAGATCCTCGAACGTGACGGTGCCACCGGTTGTGGAGGCCTGACCCACGTATTCCAGACCGTCTGTCGACATGGGGGCAGGCACCGACGCTGTCGGCATGGTCGAAGAGACTTTGTAGAGCTTGAAGGTAAAGCCGGAGGGTTGGTCATCGGCCGTATAGTAGGCGTCGTCGACTTCGATCGGAATCGCATACTCTTCGGGAGAACCGTAGACGTTCTTCCCAAACTCCAGATCGAACAGGTTGTTCAGCTTCAGGCTGGTGTCGATGCGGAAATTCGACTGCGTGGTGTGCCGTTCGGCGAAGAAGAGATCGAAGTCGTAGTCCTCGTACGGCTCGAGGCCCAGTTCCTCCGCCTTGGCCTCCGTCAGTTCGATTGTGGCCGTCCTGGCCGTATGGACGCCGCCGAGATCGATGACCAGCTTCCCATTGATGAACACCCAGACGTCGTCATCGCCTTCAAAGGTGAACTTTGGCGCGACCGAGGTGTTGGGCACATACGTGAAGGAGCTGTGCAGCTCGAGGGTGAAGTGGTAGTTGTGGCTGGCATTGCCCTCCCACCCCAGATAGCCGTTTGTGTACTGCCCGGGGTCCGTGAAGGTGTCAAGCGGGAAGAACTGGTCCGCCGCCGGGAAATGGTCCGTGGTCTTGTACGTGTACACGCCGTCATTTTCCGGATCGGTCAGCACGAGCGGATACGGGCTCGCCAGGGTGCTGCTGATCTTTTGGTCTCCATCGGACGCGTCCTTGAACCAGGATGCGAAGGATGCCGCGCTGTCGATGGTCGTGTTGTCGGGTTGGTCCGCGGCGTACACCGGCAGGCGGTCCACGCCGAGCGTCTCTTCCACGAGCCCCGTCATGAGGCCCGAGGTATAGCCGGTACGCTCGAAATCGGGATGATTCTTCGATATGTCGTGCAGTGTGGCGTTCAGGGTCGTGGTCGGTACCACGGGCGGTGCGGGGGTGTCCGCGGATACCGGCACAAACCCGAGCAGCAGTGTGAAAACGAGCAACAGGGCGAGCAGTCTTCCTTTCATACAGCCTCCTTAGGCGTTCGGCCCGTTTGTTCTCCGCCGGTACGTCCCTTGGAAAACAAAAAAGGCCACCGATATGCATCAGCAGCCGAACGGTCATGTCGGGAACGGGATCGGCCGGCCTTGCATGCATGGCGCACGTCGCAGGGGGAAGACTCCGCAACCGATACAGACTTCAGACTTTGCGTCCCACGTTTTCACGTGGTTTGCCCATGGTATGAATTGTATCACAAACCAAACAAAATATAAACAATACAATAAATGTCGTTCCGGTTCGGAAAATGGAATGTTTCTCCCTGAAGATGTGTTGCCGGGACGTTTATTTGAAGGATTCCCTCCGCTCTCCTTCACTTTTTTTTCGATCTAGCTTGATTCGACAAGAATCGACGCGATTTTACGACATTCGATTATTGACAATTTTCCTCATCAACGATAGGCTATTTCCAGTAAACCGCAAGACACAATGCGCAAATATGTCCGATAAGCGTCCTGCCTGATTTTCCTCGGCAGAAGCCGGACAGGGTGCTTGCTGCTGATGATGAATTGCGGCAGACGTCAATGACACTGCTTTCGGGGGGAAGCCGTAGCGCGGATGATGTCCGTCTGATGGTGCTCGCCGTTTGGGTGTCTTTTTCATGCCCTTTGGGGCCATCCGGTGTCATGCCGGCGTGGCAACCTTGGACACAGCCTCTGCCAGAGGTTTACCACGGCGGTGGACGATCAAACAGCAGGAACCGCAGAAACATGAAGGGAGGTGGCCCCATGCATGCATCCAACCGCGGCGCGTTTACGAATGTCACGCAGATTCTGCTCGACGTGATGTGCCTGGTGGCCGCCTACGCCCTGGCCGACCTGCTGACCATGCTGCTGTGGCATCCGCTGAGCGGCGCCCGCTTCTTCTGGATGCTTCTTGCCTTTCCCGTCGTGTTCCTCTTTGTCATGAAGTCGCAGCGCATGTATGCGAGCACCACGTTCATGTACCGCGACCGCGTCGTGCGCAACGTCCTGTCGTCGGCGCTCTGGGCCGCCTGCTTCTGCATCGCCATCATTCCGTTCATCAGCGAGCATGTCGCGCAGAACCGCTTTCTGGGCGTCTACCTGCTGGCGACCGTCTGCCTCGTCATCGCGCAGCGCATCATCACCGCGAGCCTGCTGCGCCGCCGTGCGGGCCGCAACAGCGTGCAGTGCCTGGCTGTCGGCGATGCCGCCATCATCGACCAGTATCGCTACTACATGGGCAAGACCGCCATCCGCACCCGCTTTGTCGGACGCGTGGCGATCCCATTCCATGCGGGCGCCGACATCCGTCCTTCCGCCACGGCAGCCCACCCCGCCACGGCATCCCACCCTGTCGCCCTGGCATCCCACACCGCCACGGCAGCCCACCCCGCCACGGCATCCCACCCTGTCGCCCTGGCATCCCACACC
>JAEXRM010000169.1 GCA_023440865.1 Bacillota bacterium
ATATTGTGGTTGGTAAAGCCCTGCAACTCGTAGGTTTGGCCGATGCTCACTTCGGAGGTGAAGGTGAAGAGCACATATCCGCCATCGGACGGACCGGCACCCGCTTTGATCGCAACCGCTCTCAGAACGGCTTCCCCATAATACTTCTCGACAAGGAAGGACATTTTGCCCTTGTCCGCAAAGTACTTCACCTGTATCTTGGCATATGCGCCATCACTGACATGGTTTGACTCAGTTCCGTTTGCTCCGACATCCAGTTTTTGCGAACCGATGTACCCAGGGAGATTGCTGGGTGTGTTTTCCGACTCTTCCGTCCTGATCCATGTCAAGTCTGCCGCACCGGCATTCACGATTCCGTATGTAGCCAACCCAAGAACCATACAGACAGCCAAAACAAGAGATACTGCCTTTTTCATGTAACCACTCTCTCTTCCCTTGAAAACCGTTACGCCATCAGATGGCAACCGATCGACCATGGCCCGCTCTTCGGGCTGTAGGCATCTGGCTTTGCGTCCTGCATTTTCATGCAGTTTGCCTTTTTCATTTTCAACGGCGACAGTGGTTGTGTAACTTGATTCTATCTGAATTATTGTTATTTGTCAATAATTATCTTTCTTCTTGTATCACGCTCCGATCATTTCAAGACAATTATCAATGCCATGATGAAAAACAACGCATACACATGTTTCACAGGAAAAGTAACAACCTTCCTAACCTGTACACGTTTGATGAAGCTGAACCATTGCAGGGGCTGTCAACTTTTTTTTCCAATGAGGAAGTGCCACTTTTTCCACCGGGCAGCCAGAAGGAACAGCATGGCAAGCACGCTTGTCTCAAAACCCAGCCAAAACCCTTGTGGAACGAAGCGCAGTTGGACATGGTGCGAACCCGCTTGTATCGGAAAACCCAAAAACCCTTGATCGATGGCAAAAGACGGGACTTCCTTGCCGTCAACTCGAACCGTCCAACCATGATCGTATGGGATGGATGTGAAAACGCTCCCGTCCGTCCGGGCATCGATCCGACCATCGACATGTCCATCGGAGAATCGTTCCACAGTCAGCTGCCTTTCCCTGAGCACCGACATCGCTTGCTTGTATGTGGCGAAATCCATGGCATGCGCCCTGACACTGAAGGCATAGGGCCCATTGCTCCGTGAGTTCGGCCACAACTCGATTTGCAGCGTCTCTCCCTGCTTGACGAACCCGATGTCGACGACCGTGTCGCGTGTCGAGTCAAAAGCGATGCGCTTGTCCCCCAGAACGATGTACCCCAATCCGATGACGGAGGGCTGCGCCTGATAATCAAGGTACAGATACTGGTCCTCCGAACCGGCGTGGTAAAGACGAACGATGGCTTGCTGTTCCCTGTCGGGGTATTCGATCTGAAACCTGACGCCATCCTCGGATTTGATCGTGGACCGTTCCGCGCCCATGTTTTGAAAGCGAACAAGGGAGAAGAACCCATCATAACCCGTCAGGTACTTTCCATATGCCTCCTGTGCGGCTATCGGATCCATGTTGTCGGTGTTGAGGCCTGTCATGCCGGCATCTGCGAAAAATGCGACAGACATCGCATCCGGGTTCTCAAGCAGGGTCATCCCGTCGAACTCCCCTATCTGGTTCCAGGTTGTCTTGTTGTTGTCTCCATCACGATACAGCAGGTACTTCATGCCCAGAATCGCATCCAGCAGCATGGTGCTGCCAGAATACCTGTAGCTGTTGACATCATTGCCGTGAAACCCGAGCCGGTTCATCGTTCGGGCGGTATTTTCCGAACTCATCGAGGAAAAAATGGAAAGCCCCTGATAATGATACAGAAAGGGGTCGTTGACCGTTTTTGACGGCATGATCTCCATCCGATGGAATCCATGATCCCGCGATTGCACGGTAGAAATGGCAGACCGGATCCAGTCCACTTCAGTGCCGCTCGCATAGTTGTCCCTGGCGGCATACTTCAGGCTCGTGTTGATTTGCCCGACGGCAATGACCGTTGAAGTGAAGACCTCGACGGCAATCAGCAGGAACAGGGCGAATTCGCGCCACCAAGCCCTGTGCGCCGTTGTGGGCCTGATGGTGAGGGCGAGGCACATCATGAACAGGAAAAAGACAGTCAGATAGGCATCCGGCCATCCCGGCCCCGGTTCTGCGAGCTTCTGCGCAAGCACAACAAGCCCGAGCAGGACGGAAAACAGGATGCCGATGTGCCGTGCGGGGATGCCTGCGCTGCTGGACCACGCCTCGTAGGCAAGCGTCACGATGAGGAAAGCATATACATAGGCATTGCGAAAAGGCAGCTGGTTGGGAAAATGGAATCCGTGCCAGATGAAGTCCAGCAGGTTCAGGTTGAAGCTGATGACCAGGAACAGGAACAGCAGCATGGTCCCGATACGGACGCTTCGCTTCACCGTGGCCGACAGAAAATAGAATGGTACCAGCAGCAGCACGATCACGCCGCAGTACAAATTCGGCTGACCTTGCAGGGGGCTGGGCGGGGCGGCAGTCAAATGCCTGATGAAAAAGTCGAAGAAATCGCCGTATTGTGTGACGGTCGTCGGAAAAGGATCATTCGCCGCGGAGGTGTTGCGCAGGGCAATGATTGTCGGGAGCACAAGGATTGCGGAAAGCATGAGGCCCAGCAAGGAAAAGAACCCAACCCGCAAGGTGATGGGACCGATCTGTCGGAGCCGGATGGCATCGATCCGGTTCAGCAGGATTGGATAGTACAGGATGATGAACAAAATCGCAAAGAAGGAAATGTAGAAATTCGACAATAGCAGCAACGCCAGTGAAACAGCATAAAGAAGTGCATTTCCGCCGCGCATGAGCCTGACAAGACCGGCAAGAACAAGCGGCAGCAGGTAGATGCCATCAAGCCACATGATATTCCACGCATATGAGACGACATAACCGGACAGTGCGTACATCAACGCGAACGCGATGCCCGGATAATCATCGCGGCCGGTCAGCGTTCGCAGCCATATGGTGAAGAAGGCGGCCGCAAGGCCAACCTTCAACAAGGTCAGCACGAGAACGGCCTCCGTGATGTACGGAGCGGGAAACAGCACGAGCAGCAGATTGAGGGGACTCGCAAGATAGTAGGAAATGGTTGAAAGGAAGTTGACGCCCAAACCGCCATTCCATGAAAAGAACAGACTCGAAGCATGCGCGAGACGGTCCTGCAGCTCTGCGAGAAAGGGTGTGTACTGGTGATACAGATCGATCAGAAGCAGTGTTTGTTTTCCATAGGGAAAGATATGCTGCAGCAGATACGCGATTTGAAGTCCGGCGATCGCAAGAAAGAAGGCAATCGCCGGCGAAAGCCACAGCTTCTGCCAGCGGCCCGGCCTGGCCCTGCGCCTTCTCCCGTTGATCGCCTCCGGCGCTGCGACAGCTTCTCCATCGATGACCGTTGTCATGTTCTCCTCCGGGCGCTTGTTCGGTTCTAGCGCATCGGAAGGCAGTCCGGTTGCCATTTGAACCGGTTGTTCGTCGGCTTCCCGTTGATTGACGTTGTTGCATGCATTCGTGTCATCTGCTGTCATGGTTCCACATCCTTCCAGAACGATGAGAACGGCCACATTCTGCGACAACCACCATCATTCTGTCATGAGGATCGACTACGGGCAATAGTAACATCCATGCAGCCGGAGACACCGAAGCCGTCGATTTGGCCCATGCATTGCCCCATCGGCTGGCGTCAGGCAGCAGAACAGGCCTGAACGGCACAGTTTTCCCCCATTTCGCACGGGAAAACAAAGACGGTGGCTCGCATCATGAGCCACCGTCTTCCCATGCCGCTCTACCGCCATGTGGATCGCTTGGTCTTGTGCAGATCCGTTACGGCACGTTGAAAAGCAGGAGATGCGTGGCAGGCGCCATCACATTGGGCACTGCCGCCAAATCATGGATTCCTGAAAGCAGCTTCAGCGTCAGCGACACCGTCCCCGTTTCGCCTGCCAGTGCGCCCTCTGCAATGACGATGCGCCCCATCCGGGCCGCGTTGTCATAGGTTGCCGTGACCAGCCCGCCGGAAAGGTCGATGGCAGCTCCGCTTGCGTTGATGCCGGTCAAATCGAAATCGTCTGTTGAAAAACCGTCCACCGCCTCGTCAAAGGTGACCACGATGGTGAATGCGGCTTCCGTCGTGACGGTTGCCTTCGGACTGGTGGTGTCCTTGGCGTGCGTCAGGGTGTAACTCGCTTCCACGGATCTGTTCTCGTTGACGGACAGGTCCTTGATGCCGGCCGTGAGCACCAGCGTCAAGGTGGTGGCGCCCTCGGGGAAAGCGTTGGCGTCAAGTGTGATGCGCGCGATGCGAGTGGCCGCGTCGTAGGCTGTACCCGTGACAACGGGGGTGAATGAGGCTCCGGAACCATCGACGCCGGTCAGTGTGAAGTCGGTGGCGTCGAAACCGTCGATCGGCTCGGAAAAGGTGATGACGATGACGTTCTCTTGCAATGCCACCTGCGTTGCCGCCGGTGCGGTCTGGTCTTGGGGCGCTGTGAAGGAAACGTGCATCTCCTCCCCGACCTTGTTGCCGATCAGATCCTCGATGCCGGCATAGCGGAGCAGCATCGGCAAGGTGTCGGCGGAATCGGGCAGCGGCGTGTCGAGGGTGAGCGCGGCCAGCGTGCCGTCAAGCTGTAGGGCGCCGGGAACCGGATAGGACCGCGTGCCGATGGCGAGTGTGCCGACGCCCGGTTTCACCGATTCGCTGAACCGGATGTGCAGATGGGTGCGGTCGAGCACGGAGACCTCGAGAACGGACGGCGGCACACGTTCGGCGGCTACGGTGACTGTCTTGCTGTAGGCGGCGGATTCCAGACCGGACACATCGCGGATGCCTGCGGTCACCACCAGCGCATGACTTCCGGCGGCAAGCACGGCACCGGCGGGCAGTGTCAGCGTCCACTCCTGGTTGCCGGATGCGAAGGCGGGTGCTCCGGCGAGCAGCTGACCATCCAGGTACACATGGGTGGCCACCTCCGTGGCGGTGGAGGAGATCGGCTCGCTGAAGGTGAGCTTGATGCCCGTATTCGACACCGCGACAGCCTGCGTGACGCGTGGCGCCGTGGTGTCGCCGATCATGCGGATGGTCTTGGACGAACCGTCGGTGGCGAGGCCGGAAACGGATTTCAGGCCGGCAAGCGGCTTGACTGTGACACTGGTTCCCGCGGGCAGGAGGTTGTCGAGTGTGACCAGCAACGTCTTGGTGCCGGACAGGGACAGCGTGTAGGCCGCGGTTGGGACTGCGGGCGAGCCGATGGCGATCTCGAAGTGGGCCGGCAGGATGGTCGCGGTTTCAAGCGCGAGATTGAAATCGAGCTGGATGGCCTTGCCGGAGAGGGCCTTCGCCGAAAAGACCAGCTTCGACGCAGGGTTGAGCAGGCCGGCATCCTCCGCCGCGTCCCGGCTGACCCAGAGCTCGTTGACCAGACGCTGGATGAGGCGCATGTTGGAGCCGCGCATTTTCCACTGCAGCGAATCGAACAGGATGCCCACGATGAGGTCGCGCGTTGCGGCGTCGTCGATGGCCGTCAGCCTGGCGGCCTGCTCTTGCGTGATGAGCCCGATCTTTGCCAGCTGGGAGGGGTCTTTCCAGACATCCTCGGAGAACAGCAATGCCCGGGCGTACCACGTGTAGACCATGCGGGAACTCACCGGCATGTTCGAGCCGAAGCGGTTGTGTCCGACGCCCTTGGTGATGTTGTGGTCGAGCGCGTACTGGATGTAGGGCGCCGCATATTCCGGAATGTCGTTGTAGCCGGAAATGGTCTTGATGCCGGCGTCGACGGTCCAGCCCAGCGCACGGCCGATGAGCACGATGGCCTCGGCCCGGGTGGCGCCGTTCTTCAGGTCCGGATCGAACTGCGCGGCGCTGCGGCCGCGGAACAGGCCGATGTCGTACAGGACGCGCGCCTTCGAGTAGTTGGCGCCGAACATGGAAACGCCCAGGTCACCGAACGTGCCATGGTTCATGCCACCGAACATGGCGCCGCTGAAGCCGCCTGGCATGGTGGCGCCGCCTCCGCCGGAAAGGCCTGAAAGGCTGAAGATCTGGCCGCCGCCGGCGGCACGGTCCTCGATCTGTCCGTGACCGCGGCTTCCGGCGAAGGCGGAGACGGAGCTGGCGATGATGAGGAAAACGGCAAGAAGCACGGCGAGGATTCGTTTCATGGCAAGCCCTCCATTGCGGGATGATGCATACGGCACAACGCCACAGGACACAGTCTCACGCACCCACGCTTATTTTACCACTTCCCGCCGGAATGGTTTGCCGATTCATCCAAAATCATGGAGATGTCATGGGAATGCAATCTATACGCCGCGGTTCCGGGATGATAGAATGAGTAAGTGAATTCTACTGCGGGTCGTTGGGGCTAGCGTACAGGAACCGGCCTTCATCGTCGGCATCTTGTCCGGCACGGTCCACAACACTCCCAAGTCAGGGGTGATGATTACGTCTGAGAAAAAGACGGTCCGTCGACTCGGCGACCTGATGCTCGAGTCCGGACTGATCTCGACAAAGCAACTCGAGGAAGCGCTCGAAACCCAGAAGACCACCAAGAAGCGCATCGGCGATGTGCTGGTGGAAAAGGGATTCATCAGCGAACGGCAGCTGGTCAGCGTACTGGAATACCACTTCCATGTGCCGTTTGTCGACCTCAGCGAAACCCCCATCCGCGACAATGCCATCAACCTCATCAACGAGGGCATGGCCAAGCGCGCACGGCTCATTCCCTTCGAGCTCGAGGACAACGTGCTCTCCGTCGCCATGGCCGATCCGCTCGACCTGGCCGCCGTCGAGGATGTCAAGCGTACCACGGGCAAGGAGATCAAGGTCTTCATCTCGATGTCCAAGGACATCCAGATCGCCATCGACCGGTTCTATGGCAAGGAAAGCGCCGAAAAGGCCGTTCAGGAGCTGAACAAGGACTTTTCGATCGAGGATCTGTCCAGTCTCGAGGCGCAGATCGCCAATGACGTGTCCAACGCGCCGGTTGTCCGTCTCGTCAGCTCCATCATCCAGCACGCCATCCGCCTATCGGCTTCCGACATCCACATCGAGCCGCTCGAGGACAAGATCCGCGTGCGGTTCCGCGTGGACGGCGAGCTGCAGGAGATCATGCATACGGCCAAGGCCGCCCTGTCCGCCATCGTGACCCGCATCAAGATCATGGGCGGCATGGACATCGCGGAAAAGCGCATCCCGCAGGATGGCCGCGTGGAAACGGTCATCGACGGCCAGAGTGTGGACATGCGCCTCTCCGTCCTCCCCACCGTCGACGGTGAAAAGATCGTCATCCGTCTGCTCGGCCGCAGCGACACGCTCATGAGCAAGACGCAGCTTGGCTTCACCGAGGGCAATCTGGCCCTGTTCGACGCCATCATCAAGAATCCGCACGGCATCATCCTCATCTGCGGCCCCACCGGCTCGGGCAAGACGACGACGCTCTATACCGCCCTTGCCGAGCTGAACACGCCCAACATCAACATCGTCACCGTCGAGGACCCGGTCGAGTACCGCCTCAACGGCGTCAACCAGGTGCAGGTCAACGCGAAGGCGGGCATGACGTTTGCCTCCGGCCTGCGCTCCATACTGCGACAGGACCCCGACATCATCCTCATCGGCGAGATCCGGGACGGCGAGACCGCGCAGATCGCCGTCCGTTCGGCCATCACGGGCCACCTTGTGCTCTCGACGATCC
Source organism: Bacillota bacterium (assembly GCA_023440865.1). GTDB lineage: Bacteria > Bacillota > Clostridia > DSM-8532 > DSM-8532 > JAEWSN01. The sequence goes on from JAEXRM010000169.1 coordinate 7,712, forward strand.
ATACGAACGATGCCGTGGCATCCATTTCGCGTCTGGTGGACATGGGCATCGAGCCGTACCTGCTCTCCTCCTCGATGGTCGGTGTCATCGCCCAGCGCCTGGTGCGCCGCATCTGCCCCAAGTGCAAGACCAGCTACCGGCCGGACCACAACGAGATGATGCTGCTCAAGCTGCGGGAACCGCAACCCCTCTACAAGGGCGCGGGCTGCCAGGCCTGCAACTTCACCGGCTACAGCAAGCGAATCGCCATCCACGAGATCGTGCAGATCAACAAGGACATGCGCGAGCTCATCAACCGCCGCGCCACCCTCGACCAGATGCGTGCCGCCGCCACCCGCTACGGCACGGTCACCCTGCGCGACAACTGCGTGCAGCTGGTCATGGACGGCGTGACAACGACCGACGAGCTGCTGCGCGTGACATACAGCCTCGATGCGTGAACCGTTTGATTTCTGGGGAAACTAGCAAAGGCGGCGAGCAAAGCAATCACCTGCTGCCGGACGACGGGGGTAGCCATGATGACTAGGGAATTGTCAGGAGTCGATACGCATCCTTCCATCAACGATTACCTGGTCAAGTCGCTCAAGGCCGGCGCATCCGACCTGCACATCACGGTATTCCGGCCCGTGACCCTGCGCATCAACGGCAACCTCATCGCCATCGGCGATCACCCGCTGACGCCGGATGAGACCGAATGCTTCGCCCGCGACATCACGACGGAGGAGCAGTTCGCCGAAGTGGAATCCAAGGGCGAATACGACTTTTCCTACGTCATCCCCCACGTCAGCCGTTTCCGCGTGAACGTGTTCAAGCAGCGCAAGAGCTATGCCATCTCCGCACGCGTCATCAAGCCGGAAATGCCGACCATCGAATCACTCGGCATGCCGCAGCTGCTCAAGGAGATCTCCCTGCGGCCGCGCGGCCTGTTCCTCGTCACCGGACCCACCGGGTCGGGCAAATCCACCACGCTGGCCGCCATGATCGAGCACATCAACCAGAGCCGTTCCTGCCACATCCTCACGCTGGAGAACCCCATCGAGTACCTGTTCCGGCACAATGTCGCCATGATCAACCAGCGCGAGGTCGGCGACGACACACGATCGTTTGCAAGCGGCCTCCGGGCCGGCCTGCGTGAGGATCCGGACGTCATCCTCGTCGGCGAGATGCGTGACCTCGAGACCATCAGCACGGCCGTATCCGCCGCCGAGACGGGCCACTACGTGCTGTCCACGCTGCATACCACGAGCGCGGCGTCACGGTCGACCGCATCATCGACTCCTTCCCGCCGCACCAGCAGCAGCAGGTGCGCATCCAGCTGGCCTCCACGCTGCAGGCGATCCTGTCGCAGCAGCTGCTGCCCCTTGCCGACGGCAACGGCCGTGTGGCCGCCATCGAGCTGCTGCTGGTGAACGACGCCGTCCGCAACATGATCCGCGAAGGCAAGAGCCACCAAATCGACACCGTGCTGCAGACGAACATCAAGAACGGCATGATCCCCATGGACTACTCGCTGGCCGAGCTCGTCAAGCAGGGACATGTCACGTTCGACGACGCGATGTCGCGTTGCCAGAACACGGACATGCTCAAGCGGTATCTGCAGAACTTCTAGGCCGCGCTCCGGCGCTTCCGAAAACCGCCGGAACGTTGCGGCGCACAAGCGGCATCTGCAGTGCTCACCCGAAGGCGGCACGCCGGCATGACGGTTGACAGCACAACGGCCACCTTCCGCAAGGAAGGTGGCCGTTGTATGTTCCGGGAGCCTCATGATGACATGCCATGAACCTCATGATGCGGATGCAGCAAGAACCAGCGCTATGCAGGCTTTTCCGGCACGATCAGCGAAATCGGCGCCTTCACCAGCTTGTTCCTGTTGTAGGAGGTGTCCGTGATGCTGTCCTTCAACGTCAACGACAGGACATCGTCCTTGACCAGCGCGTCCGCATCCGTCACCGTGATGACATGGCTGTTGGCAACCGCCCCGGCTGTCACCGTGGAGACGATTTCGGCATCATCCTTTTTCAGCATGTAGTCTGTCAGCGCAAAGCCGTCGACCGGCTCGGAAAAGACGACCGTGATCTTCAGCGCCTCCGCATCCCAGGCGATGCCGGCGGATGCATCCGGTGCGGTGACATCCTTGAGATGGATATAGGCTAGCTCCCTGGTCACCTCAGCCAGCGGATTCCTGTCCAAGGACACGTCGGTGATGGTGCCCTTGAGTGTCAGCCGCAGCTTGTTGACGCCGTCATGCAGGTCGCCGGCATCGAGCTTGATGATCCCCTTCCTGTCAGACACAACATAGGATACGTCTATCGCCGCGACCGTGACCGCATCATAGGTGCCAGCCGCATCGGGGCGCTCCTTTGTCAGGGTGAGGTCTTCCAGCGCGAAGCCATCCACCGGTTCGCTGAACTGCACCGTCAGCGTAAACCCCGTTTCGCCGGAGACCGGAGTCACATCGCCAACCGTCGCCGTCGGCGCGGTCAGATCGATCGTCGGCACGGTGAACACGAGGCTCTTCTCGTCCGTCTGCACATTTCCGGCGTAGTCACGGATGTCCTTGTAGAACAAGGTCATGCTCGAGCCCGAGGAAGCCTCGGTCAGGTGCTGCGCGCCGTTGAGCTGCAGCAGGGCGACCTTGTTGTCGGAATGGAAGGTGACCGCTGACATGGCATAGTCCACGGTCAGGACGCCTTGCCGGATCCGCAGGTCGCCGGCCGCCGGCACAACCGCTTCGCTGAAGGTGATCTGGATGGTGTCATGGTCCATCACATCCACCCTGGTCACACCGGGCTTGAGGTTGTCGCTGCCAAGCGTGAACGCATCGGTCAACGGGGCTGTCGCCACGTTCCCGAACTCATCCCTGAGCCCCGCAGTCACAAGGGCTTCCCACCGGCCATTGGCGAGCGGTGTGGCCAAATTCACGGTCAGCACCTTGTTGTAGTCACTGAATGCGAATGTCGCACCCGCCGGCTTTTCAACGGGAACGGGCAGCACCTGGTACAGGCGGACCAGCGCGCCCGCCTGATCGGCCGTCATGCCGACGGGCTCGCTGAAGATGAACTTGATCTGGGAGGCATTGACTGCCTCGACATTCACAAGAGCCGGCACGGTCGTGTCATTGAACAGCACGGATTTTGTCGTGCCGTCCGAGACCGCGCTTGTGGCGATGGCCTTGATGGTTGTCGCCGGGGTGATGAACACCTGGTCTCCGTTCACGAAGGATGTCATGAAGGAGAACAGCACCGCCTTGCCGGAGACGCCGACACCGAACACCGCCGGCACACCGCTGGTCGAGCCGTTTGCGAGTGTGCGGACCTCCGCATCCTCGAATGTGCCATTCTTGTTCGCGTCATTTTTCACGACGACCTGAAACGCGGTGGTGGATACCGTCGTGCCATTGAGCGTCTGAGAGAAGGTGCCCTGGAGGGTGTTGGCGGCGAGCGGTTTGAGCGACCAGGTCATCTTGTCCACTTCCGGATCGAACAGCCCGGAATTCTCCGCCTTCTCACGGCTGACCCACATCAGCTGCACGAGGCGCTGGATGAGCTTCTTGTCGCTTCCCTTCATCTTCCAGCGCAGGGAGTCGAACATGATGCCCGTCAGGGCATCGCGTGTGGATGGCGAGAGCCTGTCGAGCTCGGCGTATTGGTCCGCTGTCAGGAAGCCCAGCTTCACCAGCAGCTCGGTGTTGTTCCAGATGTCCTCGGTGTAATAGAGCGCCCGTGCGTACCAGGTATACACCATGCGCGCGTTGACGGGCAGGTTCGCGCCAAATTTGCCATTTCCGATGCCATTGGTGACGTTGTGGCGGATGGCGTAATCGATGTACGGGGCAGCCCATGCGGGAACATCCGTGTACCCTTCCACCTTGGTGAGCGAGGCCTTGAAACCGGTTGCCGGATCCGTGTCGGCAGGCCACCCAAGCGCCTCGCCGATCATCTTGATGGCCTCGGCGCGCGTTGCGCCGGTGCCCAGGTCGGGATCGTACACCTGGGGGCTTCTTCCCTTGAAGAGCCCCATGTCATACAGCGCGGCCGCCTTGAATTCATTCTGGAAATGCTTTCCTCTGTTGTCCGGCTTGCCTTTGGCTAATACGGTTGCGGTGCTGGTCATCAACAAGGCGACCACCAGAACCAATGATACGATTCTTTTCATGACACACCTCCCATGTGATGGAACCACGACGACAACCTGTCATGTTGTCATGCATCAGACAGGATGCATGGCATGTCGTTCAGGTGGTTCCATCTAGTAGACGTTTGGTGGTCATGGGTTCGTGCACAAGAGAGGCGGTTGTCATGGAAGTGACATGATGGTGTAAACAAACCCTACATGACGCCCCACACCTCGCGGTCCATCAAGCCGAGCCGAATGGAGAGCATGTCGGCCGCGTACAGCCTGCCGACCTCGGCAAACGTCAGACGCACGACCGCGCCTCCCTCCTGCTCGATGACGAAGTCACGGGCGTCGGCGATCTTTTTGCGCTTGTAACCCGGCTCCTGCCCGCCCTGTTCGAGCATGGCACGGACCATCTCCTCATACCGGGTCTCCAGCTCGGCCGGTTCGCAGACCCATGAGAAATGCTGCACATGGCGAAAGTCCACGATCGTGAATGCCGAATACTCGAGCAGCAGCCCCTGTCTTTCCCCATCGTGCCGGATATGGCGGAGGAAAGGCATGAACTGCGTCAGCACGTCGAGCTTGAGGCTGTGCTCGCCGAAATGCGCACGCATGCACTCGCGCATGTACCACCAGTGGAGCGCGTGCAGACCCTTGAGCCCCTCCGGTTCGGACTTGCCCGGCTGCTTGTCCGCGGAACCGTTCCTGCCCTCCAGCCGCACCAGCTCAGCCGCTTCCCACGCCAGGGACTCGTCGGGGATGCCGTACAATGCGATGAGCCGATGCGTCAGCTGCTGTGGGAAATCCTTCTCCCCATGCACCTGCAGAAACCGGGCAAGCATCTCCCAGCGCTTCTGCTCATCCGCAATCTCCAGACTCTGCAGCAGTTCGTGACCATCCAGCAGATAGGCCGAAGCGTCGCATATCGTGAACCATTGCTCCCGCAGCCGCTGGAACAGCGGTGCGTGACGCAGCAGACCCTGATCGGCGGCATAGATGCCCAGCAGGGTGCGATGCGCCATGAACTCAGACAACAGGTGCGCCAACGGATCCGTGCCAGGTTCATACCGCACCAGGTCATCATGGGACGACTTCAACAGCCGTTCCACACGCTGAAGAAAGCCGGCGTGTCCGCGCAGCCAGGCGGCACACCGTGCAAATTCGGCCCGCAGCAGGTCATTGTCGCAATGAAACTGGAAATGGGCACGCAGCTGCAGGTAGTACGTCTTGCCCGAAAGTGCCTCCGCGACCGGTTCCCACCGGCCGCGTGCGGTTTGCTCCCGTGCCTGGGGCAGTGCCAGCA
>JAEXRM010000200.1 GCA_023440865.1 Bacillota bacterium
GATTCCCCCCCTTCGATGGAGGTGATGCCGTCGATGCGCCTCTGGTGCCGCTCCCCGCCGGAGAACGGCGTCTCGAGCCACGTGTCCGTGATGGCGAGCGCAAGCGCCTCACCCGTCACGTACTGCCCCAGGGCCAGCATGTTGCTGTTGTTGTGGTCGCGCGTCAGGCGTGCGCTGAACACGTCCGTGCAGAGCGCGCACCGGATGCCGCGCACCTTGTTCGCCGAGATCGAGATGCCGATGCCTGTCGAGCAGACGACGATGCCGCGCTCGCAGGTTCCATCGGAAACGAGTTCCGCCGCCATGCGGCCATATGCCGGATAATCGACAGATGCCTCGTCGCCGGGTCCGACATCGGTCACCTCATGGCCCTTCGCGAGCAAATGCGCCTTGATGGCTTCCTTGAGCCTGAATCCGCCATGGTCCGAGCCAATGGAAATCTTCACGAAGATACCCTTTCTTTGCTGCTGCATGCAAGCGGGCGCCTGTGCCTGGTTCGGGCGTGCCCGCCCGCCTGCGGACAGGTGAACTGCGGCAGGGGTCCGCGCCATGCCTTTGCACCATTCTACCCCATATGGCGGCAGGATGGCTACCCCATATGCCAGTGGGATGGCTGCCCCATATGCCGGCGGGATGGCTGCCCCATATGCCGGCGGGATGGCTGCCCAACATGTCAGATGCCCGTTTCGTCCTGTTCAAACAGCCGGTCGGCCGCGCGTTCGAGGGCCTCGCGGATCTCCCTCGCACAGGCGAGGTACGCGGCGTCCGACGTGCCATACGGATCCGAGATGTCGCGGTCGCGCACATCGCCACCCGCATACTCCTTGAGGGTGAAGACGCGGTCCGCCAAACCGGGGAACGCATCCCGGATGCTTTCGACATGCCGCCGCGTCATGGCGAGGACCAGCCATGCATCCCGCAGGTCGCGGTCGTCGAGCAGGCGGGACGCATGCCCGCGCAGGTCGATGCCGAACAGCGAGTCCATGGCGTGCACGGCACCTGCGGTGGCCGGATCGCCCGGAACCGGGTAGATGCCCGCCGATTCGGCCTGATGGGTCTGTTCCAGTCCGCGTTCACGGGCCATGTGGTTGAACATCGCCGCCGCCATGGGGCTGCGGCAGGTATTGCCGGTACAAACAAACAGGATCTTTTTCATGACGATCCCCCTCCATACACGGCGGTTATGCCGCCGCAGTCCACGACATGGCCCCCCGCAGCCTTGCGCAGCCTGTTCATGACCGCATGGCCGACGCCCGACTCATCAAATCCTTCAGCCAAAATGACATCCACCCGCTCCTCGTCGAAACGCCGCAGCGCGGCGAACACACCCGCGGCAACGCTGCGGGCATCGCCCCGACGGCCGGCAGGCAGGACCGCAACCATGTCCGTTTGCGGCGCAAGCCCGACAAGATAGGCGTCCATCGACTCATGCGTGCACAGGATGCCAACCTTCGAGCCCTTCCCGATCCAATGACGCGCATCCGCGAGAATGCGCGGCAGGATCCCCGCCGCATCGCCCGCATACAGCGTCAGCGGCGCACGGGGGGCGTAGTGGGCGTACTTCATGCCTGGCGCGCGGGGGCGTGACGACTCGCCGGTCAGGGCCGGATCGACAGCCACAGGTCCAATGACGTCCTCGAGCATCTCGCGCGTCACCCCACCCGGCCGGAGAATCATCGGCGGATCGACGGTCACGTCGAGCACCGTGGATTCCACCCCCACCTGGCACGCCCCGCCATCCACAATCATCGGGATGCGCCCCTGAAGATCCTCTCGCACGTGGGCGGCCGTCGTCGGCGAAGGCCGGCCCGACCGGTTCGCCGAAGGCGCGGCCACAGGTACGCCGGCCTTCCGGATGAGTTCGAGCGCGACCGGATGCACCGGCATGCGGACACCGACCGTATCGAGTCCCGCGGTGACGATCGACGGCACACGGTCCGACTTGCGGAACAGGAGCGTCAGGGCGCCGGGCCAGAACGCGTCCATCAAGACCCGCGCCACTTCCGGCACCGATGCGACGAGGCTTTCGAGTTCGCCGTGGTCGGCGATGTGGACGATCAGCGGATTGTCGGAGGGACGGCCCTTCGCCTCGAAAATACGGGCGACCGCGCCTTCGTCCAATGCATTCGCCCCCAGCCCGTAGACGGTTTCCGTCGGAAACGCCACCAGGGCGCCCTCGCGAAGCAGCGTCGCGGCCTGAACGAGCAGCCGGCCGTCTTGATCTTCATCCGCGTTGAACTGCATGGTCTGCATGGTTGTCGTCTTGCCTCCGTCTTTCGCCTCAAGCTGCGGGCATCATCCGCCGGAGCGGGTGGGGGTCCGGATCAGTGGGATCAGCCAGGCCAGGCGGGCTGATGGAACCGACGCACCTGTTCATGGCAAGATGACCATCACATCCGGATGCGGCACCCGCCACGGTGCGGCTGCCGGTATGCCGGGCATGCGGCGCCATCCGCTCCCCGCCGCATCGAGACACGGGCGGGCGCTCCGCTCAAGGAGGATCATACGTATATGATATCAAAGCACATCCCGCAAGGACAGGCAAGAGACGCAAACCGTGGACCGGCGCGCCCGGCCCCGGCAAGCGCTCGGCAGGCTGGGTGCAAATGGTGTTCGCCTCGCAGGCGCCGGAACGGGTCATGGCTCGCCCAATGCCGCCAGTGCGTCCGCGATGCGGCATCCGGCCAGGGGATGCACGACCCAGGGGGCGATCTCCGCCAAAGGCGCCAGCACGAACTTCCGCTCGAGCATCCGTGGATGAGGCACCACCAGGTCAGGATGCTCCAGGACCTCGTGGTCGTACAGCAGCAGGTCAAGATCGAGCGTGCGGGGGCCCCAGCGGATTTCCCTTTTCCGCCCGTGGGCCGTTTCCGTGTCAAGCAGGCGGGCAAGCAGCTCCCACGGATCGAGGAGTGTCTCCACCTCGAAGGCGCCGTTGAGAAACGCCGGCTGATCCACATAGCCGACGGGCGTGGTCCGGTGGAAGGAAGACACCTTCCGGACATGAAGGTCCTCGGACTCCAGTTCTGCGAGCGCGGCGCGGCATGTCGCCTCGCTATCGCCCAGGTTGGAACCGATGGCCACATGGGCACGGTGCCACGCACGGGTGACGGCGACGGACACCGTTTCGAGCGGCAGACCGACAGGTGCCCAGGGCTTCTTCACACAGACGCGCACGCACCTGACGAGGGGCCACTGCAGCAGAATGTGGCGCGCAGCGTCTTCCGCCGCCGTCTCAATCAAGTCCCGGGATTGCGCGGCAAACCGGCTCGAGACCGATTGCGCCACCTCCGCATAACTGACCGAACGCGACAGGTCGTCGGTGCGGCCGGCAGGCTTGAGGTCGAGTTCCATGTCGATGGTCAGCAGAAACCGCTGACCCAGACGTTTTTCCTCCGGCAGCACACCGTGGAACGCTTGAATCGCCAGATCCTCGATGCGGATGACATCCCCGCGGACAACCGTGTTGCGCCATGCCGGCGGTACGGCATCGAATCGATCCGCGCAGGGCCGGTTTTCCATGCCCATCGTCACACCCCCCGTGTGATGGCGTCCGCCATGCGGCAGACGCGCACATTCGCCTGTATATCGTGAACCCGCACCACGTCCACCCCCTGTGCAATCCCCAGCGCCGTGGTGGCCAGGGTGCCCTCGAGCCGTTCCTCGACAGGGAGATCGAGCGTGAGCCCGATGACCGACTTGCGCGAGGTTCCCAGCAGCACGGGATAGCCCAGCGAGCGGATCCGGTCAAGGTGGCGCAGCACCTCGAGGTTGTGCGCCTTCGTCTTGCCGAAGCCGATGCCCGGATCGAGCAGGATCCGTTCGCGCGCCACACCCGCATCCAGCGCGATGCGGACGCTCTCGAGCAGGTCGGCGCAAAGCTCCTCCATCAGGTTTCCATAGACGGCTTCGGCACGATTGTGCATCAGACAGCAGGCCACGCCGGTCTGCGCCGCCACCTCCGCCATGGCCGGGTCACGTCGGAAACCCCAGACATCGTTGATCAGCGATGCGCCAGCCTGTACCGCCTCGAGGGCCACTTCCGCCTTCATGGTGTCGACGGATACCGGCACGTCGGGGAACCGCTCCGCCAGCAATCGAATCACCGGCAGGATTCGCGCTTTCTCTTCTGCGGCAGACACCGGCGTGTGGGTTGG
>JAEXRM010000224.1 GCA_023440865.1 Bacillota bacterium
CGCACCCTGCATTGCGGTTGCATAGATGACCGTACCAGGATCCAGACACCCATCCAGGCATCCAGGCACCCATCCAGGCACCCATTCACCCATCCACCCATCCACCCATCCACCTATCCACCCATCCACCATCCACCATCCACTATCCACCCATCCACTATCCAAGCAGGAGGATACCATGAGCGAATTTTTCAAGGGCATCGGGAAGATCGCCTACGAAGGCCCCAAGTCCACCAACCCGTTCGCGTTCCGTTACTACAATCCGGAAGAGATGATCGATGGCAAGTCCATGAAGGATCACCTGCGCTTCGCCGTTGCCTACTGGCACACCTTCCAGGCCCGTGGCAGCGATCCGTTCGGCCCCGGCACCGCCCAGCGCCCGTGGGACCACATCTCCGATCCGATGGATCTCGCCCTGGCCAAGGTCGAAGCCAACTTCGAGTTCTGCGAGAAGCTCAGCGTGCCGTTCTTCTGCTTCCATGACCGCGACATCGCGCCGGAAGCAGACAACCTCGCCGAGACCAACAAGCGTCTCGACACGGTCGTCGCCGCCATCAAGAACCGCATGGCTTCCAGCGATGTGAAGCTGCTGTGGGGCACGACGAACGCGTTCGGCAATCCCCGTTTCATGCATGGCGCCTCCACCAATCCGAGTGCCGACGTGTTCGCCTTTGCCGCCGCTCAGGTGAAGAAGGCCATGGAGGTCACCAAGGAGCTCGGCGGCCAGAACTACGTGTTCTGGGGCGGCCGTGAGGGCTACGAGACGCTGCTGAACACCGACATGAAGCTCGAGCTCGACAACCTGGCCCGCTTCCTGTCGATGGCGGTCGACTACGCGAAGGAAATCGGCTTCGACGGCCAGTTCCTCATCGAGCCCAAGCCGAAGGAACCCACCAAGCACCAGTACGATTTCGACGCCGCCACGGTCATCGGCTTCCTGAAGACCTACGGCCTCGACAAGCACTTCAAGCTCAACATCGAAGCCAACCACGCCACGCTCGCGATGCACACCTTCCAGCACGATCTGGCGGTCGCCCGCATCAACGGCATGCTCGGCAGCATCGACGCCAACCAGGGCGACAGCAACCTGGGCTGGGACACCGACCAATTCCCCACCAACCTGTACGAGACCACCATGGCCATGTACGAGGCCATTCTGGCCGGCGGACTTGGCAAGGGCGGCCTGAATTTCGACGCCAAGGTGCGCCGCGGCTCCTTCCAGGCCGATGACCTGTTCCTGGGCCACATCGCCGGCATGGACGCCTTTGCCCGCGGCTTCAAGGTCGCCTCGAAGCTCTTGGCCGACGGCGTGTTCACCCAATTCACCGCCGACCGTTACGCCAGCTGGAACACCGGCATCGGCGCCGACATCAAGGCGGGCAAGGTGGGCTTCAAGGAACTGGAGGCCTACACGCTCAAGAACGGTGAACCGGTCATCAAGTCCGGCCGTCAGGAAATGCTCGAGAGCATCCTCAACCAGTACCTGACCGAGACCGTGTGAACAGCTGATCCGATTTGACAGGAGAGGGCGGCATTCTTCGGAATGCCGCCCTCTTGCTCGTGGTTGCGTCATCAGCCTTTCCGTGGCGGAAGCACCATTGTGAAAACGGTCAGTCCCTTGGGCTCGCTATGAACCTGGATGGAACCGCCGTGCCGTTCCATGACGGACTTAGCGATTGAAAGGCCCAGACCGTAACCGCCGGTTTCCCGCGCCCTGGAGGCATCCAGCCTGTAGAACCGCTCGAAGATGCGCTCGCGATCCTCCTTCGGAATGCCTTCGCCCGGGTTGCTGACAGCGATGCGGATGCGGCCGCTGTCACCCTCTCGGCGCAATGTCACCTGCACATTGCCCTCGCCCGTGGCGTGCTTGATGGCGTTGTCCACCAGAATGCCCACCGTTTGCCTGATTCCGGTCTCCTCCCCGACATAGGTGACGCCGGGCATGATGTCGGTCACCAGTTCGCGACCCGCCTCGAACGCCAGGGATTCCAGCGGCAGACAGGCGGCGGTGACCGCCTCGCTGAGGTCGAAAGGCAGGAAGAGCGGCTTGTTCTCGCCCGCATCCAGCTTGGCGATCATCAGCAGGTCGTTCACCAGCTTGGACATGCGCTGGGTTTCCGATTGGATGTAACCAAGCCATTTCGACTGGCTGGCGACTGTTTCCGTCCGATTTGAGAAGATGACGTCGGTATTCGCCGCGATGACGGTCAACGGGGTTTTCAGTTCGTGCGACGCATCGGCGATGAAGCGCTTCTGCTTTTCCCACGCCTTGCCGACCGGCCGGATGGCCCGTTCCGCCAAATAGAGGCTGACCAGAAAGAGGACGACCAGGCCGATGCCGCCGATGAGCAGCAGGGTCGACAGCAGGCGGTTGAGCGTATCGGTCTCCATGCTGCGGTCGAGCAGGGAGATGATGCGGCCGTATGCCTTCTCCATCGTGAAGTACTGGTAGCTGGTGCCGTTGAGCGTGATGCGCCCGCGCTCGCGTCCGTGGGAAATGATGTCGCGGATCGCTCCGTTCAACGCATCCAGGTCTTCTCCCATCAACTCCGAGATGTCGTCCGCTTCTCCGTCTCCGGTGAAATTGCGGCTGAAGCTGCTGATCGATGTGATGGCGTCCTTGCTGTCGAGCCGGATCGAAAAGCTGTTGCGGAACATCGCGATGTCGAAGGCGTTGCCGGGCACGAAGCCGTCGAAGCCGAACACGGCGGCCAGGCCGGCCAGTGCGGGTGTTTGCGCCCCATCCCCGGAGGGTGCCGCGGGTGTGCCTTCCTGCGGCGGCACCGGCATGTCCGCGACATCCGCGCCGGCATCCGCCTTGCCGGCGAACCCGCTGTTTCCGGTGTTCCCGGTGTTCCCGCTGTTGCCGGTGTTGCCGGTGTTCATGCCGGTGCTGTCGGCACGGCCGCCCCCCGCTGTTCCGACGCTGCCCGAAGCGTCGCCCACCGGGTCCCGGAAGAGCTTGTCAAGACCGTTCGGCGGACGCATTCTGGAGGGTTCCCGGCCATCGCGCCGGGCCAGCTCCTCGAGCATGCTGTTGGCTTGCCGCTCGCCGCTGCGGTACATGGTGAGGTAGATGCCGGCGCATACGGCCGTCGTGACCGTGAACAGCAATGCCATGACGATCAGCACGAACCGGTATTTGAGTTTCCGTAGTTCCTTCATGCGGTATTTCCTTCCGGGATGTCCGGTCCTGCGGCACGACTGGCGGCGGATCTCACATCGGCCCGTATGCCTTGTTTCGGTTCAATCGGCTTTCTCCTCAAGGGAGAGCGCGTATCCGACACCGCGCACGGTGCGGATGGCGACAGGGGAATGGATGTGCGCGAGCTTCTTGCGCAGGAAGGACACATAGACCTCGAGGTTGTTGTACTCCGCGTCGGAATCGTACCCCCACACCTTGGAGATCAGGGCCTCCTTCTCCGCGATGCGGTTCCCGTGGGTCATGAAGATCTCCATGATCTGGAATTCCTTCATGCCCAGCCGGACCGCCCTGCCGTTGCAGGCAAGCTCGTAGGTGGTCGCGTCGAGGGTCGTGTCGCCGAAGCGCAGGGTGTCATCCTGTATGGGGGTGCCACGCCGGCGGCCCAGCGCACGGATGCGCGCGAGGAGCTCCTCCGTGTTGAAGGGTTTCGTCAGGTAGTCGTCCGCCCCGCAATCGAGCCCGTTGACCTTGTCGGATGCCTCGTCGCGTGCCGTCAGCAGCAGCACGGGCGTCTGGAGGCCGGCCTTGCGGATCCCCTTGAGCACGTCGATGCCATTGAGCCTGGGTAGCATGATGTCCAGCAGGATGATATCATAGATACCGGTCAACGCCTGATCGAGCCCGGCAGCGCCATCGTGCTCCACATCCGCGGCATGGCGGTTGCGTGCAAGGATCTGCTGGACTGCTTCCGCCAGGCGTACCTCGTCTTCCACCACAAGTATCTTCATGGAATCCCCCATTCCGCCATGTGTGCCGCATTGCGCACCACGGCAGCGGTGTCGGTCTGTATGGCATTATTCTACCATGCAAGGCTGAAACCAATCTTGATGCAATCGCGCAGCAGCCTCACGGGTTGTCCGGGCCGCACGGGCGGCGCCAGTCGCGATGGCGGATCAAAAGGAAAGGGCTGTTCAGATTCCTTTCAGCATCCCCCGGTATCCTGATGATGCGGATCGACGCAACCACGGCATGCGATGCATCGCATGCCCGATGCACCCGGTCGGTGAACACTGTTTGGAGGCGGAACGCATGGCATGGCGACACGAGTGGAAACACTGGATCAACACCGCGGACTGGATATCGATGCGGCACAGGCTCAACGCCCTCATGCGGCATGACGCCCATGCGGACGCGCATGGCGAATATCATGTCCGCAGCATCTATTTTGACAATTTCGAGGGCAGGGTGCTCCAGGAGAAGCTCGACGGCCTGCTGCACCGCGAGAAGTACCGCATCCGGCTGTACAACCTCGACCCGGCCACCTTGCGCCTTGAACGCAAGACACGCCACAACGGCCTGGGCAGGAAGGATGCGGTGAAGCTGACGATGGAACAATGCCGCATGCTGCTTGCCGGAGACACCGCCTTCGTGCCGGCGACGGGAGATCCGCTTTTGTCGGCCCTGAAATGCCAGATGGACACGAAACTGCTTCGGGCCGCAACGGTGGTGGATTACACGCGGGAAGCCTTCGTCATGGAGGCCGGAAACGTGCGTGTGACCTTTGACCGGGAAATCCGGTCGGGCCTTGCGGGTGTCGATGTGCTGGATCCCGCCCTGCCGACGGTTCCGACCCACCACGGCAATCTGATGGTGCTCGAGGTGAAGTATGACGCATTCCTTCCGGGAACCGTCGCGGCGGCCATCCAGACGGGTGACCGGCAGGCGTCCGCCATCTCGAAGTACGCCTTGTGCCGGCAAAGCGGATAGGCACGCGATCCTGCACGGACATGCGCCGGCACGGACCGCAAGCTGTCCGCGCCACACTCTCCCGAAATGCGACAATGCGATGACAGATCGATGCTCACGCCGGAAGGCGGCACAGGAGGACAAACATGAGCGGTACCATCAACTTCAGCGACGTATTCAAGTCCAGCACACTCGACAAGATTTCCGACGTATCCTGGTTCGACATGGGGCTGACCATGCTGTTGGCGTTCGTACTGGGGCTGTTCATTCTGTACGTGTACCGCAAGACCTTCAAGGGCGTCATGGTTTCCCGCAGCTTCGGGGTTTCGCTGATGGCGCTGACCCTTATCACCTCGCTGATCATCATGGCCATCACGTCGAACATCATTCTTTCGCTGGGCATGGTCGGCGCCCTGTCGATCGTCCGATTCCGCAGCGCCATCAAGGAACCGATGGACATCGCGTTCCTGTTCTGGTCCATCAGTGTGGGCATCGTGGTTGGCGCGGGCCTGATTCCCATGGCCATCTTCGGATCGCTGTTCATCGGCCTGGTGCTGATCCTGTTCGCCAGGGGACAGGGGGTCGATGCGCCCTACCTGCTTGTCGTGCGCTGCGGCGACGAGGCTGCCGAGAAGCAGGTGATGGGCGTTGTCACAGAATCCGTGAAGCGGTGCGTTGTCAAGTCCAAGACCGTATCCGCCAAGGGGATTGAGATGACGGTTGAAGTCCGGATTGCCGGCGGCACCACGAAATTCGTCAATGACGTGGCCGCGGTTTCCGGCGTGGAGAATGCGGTGATGGTCAGCTACAACGGCGAATATTCCGCATGAGCGATGCATGACGGGCATCTTCGGAGGTGCGCATCATTGTAAACTTGATGTCACTACGAGGTTGACGAATAATCACGGGATCTGGTACGATGACGGGGCCGGTGCGACAGCATCCGGCCCCGTCATCGCGCATCGGGCGCGTTGATGCCGCATGGTGCCATGCGGAGGGCAGATCATCCATGAGGGCGATGGGCGCATGCCGATTGCGACACGCGAAGGAGAGACCGATGCGCATCGATTCAACCCGTGCTTCAACCTGCAGCCGTGGCAACCGCCGTGTCGGCACCCGTGACTTCATCCTCTGCGGCCTGTTTGCGGCCCTGATGATCGTGGGGGCCTACCTGCGCGTCCCGTTTCCCGTGGTGCCGCTGACATTCCAGCCCTTTTTCGCGATCCTGTCGGGCCTGCTGCTCGGCGCACGTCTTGGGGCCCTGGCCCAGAGCGTCTACCTGCTGACCGGGTTGCTGGGTGTGCCCGTGTTTGCCGGCGGCAGCGCCGGCATCATGTATGTGCTCAAGCCCACCTTCGGATTCCTGCTTGGGTTTCTGCTTGCGGCGATCGTTGCGGGCATGGTCGGCGGCGGTGCCCGAAATCCCGGCATGGTGCGGCTCGTGATCGCATCCACCGCGGGCCTGGCGGTCATCTACATCGTGGGGATCGTGTACATGTATCTCATCCAGTCCTTTTACCTGGCCAAGGCGGTGACACTGCCGGGTGTCGCGCAGGCGATGCTGCCGTTCCTGCTGAAGGACTTCGTGCTCTTCCTTGCGGCGTCCGTCATCGCCTGCCGTCTGATTCCGGTGCTGCGCAGGACCTGAGCCGCCGGGCGGGTCGCCCCCGGGTTGCAGCCGCCTGAGCGTTTGCCTATAATGAAGGGAAAAGCCGTTTGGTCCTTGTGACGGAACGCCGCCACCTTCGGCGGCGGGTGGCGAAAGGTCACGGGGAACCGCAATCGGGCATCGTGGAGGCAGCATGGGCATCACCTTCGAAAGGGTCTCGCAACAGCACATTCCGGAGCTTGCAGCCATCTACAACCATTATGTGCGGAACAGCACCGCGACGTTCCATTACGAACCGCGCACCCTCGAGGAAATGTCGGACATGCTCCTTCAGTCCGATCCGGAGTATCTCTCCGAGTCCTGGGTCATCCGCTGGGACGGCGACATCGCCGGATATGGCTATTTTGCGCCATACAAGAAACGCGAAGCCTACAAGTGCTCATCCGAGGTCACGCTCTATCTGCGCGAGGGCTTTACGGGCAAGGGAATCGGCACCCGCGCGCTTGCGATGATGGAGGACCGGGCCCGCGACGCCGGCATCCATACGATGCTGTCGGTGATATGCGGCGAGAACGACGCGAGCATCCGGCTCTTTGAGTCGTGCGGATATCAGAAGTGCGCCCATCTGAAGGATGTGGGGCGGAAATTCGGACGACTGCTCGATGTGGTGATGTACCAGAAGGTGTTTGGATAAGGCGCTGCCCGACGAGCCATACATGAAGAAGACCCCGGAATGGTTGCCACAAGCGGATCCTTCGGCGGACAGCGGGCCTGCCCGCCGAACTCGATTCACCGTGGCTGCATCCGGGGTCTTTCATGTCTTCGTGCCGGTTCGTACGCGGCGGGCCGACGCCTGCGCCGCGTCATGATGTCCGAAAGGCTCAGAACTTGCGGAACAGGCCGATGACCTTGCCGAGGATGGTGACGCCGTCGGGGCAGAGAATGGGCTCATAGGCCGGATTCTCGGGCAGGAGACGGATGAGTCCCCGTTCCTTGTGGAAGGTCTTGACGGTTGCCTCGTCGCCGAGGAGGGCGGCCACAATGTCGCCGTTCGTGGCGGTCTGCTGCTGTTTGACCATGATGAAGTCGCCGTCGAGGATGCCGGCGTTGATCATGCTGTCGCCGCGCACCTTGAGCATGAATACGGTGGCGTTCTCAAGATACTGCACCGGCACGGGGAACGTGTCCTCGACATGCTCGACGGCCAGGATGGGTTGTCCGGCGGTGATGCGTCCCAGCACGGGGATGTTCTCGATCTCCTGGTTGGCGATGTAGCCTTCCATGGAGCTTTTCCCCTCATCGAGGATGCGCAGCGCGCGTGGCTTTTCGACGTCCTTCTGGATTTGTCCCTCCTCCTCGAGCCACTTGAGGTAGCTGTGCACGGAGGAGGTGGACTTGAAGCCGACGGCTTCGCATATCTCACGCACGGACGGCGGGTAACCCTTCTCCGCAACGTGTCGGTTCACGAACGCAAGAATTTTCTGCTGCTTGTCGAGATCGCGGTGTCTCATGGTCCAACCTCCGTATGGCTCCGATTCCTGGGGTCGATACCGGATGGCCGTGTGTCCTGCTCCGGATTCGGCGGCGTTGAGCCGGCGGATCCGGATGACAAGGCCATTATAGCGTTTCGATCCAGAAAAGTCAAACAAACGTTCGGAAAAGTGTTGACGAAGAACAGGCGTTCTTGTATAATCGCATTAAAGAACAAATGTTCACGGAGGGCGCGCAGATGACGTACAGGCTGCATTTGAAGAATCGCAGGCGTTTCTTTCTCCTGATGGCCCTCCTGGGCTTTCTGGCCATCCTCTCCGCCACCATCCTCACGGCGGGCGCGTCCACCCGCGCCGAGGCGAACACGGTGCTCGTCACCGTCCAGGCCGGCGAAACCCTGTGGGATCTTGCGACCGTCCATTGCGCCAATGGCGATATCCGCAGCTACATTTCGGATGTGAAGCATCTCAATGAGATGGAGAACAGCATCATTTATGCCGGTCAGAGCCTGTTGCTGCCAGTGAGGTGAAAGGCGACCCGTCTGAACCGGCAACCATATCGGAGGTGGTCATGCACCCGCTGCGGATCGAATGATCCGTCACGGTGCTTCACTTCCGATCAAGGCCCGAGGCCGGATGACGATCCGCGCATCGGGTACGGATCTGCAGGACGACCGTTCGGAAGTGAAAGCCGGACAGGCCGTCTTTTTTCTGTCCTGATGCAAATCGGCACCGGATATGTTTTCTCACGGCTGCCTGTGGTAAGATACTGTCAACAAGCGAGGCACATCGCAGCTTTTCCGTGTTCTGGCCCACAGGTCCTCTGGCCGGAATCGACGCGATGGCGGAACGGGGTGGAGCCATGGTACTCAAGCAGGTTTCCGTGTTTCTGGAGAACAAGTCGGGACGTCTGGCCGAGGTGGCGAAGGTCCTTGGTGAGAATGATGTCGACATCAGCGCGCTTTCGATAGCCGACACCACTGACTTCGGCATTCTCCGGCTCATCGTGAACAAGCCGGACAAGGCGGTCCGGGTGCTCAAGGATAGCGGTTTCACGGTCGGCACCACCGATGTCATCGCCATCACCGTGGAAGATCAGCCCGGAGGCCTTGCAACAGCCCTCGACACGCTCGACCGGGCCAAGGTGGACATCGAGTACATGTATGCGTTCATCGGCAACAAGGCTTCGGGACGCGCCATGGTCATACTCCGTGTCGAGGATCCCGAAACCGCTATCATGACCCTCAAGGAGAACAACATCGATGTGATGCCCTCATCGGAGGTCTATCGTCTTTGAAAGGAGTCGAACATGGAAGGAAAGCGCATGGTTCTTTCCCGTGACCGCCAGGTCATGGGTGTCTGCGGTGGCATTGCGGAATACCTGGGGCTCGATCCGACCGTCATCCGGGTTTTGTGGGTGGTCGGAACCTTTCTGACCGCGTTCTTTCCAATGATCATCCTGTACTTTGTGCTGAGCTTCATCATTCCGGGCGAATAGGCGCCCGGGCAAGGCGTCCGGTCCTGCTCCCCGCCGTGGAGCGCGTGTGACGCTTCCGGTCGCCCGGGTATCTCCCATCCGGGCGTCATGGCGCCGTTTGTTCCGGATGTCGCATTCGCCTGCGTCATCTGGTGGACTGGCATAGGAAAAGGGCTTCGGTTGCGACCGAAGCCCTTTTTTTGATCCGGGATGAAATGGCGCGTGGGATCGCGATGCCGGTGGCCGATCAGCGAACGGGGAGAGGGGCAGGCACATCGGATGAGCGTGCCGCTTCCTGGATGATGCGGTTCATCAGCTCGTGCTTCTCCAGCATGTCCTGCGCCAGGCGAATCTGGCAGCGTGCCCGTTCGAGGTTGTGGTTCGGTCGGTGGATGCGGAAATACCTGTCTCCGTTGAGGTGGTCTGCCAGGAAGCGGGAAGCCAGCTCGATCGTGATGACAATGGCGCCCAGTGCCATGTTCTCGAGTTCCGCCCGCGTCAGGAAGTCCCTGGATGCACCGATGAAGCCACGGGTGAACGATTCGTACTTGCTCATGTCCAGCCCGACCTTCGACAGATCCGGTTCGTCTTCCACGGCCGTATTGGCGGCAAAGCGGATGGCATCGCCAAAGTCGTACATGGAAAGGCCCGGCATGACGGTGTCGAGATCGATGACACACAGCGGTTCGCAGCTATGGCGGTCCATGAGGATGTTGTTGTATTTTGTGTCGTTGTGAACCACACGCAGCGGCAAATCGCCCCGTTCCAGCATGTCGGTGAGGCGGGTGGCGATGTCGCGGTGCTGTGTGAAGAACCGGATCTCCTCCGCGACCTCCCTGGCCTTGCCGCAAGGATCCTGCTCGACCATGCCGAAGAAGTCGTCCAGGCGCTTGCGCGTGTTGTGGAAGTGCGGGATCGTATCGTGCAGCCGGTGCATGGGGAAGTCCGACAGCAAGTGCTGGAAGCGGCCGAACGCGTATCCCGCGCTGCGGAGCACCTGCGGGTTCTCGGCCGTGTCATGGGAGACGGAGTTCCGCACGTAGTGGCAGACACGCCAGAAGCTGTCGTCGATTTCGGTGAAGTTGTTCCCTTCCTTGTTGTCGAAGAAGGTGATGATGTCGCAGTCGCCGTTCCTGCGGCGCGTCTTGACATGACCGGTCACCTCGCGGATGTTGCCCATGACCTTGAAGGGATCCTTGAATACGTACCGGTTGATTTTCTGGAAGATGTAGTCGTCGGCCACGCCATCTTCGCAGCTGCATTTCACGCGGTAGGTGTCATTGATGTGGCCGCTGTTGCAGTGGACATATTCCCTCACCGTTCCCGGCAGATGATAATGCTCGCTGACTTGGCGGATGAGAGAAAGTGTCGCGTTGTCCATGGTTGATTCCTTTCGGAAGTGTCGTCGGTTTCTGACGCGTGACCGCAGAAGCGAGTCATCGCACCAAAGACAATCATACGTTGATTTGCCGCATGCGACAAGACCAATATGCCCGATCGGCATGCTTTCCCGATTCCATATCCGGCAGGTTTGCTTGTATTTTCCCGGATGGCCGATTGACAAGCGGGTTGTCCGCCCTTATAATATGTTCGTATTGATAATCGATATCAAATTACCGATACGATGATGACACCGCGCGGTACCAGCCGATGCACGGCATCCCGAAGTCGCCGTCATCTCCATGATGCGGTCCGAACAGCGGAACGTGCCGGTGGACTCAGGTTCACGAGGAGGGCAACATGACACTCGCCAAGGCTAGGCAAGGCAGCTAGCTCAAGGTCCGCGGGCTCCATGGCAACGAGAAGGTCAACCGTTTCCTTTTCTCCCTGGGATGCGGTGAAGGGGAGGAGATCACACTGGTTTCCATCCTGGCCGGGAACTACGTCATCAACATCAAGGACAGCCGTTATGCCATCGACCGGAAAATGGCGCAATACATCGAAGTCGCCTGACAGGCTTGCGGATGAGGCCATCATCATCGCGCGGGAACAAGGAGCATTCATGAAGATCGCACTGGCGGGCAATCCGAACTCGGGGAAAACCACACTCTTCAATGCCATCACGGGAATGACGGAATATGTCGGCAACTGGGCTGGGGTCACGGTTGACAAGAAGGAAGCCGCCTTGCGGGCGCGATACCGTTCATCGGTCGGGGACGTGCGTGTCGTCGATCTGCCCGGTGCCTATTCCATCGCGCCATTCACCGGAGAGGAAGCCATCACGCGCGATTTTGTGACCGGAGAACAGCCCGATGTCATCATCAACATTGTGGATGCGGTGAGCCTCGAGCGCAGCCTCTTCTTCACAACACAGCTGCTTGAGATCGGCGTGCCGGTCGTCATGGCCCTGAACAAGCAGGATGCGCTGCGTCATGCGGGCGGTGCGGTGGATGTGGACGGCATCGCCAAGGCGCTGGGGTGTCGCGTTGTGCCGACCGTCGCACAGGAGGGGGAAGGGCTCGCAGACCTCATCCGGGCGGCCGTGGAGGCCGCTTCCGCAGGAAAAGCCCAACAGGCGCCGCAGTTCGACGGAAAGGGCACCGAGAACGAGGATGTCGCGCGGCAAAACTACTGCAAGGAGATTGCCTCCTTGTTCGTTCACAAAAAGCATGAGGCGGGTGCCGAACGGTTCGCCGACAGGCTGGATCGCGTGCTGGCCCATGGCGTTCTCGGCCTGCCGATCTTCGCCCTGATCATGTGGGGCGTCTACTGGTTCTCGATAGAGGGACTCGGGGGCTTCCTCTCCGGCTACCTGAACGACACGCTGTTTGGCGAAATCGTGCCGAATGCGGCGAACGCTTTCTTTGAGCGCATCGGCGTCCACCCCTTGCTGCAGGCGCTGATCGTCGATGGCGCCATCGGCGGCGTCGGCGCCGTCATCGGATTTCTGCCGTTGATCATGGTGTTGTTTTTCTGCCTGGCGCTGCTCGAGGACAGCGGATACATGGCCCGTGTCGCGGTGGTGATGGACCGTTTTTTCAAGAAATTCGGCCTGTCCGGCAAGTCGATCATTCCGATGATCGTGGGTTCCGGCTGCTCCATTCCCGGCGTCATGGCGACCCGCACCATCGAGGATCCCAATGAAAAGCGCATGACCACCATGCTGACGCCATTCATTCCGTGTGGCGCGAAGCTGCCGGTCATCGCGTTGTTCAGTGCCGTGTTTTTCCCCGAGGCCGCCTGGGTGGCGCCGAGCGTCTACCTGCTCGCATTCGCCATGATCGCGCTCGGCGGGTTGCTGCTCAAGCGCATCTTCGTCTGGGACAACCAGTCCGCCTTCATCATGGAACTGCCGGACTACCGGCTGCCGAGCCTGAGGCACGCCGCGCGTCAGATGCTCAAGCAGGGCAAGGCTTTCATTCTCAAGGCCTCCACGATCATCCTCGTGATGAACACGCTCGTCTGGCTGCTGCAGACGTACAATTGGCGGCTGCAGGCTGTGCCGGACCCTTCACTGAGCATGCTTGCCGGAATCGGCGGTGCGATCGCCCCGATCCTCATTCCCCTGGGCTTCATGGGCTGGCAGATGGCGGCAGCCTCTGTCAGCGGATTCATCGCCAAGGAGAATGTCGTCTCCACCTTCGCCATCGTGCTGGCGACCGCCTCGGATGAGGCGCTCCACCTGCCGGGCGGCGTGTTGACCCAGTTCTTCAATCCGGTCACGGCCTATGCCTTCCTTGCCTTCAACCTGTTCACGCCGCCGTGTTTCGCGGCCATCGGTGCGATGAACGCCGAATTGGGAAGCCGCAAGTGGCTGGGGCGAACTCTCCTGTTCCAGTTCAGCGTGGGCTACCTTGTCGCGATGCTCATCACCCAGATCGGCACGCCGCTCGTGTACGGACGAATGGCTTCCGGCGCCCTGGTTGCGGTCATCATCGCCATCGTGGCGGCCGTTACGGTTGCATTGCTGATCCGCCGAAGCGATGGAGAACGCCGCCGCCTAGAGCCGGCAGCCGAAGCAAACTGAACGCCGCCGCCTAGAGCCGGCAGCCGAAGCAAACTGAACGCCGTCGCCTCCCTGAGCAGGAAACGGCATGCATGGACCCCGCGAACGAACAAAACCCCTCCCGGTGGCGCCACAGCACCTGCTGATGGCGCGCGGAGATGGAAGGAGAACCTGCATGGGACCGACTATTGTCGTTGGATTGATCTTTCTGGCCCTCATCGCCTTTGCGGCCTTTCGCAGCTTCAGAAGCATGAAGGAGAACAAGTGCCCGGGTTGTTCCGGCGGATGCGCCTGCTCGGGCAGCTGTGACACGAAGGAAACCGCCGGGAAATCCCATTGAGCCCGTGCGGACAGGCTGTCGCCATGTTCCGGTTCATGCCGCGGCAATCGCGGGTCTGCAAGTGACCAAACGCATACACCGATCCGGAAGTCACTACCTCCTGACCGTCCGGACATGATGAAGGGAAGCCGTATCGCAGCACGGCTTCCCTTTTTTTGGTCCCGATGTGTCATTGCCGGCAGGCAAGCGGTGGCTTGCGCGCCGCCCTATGACATGTCCCGCAGCACAAGTCCCTTGTTCTTGTCGACCGCCCAGTTGATGGACCAGTCGTTCTCGAACAGCAGCACATGCTGGCCGTGCTTGTCCTCTGTCGCCAGGGTGGAGGAGGTGAGGTTGAGTTCTTTGGTTTCCTTGGGCGACTCCGTGATCCATCGGGCGAAGCGGAAGGGCAGCTGCACCAGACGCAGGTCCGCCCCGTACTCGTTCTTGAGCCGGTGTTCCAGGACCTCAAACTGCAGGACGCCGACGGCACCGATGATGTATTCCTCGAGTCCGAAGTCGAGCTGCTTGAAGATTTGGATCGCCCCTTCCTCGGACAACTGTGTGATGCCTTTGACGAACTGCTTGCGCTTCATCGTGTCCTTGGCGGAGACGCGGGCGAAATGCTCGGCCGGGAACGAGGGCAGACCGGAGAAGGTCATGCCGCTCTTGGCTGACAGCGCGTCGCCGATGCGGAAGATGCCCGGATCGAACAGTCCGATGATGTCGCCGGGATAGGCAACCTCGACGATCTCCCGGTCCTGCGCCATGAACTGCTGCGGCTGCGACAGACGGATCGGCTTGGCGCTGCCGCTGTGGCTGACCTGCATGCCACGCTCGAACACGCCCGAGCAGATGCGCACGAACGCGAGACGGTCGCGGTGGTTCGGGTTCATGTTGGCCTGGATCTTGAAGATGAAGCCGCTGAAGCCGTCGGCCAGCGGATCGACCAAGGCGTCGCCGAATTCGCGCAGACCCGGGCATGGGGCGATCTTCAGGAACTCCTCGAGGAACGGCTCCACACCGAAGTTTGTCATGGCGCTGCCAAAGAATACCGGGGTCAGTTCGCCGCGCAGCACGCGCTTGAGGTCGAACGGGTCGCCGGCCACGTCGAGCAGGGCGATTTCATCCACAAGACGCGAGTAGTAGGGCTCGCCCAGCAGCTCCGCATAGACGGGATCGTCGACGGAGCCGGAGCTCGATGCGATGATGGCCTGCCCGTGCGTGTTGTCGCTGGTGAACAGCTCGATTTGGTTGAGCTTGCGGTTGTACACGCCCTTGAAGTCGCCGTCGATGCCGATCGGCCAGTTCATGGGCGTGGAGCGGATGCCGAAGACATCCTCGAGCTCCTGCATCAGCTCGAACGGATCGCGCGCCGCGCGGTCCATCTTGTTGATGAAGGTGAAGATCGGGATGCCGCGCATCTTGCAGACATGAAACAGCTTGATGGTCTGCGCCTCGACACCCTTCGCGCCGTCGATGAGCATGACGGCGGCATCGGCTGCGACGAGGGTGCGGTAGGTATCCTCCGAGAAGTCCTGGTGGCCCGGCGTGTCGAGGATGTTGACGCAGTAACCGTCGTATTCGAACTGCATGGCGCTCGAGGTGACGGAGATGCCGCGCTGCTTCTCGATGTCCATCCAGTCGGACACGGCGTGCTTGGACGCCTTGCGGGCCTTGACGGAGCCGGCCATGTGGATGGCGCCTCCGTACAGCAGCAGCTTTTCGGTGAGGGTCGTCTTGCCGGCGTCAGGATGGGAGATGATGGCGAAGGTGCGCCGGCGCACAATCTCCTCCTGGAGCGTTTCCTGCGGGGTTGGCATGCTTGATACTTCCTTTCCGGATCTTCTTTCCGGGTGAACCATACAATTTTACGGGGTGACAGGGTGGCTGTCAACGCGTCTGATGATGATGCCGCCAGCATGGCGCGATTGAGCGGGAAGGTGTCATGTCGGAGGGCGGGAATGACAAGCACATCAATGTGGCCCGATATGTGCCTGAAGGCCTTTCCTCCGCAATCCGGCAGTGTCGCCGCGGGAACGGCGCAATGCGCCGGACCAGGTGCGGATGGTCTGCGCGCGCAGGAAGTCGATCATCGGCTGCAGGGTTTCTTCGGCATCATACTGCTCCAACGCCTGATCATACGCTTTGCGTTCCTCCTCGAAGACGACGATGGGAGGATGGTTGCGGCACATGAGCCAGTAGTTGGTCAGGGTGCGGCCGGTACGACCGTTGCCATCGGCGAAGGGGTGGATGTGCTCGAAGCGGGCGTGCAGATAGGCTGCGGGAGCCAGGGGGTTATCTCCCTGCCCTGTGTTGAGCTCGTCGACCAGCTCGCGAAGGGCCGGCTCGACTTCCTCCGGGGGGGATCCGACCTCGTGAATGCCTGTTGCGTAATCGCCCTTCTTGAACTCGCCGGGTCTTTCACTGCGTGCAACATATCTCCGGGTGTCATAGGTTCCCGCGGTGAGGATGCGGTGGTTTAGCAATGCCGCATCGATGGCGTCTTCTGTGTCATAAGGCTTTGTGCGCCAGTATTGGCGGATTTGCGCGTCGAGATCGTCCAAGTCGTCCTCCGGATGATGCGTTCATATGGGATGCGTGCAAGAAGATTATACCACAGCGTCTTTTCCTGTCTGCCGGAAGCGTTTATAATGGGTAGAACATGAAA
>JAEXRM010000163.1 GCA_023440865.1 Bacillota bacterium
GGTCAACCCCGAATTCCTGCGGGAATCGACGGCGGTCGCCGACTTCGGGAATCCGCCCAAGACCGTCGTGGGGTGCGACGACCCGGCGACCGCACAGACCATCCTCACCCTCTATGCACGCCTGCCCGGGCCCAAGATCGTCTGCCGCCTGCGCACGGCGGAAATGGTCAAGTACGTCGACAACAACTTCCACGCGCTCAAGATCACGTTCGCCAACGAGATCGGCATGCTGTGCAAGACGCTTGGCATCGACAGCGACGAGGTCATGGAGATCTTCAAGCAGGACGAGAAGCTCAACATCTCCCGCGCCTACCTGTCTCCGGGCTTCGCGTTCGGGGGATCGTGCCTTCCCAAGGACCTGCGGGCCATCAACTACCTGGCGAAGATCCACGATCTCGAGCTGCCGGTGCTGGGTGCGATACTCAGGAGCAACGGCGTGCAGATCTTCAACAGCATCGACCAGGTGCTGGAGTCGGGCTTCAGGAAGATCGGCATCGCCGGCCTGAGCTTCAAGGAGGGCACGGACGATCTGCGGGAAAGCCCCCTGGTGGAAGTGATCGAGACGCTCATCGGCAAGGGATGCGACATCCGGATTTATGACAGGAACGTCTCCATGTCGAGGCTGCTGGGTGCGAACCGGGATTTCATCGAAACACGCATCCCCCACGTCGCCTCCCTGCTGGTCGATTCCCTGGACACCCTCGCCCGCCATGCCGACCTGCTGATCATCGGCACGCGCGAGAAGGAGTTCATGGGGCTGCTCAACCAGCCGGGCAAGAATGTCCTGGATCTGGTCCGGCTCGACCGCGCCCTGACATCGGGAGAACATTATGAAGGACTTTACTGGTAGAAAGATCCTGATCATCGTGGAGAACCTCCCCGTGCCCTTCGACCGGCGCGTGTGGCAGGAAGCCACGGCGCTGGCCGAGCAGGGGGCGCTCGTGTCGGTCATCTGTCCCAAGGGGAAGGGGTACGAGCGGGCGTACGAGGAGATCGACGGCATCGCCATCTACCGGCACGGGCTGCCCCGGGAGGCCGACGGCGCGCTGGGATACGCGCTCGAATACGGCGCGGCCCTGCTGCAGGAGTTCCGGCTGGCCGTGAAGTGCCTGCGCCAGCATGGGTTCCATGTCATCCAGGCATGCAACCCGCCGGACCTGATCTTCCTGGTCGCGTTGCCGTTCAAGCTGTTGGGCAAGCACTTCATCTTCGACCACCATGACATCAATCCCGAGCTGTATCTGGCCAAGTTCGGGCGGAAGGATTTTCTGTACCGGCTGATGCTGCTGCTGGAGCGGCTCACCTTCAACACGGCCGAGTACGCCATCGCAACCAACCAGTCCTACTACAACATCGCGGTGGGCCGCGGCGGGAAGGCGCCGGAACGGGTCGCCATCGTCCGGAGCGGCCCGAGCCTGGAGCGGATGCGCATTGTGCCGGCCAGGGGAACCTACCGCAACAACCGGGCCTTCGCGGTCGGCTACATCGGCGTCATGGGAAGACAGGAAGGCCTGCGGTACCTCGTCGAGGCCGCGCACATCATGGTCCACCGCTGGAACCGGCGGGATGTGCAGTTCATCTGCGTCGGCGGCGGCACGGAGCTCGATGGCACGATCCGCCTGGCCAGGGAGCACGGGGTGTCGGACTGGTTCACCTTCACCGGGCGGATTCCCGACGAGGACATGCTCGAGGCGCTCAACTCCGTGGACCTATGCGTCAATCCGGACGAGTACAACGAGATGAACGACAAGTCGACCATGAACAAGATCATGGAGTACATGGCGCTGGGCAAGCCGATCGTCCAGTTCGACCTGACGGAGGGCCGCCTGACCGCGCAGGACGCATCCGTCTATGCCAGACGCAACGACAGCGAGGATCTGGCCAGGCAGATCGTTGCCCTGCTCGAGGCGCCGGAGCGCAGGATGCGAATGGGCGCCTTCGGCCGGCGGCGCGTGGAGGAGGAACTGGCTTGGCCGCATGAAAAGAGGAAGTACCTGGATGTCTACCGCACATGCTTCGGCATGAAGACCGGGCAGGAGAGGCCCGCGGGGAAGCCGGCTGGAGGCGCCGGACGGCCTGCGGCCGCAAGCCCGGCCGGCGAACCGGTCCTTGAAGCGGTTTCCGATGAAGCCGGCTCGGGCGATGGAACGGAGGAGGAGATCTCATGGTGAACCTGTTTCGGTTGTTGTTCCGCTATCTCTGGGTGCTGCTGCTGGTCACCTTCATCGCATCCGCGGCCGGTTTCTGCGTCAGCTACTTCCTGACCGTGGACACCTACGAGGCGCAATCCACCCTGTATGTCATGATGCCGGAGCCCGAGGGGAAGTATACCACCTACACCGACATCGTGGGCAGCGGCATGATCATCTTCGACGTGAACGAGCTGGCCAAGTCCAACAGCCTGCTGCTCGACGTGCGCAAGCGGATGGCCGCCGATTATCCCACCATCCGCAACCTGACGTATGAAGCCCTGCTCGAGAAGGTCAGCATTGTCGTCAAGACGGAAACCCGCATCGTCAACATCAAGGTGACGGATCCCGACCCGCAGGTGGCGGCGGCGTTTGCCAACAACATCGCGATCGTCGTCAAGGAGCGCTTTGCGGTGCTGCTGCGGATGGACGCGATCCAGATCGTCGATCCCGGACTGGTGCCGAACACGCCGACCAACGCGTCGCCCCTGCGCTACACGCTGCTGTCCCTGCTGGGCGGGCTCCTGCTTTCCCTCGGCGTCATCCTGTTCGTCGACCGCATCCGGCGCGAGCTGGAGGCGGAGAACGACGAGGTGGCCGTCGCGCGGGACCGGCTCACTTCCTGAGGTGCCTGTGATGACAATGCGCCGAAAGAACGGCATCCGGTTCAACATGGCATGGTCCTATGCCGACATGCTTGCGGGCATGGCGATGGGTTTTTTCTACCTGCCCGTGCTGCTGTCGTTCATCGGCAAGAGCGACTACGGCCTGATGCAGCTCATCCTGAGCATCACCGCCTATTCGGCCGTCGCCCAGCTCGGCATGTCGAGCGCCATCACGCGCTACACGGCCCGCTATCTCGAGGAGGGGAAACCGGAAGCCGTCACCCGGCTGATCACGATGACCTTCCTCATCTACTGCTTCACCGCCCTGCTGACGACAGGCGTGGGTCTTGTCGTCTGCCTGAACCTGGGTGTGCTCTTCCGGCTCACGGCGCAGGAGGCGGCCCGCGGCCGCGTCGCGTTCCTGCTGGCGATGGCCAACGCCGTGATCGGCATACCCGGGAACATCCCGCCGTCGCTGCTGCAGGGGTACAACCGGTACGCCGTGATGCATGGCGGCAACATCGCCAAGTACGTTGCACGCGTCATCGTGCTGACCGTGCTGCTGCTGCGGGGATACGGCCTGCTGGCCGTCTTTGTGGTCGACCTGGTGCTGGATGTCACGCTGCGGATCATCTTTCTGCTGTATCTGGGGGTGCGGCTGCGGGTGGATTTCCGGCTGGTCCGGTTCGACCGGGCGTTCTTCCGGGAGATCTCCCGGTTCTCCGTCTTCATCCTCATCGGGTTCATCGCCGACATGGTGTTCTGGCGGACCGGCAGCGTCCTTGTCGGCATCCTGCGCAACACGGACGAGGTCGCGGTCTATGCCGTCGCGCAGAATCTCACGTCCTATCTCATCCGGCTGGCGACGACCTTCTCGAGCGTGTTCCTGCCGGTACTGACCGGCATGGTCGTGCGCAGGGACCCGCAGGATGCGATCAACGGCTTTTTCCGCAAGGCGTCCCGCTACCAGTTCATGCTGGTGTACGGCGTGGTGCTCAACTTCCTCTTCCTCGGCCGCGAGTTCATCGACCTGTGGGTCGGACCCGCGTTCGGCCCGGCGTTCGGGTACACCCTGATCGTCTTCGTGCCGCTGACCGTCGTGCTGTCCGAAACAACGGGGGTTTCCCTGCTGTTTTCCATGAACCGCCACCGGGTCCGCGCCGTGGTCTTCTCGCTGACGGCGGTGCTGAACATCGTGCTCGGGGTCCTGCTCATCCGGCGGTACGGGACGGCGGGTGCGGCCCTTGCCACCGCCGCGACCACGCTGCTGGGACATGTGGTCTTCATGAACCTGTACTACCGCAGGGTGCTCGGACTGAAGCTGGTGCGGTTCTTCTCCCATGTCACCGGCCGGACCGTGCTGTGCTCGGTGCCCGTCATGCTGCTGTTTGCCGGCGCCAACCGCCTGCTTCCGGACCACCGCCTGGTCACGTTCGCGGGCAAGGCGGTGCTGTGCAATGCCGTCTATGCCGTGCTGCTGCTGTGCTTCGCCTTCGAGGACAAGGAGAAGGCCTTCGTGCGGGGGCTGTTCGCCATCCACAGGCACGGTGTCCCGGCCGGCGGGGAGAAGGTGCCATGATGGTGACGGCGGTGATTCCCCTCTACAACAAGGGCATGCACATCGCCCGCGCGCTCGGCTCCGCCCTTGCCCAGACCGTGGGCGGGCTGGAGGTCATCGTGGTGGACGACGGCTCGACCGACGGCGGACATCTGGTGGTCGAACGGTGCGGCGATCCCCGCGTCCGGCTCATCCGGCAGGAAAACCGGGGTGTCTCGCTTGCCCGGAACCGGGGCATCGCGGAGGCGTCCGGCGACATCATCGCTTTTCTCGACGCGGACGACGCCTGGAAGCCGGACTTCGTGAAAACGATCCTCCGCCTGCGGGACGACTGGCCGCAGGCCGGGGCCTACGCCACCTCCTACACGGTGGTCCGGCAGGACGGAAGCCTGTATCATCCCCGCTTTTCCCGGCGTGCCCTCAAGCCAGGATACGAGGGCATCCTGGACAATTACTGGGCCGCCTCGTGCCGGGACCTGCCGGTCTGGACCTCGGCGGTCGCCGTCCGCAGGGACGTGTTCGACCGGGCCGGGCTGTTTCCGCCGGGCGTTCCCAGCGGCGAGGACATGGACATGTGGGCCCGGATCGCCATTCATTCCCGTTTCGCCTATGCGTGCCGGGAAATGGCCTGGTACTACCAGAACGCGGAGAACCGCGCGACCACGAACAAGGCTGTCGACCGCGTGGTCCGTCCCGTCATCCGCACCGTGGAGGACGCCATGGCGGACGGCCGCATCCCGCGCGCCATGTGGGCGGATGCGCGCGAGTTCCTCAATGTGACGCGGATCAACCGTGCCAACCGGTTTGTGGAGGCCGCCCAGTACCGGGAGGCCCGCGCCCTGCTCCGGGAGGTCCGGACGGGCCGGCTGCTCGACCGGAAGCTGCGGACCTACCTGCACACATTCCGGGAGCACCCGCTGTACCGGCTGGTGAAATGCATCAAAGGCAGGTTCATGTGATATGGCGGATAACAGGGCACCCCGTCTGTGTTTCCTCATGCAGCGCGCGTATCCCCTCTTCAATCCGGCTTGCCGGGCCGGGTTCGGCGGGGCCGAGGTCAACCTGTACCATCAGGCCACCTGGTTTGCCGGACAGGGCTGCGAGGTCATCTTTCTGACAGGCGACTTCGGCCAGGCGGACGAGGAGACGCGCGAGGGGGTCTGTGTCCGCAGAATCCGGCGTCTCGACCTGGAGCGGTACCGGTCGCCGTGGGACAAGGCGCGGCGTCTGGCCAGCCTGTTCCGGGGCATTGCGAAGGCGGACGCGGACCTCTACGTGATGCGCGCCGCCGGCGAGAACCTCGGCTGGCTTGTGCTGCTGGCGCAGCGCCTGATGGGGCGGAAGGTCGTCTTCCAGCTCGCCCACGAGATGGACCTGCGACCGGCTGCCTGCCCGGGGCTCAGCCGGAAGTCGCGCCTGCTGTACGGGTACGGGCTCAGTCGGTGCGACCTGGTCATCGCCCAGTCCGCCGAGCAGCAGGCGCAGCTGCGCGCCATCACGGGGCTCGATGCCGTTGTCGTGCGCAACAGCTTCCGCATGGGTCCGGAAGACGCGGACATCGCGAAGACGACCGTGCTGTGGGTGGCCCGCGCCGAGGAATGGAAACGGCCCCGCCTGTTTCTGGAGATGGCCCGCCGGCTGCCGGGCCTGCCCTTCGTGATGATCCTGTCCGGCACGGGTGCGCTGGCGGACGCGGTCGGGGAGGAGGCCCGCGACATCCCGAACCTGACCTTCGCCGGACCGGTGCCGTTCGGGGAGGTCGACCGCTATTTCCGGGACGCGCGGGTGTTCGTCAACACCTCCGTCCGGGAGGGGTTCCCCAACACCTTCATCCAGGCATTCCTGTGCGGCACGCCGGTGCTCTCGCTGCGTGTCGATCCGGACGGCATCCTCACGCGGGGCGGTCTGGGCTGGTGCTGCGGGGACGACCTCGACGCCGCCGTCCGCATCCTCGGGGCGCTTTCTCAGCAGGAGCTGGAGGCCCGTGGCAGGGCCTGCCGCGCATATGCGCGCCAAAACCACGGCATCGAGCAGAACGGCCCCGTCTACCGGCGGCACTATGAGGCGCTGCTGCGGCGGGAGCCAGGGGGGTGAGACACGTGCTGGTCATGAACATCGGCAGGAAGGGCTTGCTCTTTCGCGTGAAGGATGTCTATTTCAGTCCGGCCGCCGCCAACCACGCGCCCCGGACCGACATGACGCGCTTCTACCAGTGTGCCGAGCCCTTCGCCGGCAGCGAGGCCTTCCATACCCTGCACATCGACCTGCGGCGCGACGACGAGGCCCTGTTCGCCTCCTTCGACCGGCGGACCCGCGCCGAGCTGCGCAAGACCATCGAGCCGGGCCTGTACGCCGTTTCTCAGCGGGAAAATCCGACGGACGCCGAAATGGAGGCCTTCGCGGTTTTTTTCGACGCGTTCGCCCGGGAAAAGGGGATCGGGTCGTGCGACCGGACGCTGCTTGCGAACACCCGGACATCCGGGCGCCTGATGCTCTCCGCCGCCTGGCCCGCGGCCGATCCGGACCACATCTGCTGCATGCACGCGCACAGCTGCGACGGTCTCCGCACGCGCGCCATCTACTCCTGCTCCGGCCGGCTCGCCGGAGACGGGGTGCTGACGGCCGGCCAGGTGGCCCGGGCGAACCGGCTGCTGCATTTCGAGGACATGAAGTATTACCGGGACCGCGGCGTGTCCTGTTATGACTTCGGCGGCCTCTCCCTGGGAGACGACCCGGCGGCCAAGGGGGTGGATGAGTTCAAGATGGGTTTTGGCGGCCGGATTGTCGACGAGTACAACGGCTGCCTGGCGCACAGCGCCAGGGGCCGGTTCCTGCTGGCCGGCATGCGGGCGAGGGACCGGCTGCGCGCTCAAATCGGCCGGCGGCGGAGGAGACGGGGGGGCGGGTAGAACAGGGACGGGTGGAGAGGGGCGGATCGATGGGAGCGGGCAGTCAGGAGCGGGTGACATCTGCGCGGGTGAAGCGGAGGACGGACATGCTGGTGACCGACAGGCGGAGGAAGTTCCTCTTCGAGCTGGAGAACGTGTATTTCGCGCAGGACTGGCGCCAATACCGCACGCACTGCGACGTCGTGCTGTTCTACTGCACCGGGACCGACCCCGCCGGACTGGACCACGGGGCCGTGACGCACACCATCCACATCGACCTGTCCGGAGACGAGGCGCAGCTGCTGGGTGCCATGCGCAAAAGCACCCGTCAGGACATCCGGCGCGCCCTCCAGAACCCGGGCCTTTCCGCCGAGTGCCTGCGGGCGCCCGATGCGGCCCAGCTGAACGCATTCTGCCAGCTGTACGACCGGTTTGCCCATGGCAAGGGCATCCGGCGGATCGACAGGCCGCATCTGTTCCGGCTCCTGGAGGCGCATTGCCTGGCCCTGCTGTATGTGAGGGGTCC
The DNA here is from genome assembly GCA_023440865.1 of Bacillota bacterium. Taxonomy (GTDB): domain Bacteria; phylum Bacillota; class Clostridia; order DSM-8532; family DSM-8532; genus JAEWSN01. Next base: position 7,767 of record JAEXRM010000163.1, read on the forward strand.
CGACGGCGAGGTGCTGTGCGGGGAGGCGGACATCGTGCTGCCCGAGCGGTGCTACGGCGCCTATGCGTTCACGACCTTCCGCGAGCGGGCGGACCGCCAGCTGGCCGGCCAGGCCAACAAGCTGCTGTACTGGCACGCCATGCGCAACGGCAAGGCGGAGGGCTGCAGGGTTTACGACATGGCCGGACTTGCCGAAAGGGGGGAGGGCGCGGCGCTGTCCGGCATCGATGCGTTCAAGCGGGGGTTTGGCGGGGTGGTCGTGGCGGAGAACAACTTCTACCATGGCTACACCCTCAAGGGAAAGCTGCTGGTGCTGCTGTTCAAGGTGATGCGCAAGAATCTGGACGGCTGGGACTGAGGGGTGTCCGCGGTTCCCGATGGGTGGTTGGGGGGACGGGATGATGGGGAAGGTGAGGGTGGGGTGATTGCATATGCGCACGTTCACGCGAAACGCATATCCGGACATCTACCAGATGCTCCGCGACGCCATCGCGCTCGGCGCCGCCTATCTGCTGACGGAGGCGGCGATGCGCCTGCTGCATCCGGACCTGGTGCCGTGGGGCAACCTGTGGATGCTGCTGCTGCTCGCGCCCATGTACCTGTTCCTCATGGACGGCGCGGGCATGTACGGCAAGATGACCTTCCACTACGCCGACCGGGTGGCGCGGGCCGTGTTGCGCGGCATCCTCTACGGGGTGGTCCTGTGTCTGGCGGTGAGCCCGTTCATCGTCCGCATGCCCCACCAGACCCAGTTCCTCGGCCTGCTTGTCCCCGTGCTCGTGCTGTGCCAGCTGCTCAACCGGGAGTGCGTCTCCTGGCTGGTGCGGCACAAGGGCAAGAACCGGAAGACAAAGATCCTCCTGGTCGGCAGCAACGACCGCATCCGGGAATACCTGTACTACATCCACAAGACCGGCTTCCGGGTCTCCATCGTCGGCTATGTGAAGGTGGACGGGGCCGAAGCGCCGGAAGGCATCCGGTGTGCGGGCCATATCGACAGGCTGGATGACATCCTCAACAACAACGTGGTCGACGAGGTGGTCTTCGACCTGCCCCGCGACTACATGGGCGAGGTCGAGAAGCACCTGGTCAACTGCGTGTCCCGCGGTCACACCGTCAAGCTCGCGTTCGACCTGTTCGACCTCGAGCGCTCCAAGAGCTTCGTCCACAGCGTGGGCACCCTGCCCATCCTCACCTACCACACGGTCTCCCTCGATGACGCCCAGCTGCTGGCGAAGCGGTGCATGGACATCGCCGGCGCCCTGGTCGGGCTGCTGGTGACGCTGCTGCTTTCCGTGGCGATCGTGCCCGCCATCCTCATCGATTCCCGGGGGCCGGTCCTGTTCCGGCAGAAGCGGGTGGGCCGGTTCGGCCGCGTGTTCGACATGTACAAGTTCCGGTCCATGTGCGTGGATGCGGAGGCAAGGCAGGAGGAGCTGATGCGGCAGAACATCGTCAAGGACGGACGCATGTTCAAGGTCGAGCAGGATCCCCGGGTGACCCGCGTGGGACGCTTCCTGCGCAGGACGAGCCTGGACGAGTTCCCGCAGTTCCTCAACGTGCTCAGGGGTGACATGAGCCTGGTCGGCACACGGCCGCCAACCCCCGCGGAGGTGGCCCGGTACGGGCGCGAGCACCACCGCCGCATCAGCATCAAGCCCGGCATCACCGGTCTGTGGCAGGTTTCCGGCCGCAGCAAGATCACCGATTTCGACGAGGTGGTCCGCCTGGACACCCGGTACATCGACAACTGGTCCATCACCGAGGACATCCGCATTCTGGCCAGGACACTCCTGGTGCTGCTCAGGCGCGACGCCGGCGCCTTTTGAGGTGACCCATGCCCACGGCAACGACCCGAACGGAAAAATCGATCCGCAACGCGTGCTACGCCCTGGTCGGCCATCTTGCCGGCATCCTGGCGATGTTCGCGTGCCGGACCGCGTTCATCCGGCTTCTGGGAGCCGAATACCTGGGGGTCAGCGGCCTGTTCGGGAATGTGCTCTCCCTCATCTCGCTGGCGGAGCTCGGCATCGGAAGCGCCATTCTGGTCAGCCTCTACAAACCGCTCGCCGCCGGGGAGGAGGAACGGATCAAGGCCCTGATGCACGCGTACGGGATCGCGTACCGGGTCATCGCGCTGGTGGTGTTCGCCCTCGGCATGCTGCTGTGCCCGTTCCTGGACGTGCTGATGAAGGACGAACCCGCCGTTCCCGCCCTCACCCTCGTCTACAGCCTGTACGTGCTCGACGCGGCCCAGTCTTATTGCTGTTCCTTCAAGATCCTGCTGGTGGAGGCGGACCAGAACGGCCACATCGTCAACCTGTACGACACCGGCTTCCTGATCGGGCAGAACCTGCTGCAGATCGCGCTGCTGTGGGTGACGCGCGACTTCGTCCTGTACATGGGCATCCAGGCGGGCGTCACCCTCGTGCGCAATGTGGTCCTATCCAGAAAGGCGGACCGGATGTACCCCTGCCTGCGCACCCTCGGGGGCAGCCGGCTCGTCCCGGCGGAACGGCGGCGCATCGTCCGGAACGTGGGCGCCATGCTTTCCCACGAGGTCGGAAACGTTGTGGTCAACGGAACCGACAACCTGCTCATTTCCCGTTTTGTCGGGGTGGTCTGGGTGGGCCTGTACGCGAACTACCTGCTCGTCGTCTCCACCCTGCAGGGCATCCTGGGCCGCGTGCTCGGTGCCGTCACCGCCGGCATCGGGAACCTGAACGCCACGGAAACGGGGGACAAGCCGCACCGCGTGTTCAAAACGCTGCTGTTCCTGAATTTCTGGCTGTACGGCTTCTGCTCGGTGTGCCTGGTGGTGCTGTTCTCACCCTTCATCCGGCTGTGGGCGGGGCCCGGTTACCTGCTGGACGAAGGCATCACCGTGATCATCGTGCTCAATTTCTATATGGGCGGCATGCGGACGGCGGGTCTTGCCTTCCGTGACACGCTCGGGCTGTTCTGGAACGACCGGTTCAAGCCCGTGGCCGAGGCGGCCATCAATCTGGCCGCATCGATCCTGCTCCTTGCCCGGTTCGGCATCGCCGGGGTCCTGTGGGGGACGCTCATCAGCACGGTCGCCACCAGCTTCTGGGTCGAACCGCTCATCCTCTACCGACGCGCGTTCCACAAACCCCTGCGCGGCTATTTCGCGCAGTACGCGGCCTATTTTGCGGCGACGCTGCTCGCCGCGGCCGCCACGTGGAGCCTGGCGCGGCGCATGCCATTCTCCGGCTTCGGGGAACTCGTCGGGAAGGGGGTGCTGTGTCTCGTCGTGCCGAATCTCGTGTTTCTGGCCCTGTTCTTCCGGACGGAAGCCTTCCGGCAGGTGATGGTCATCGCCGGCCGGTATGCCGGCCGTATCCGGTCGCGGGGGCGGGGCAGCCTGCCCGTGGCGGCGGACACCCGCACACCCGGCCGGACGGAACAGGGGGATGCACCGCGGGGAACGGGCGCATCCGGCGGAAAAATCCCGGAACCGCCTTGAAAAGTGAAGAACCAAGACATACACTCAGAATGGCCGCACGGGGGTGTTGATCCCCGGTTCCCTGCGGCACAGGCGATTTGGGCATTCGGGCCATTCGATCGGGTTGTCGGGGCGGGCACCGGACAGGGGGTCCCGCGCCGTTCAGAAGAAGAATTCCAAGCAGGTACGATACCGGCCGGAAACGGCGCCGGCCACCGGACACCATGTCGGGGGCGGGGGCTTGCTTTCTGGTGCCATGCGGCTGCGGACGAGACGGAAATCGTCTGCCGTCCTTGTTGTACGCCCGATACGATGAACCTTGTCCCGGAC
>JAEXRM010000056.1 GCA_023440865.1 Bacillota bacterium
ACCAGGCGGCCAGCGCCACGACAAGGGTCACGCCGACGAAGGCGGCCAGCAGGTAGCCGGGCAGGCCGGCAGCCATGCGGTCCGCCGCGGCCCGCTCCGCCTCGCCGCCCTCGGGCAGCACGACAGCGGATAGCTGCGCCCCGTGCTGTGCCACCGCGGAGGAGAGGCCGGCATACAGCAGGGTGAGGAAGGCGCCCCACACGACGGTGACCGTGCCGGCGGACAGCAGGATGCCCCTGCGCGTGCGGCCGGACATCGCCAAGCCCGTCAGCAAGGCCATGACAGCCTTGATGACCAGCGTGGGCAGGGCGTACTGCGCGTAACCGCCCAGCAGGTCCGAAAGCATCGAGCCGACACCGGCGGCAAAGGCGCCGTGAACGGGACCGACCGCCAGCACCGACAGGAAGATCATCGCGTCACCCAGGTGGATGTAGCCGGAAGTGAAGGGGACCGGCACCTTCACGGTAAAGGTGAACAGAAACACAAGCGCGGTCATCAATCCGGTCAGAACGAGTTGGCGGGTCCCCAGTCTGGACTGCTTCATGCATGCTCCTTGCCTCCCATGCCGCCCGATGGCGGGAGGGATCCGTACGGCGTTGTTTTGGGCAGTATAACACGGGATGGCACCGATTCCCATGCCACACCCCTTTCGTCGGCAAGAATGGACGTAAAAGTGTATCGATACGGTTGCTGCGCGCGCCGGGCGGGCGATGCCGCGCAGCCCCTCAGGATTGACAGCGACGGCCGTTTCGGGACTATAATGGAAGGACGCTTCCCTGCATTCCCCGGAATGCACCCGAGGCACCTGGGCAGGCTTCCGCATGCCGCAGGACAGAAATCCGCCCGATTCCATCCGGCAGACGGACTTCCCTTCTGTCCGGCGGACAATGGCGTCCGAAAGTGAGAGGCACGATGGAAAGAACAAAGATTGCCCACCTGTACCAGGCGGCCGCCCGCGGCGAAGCGGTTCCGGCTGAAACCGTCCATGTCTGCGGCTGGATCCGCACGCTCCGCGATTCGAAGAATTTCGCCTTTCTCGAGCTCAACGACGGTTCCCACCAGCGGAACCTCCAGGTCGTGCTCGATGCGTCGCTGGAAAATTATGCCGACCTCGTCAAGCTCAACGTGGGCAGTTCCGTCCGCGTCACGGGCCTGCTCGTGCTGACGCCCGACGCCAAGCAGCCCTTCGAGCTCAAGGCGATGTCAGTCGAGGTCGAGGGCGCCTCCACGCCGGATTACCCGTTGCAGAAGAAACGCCACACGATGGAGTACCTGCGCACCATCGCGCACCTGCGTCCCCGCACGAACACCTTTTCGGCCGTTTTCCGCGTCCGCTCGCTGCTGGCGCACGCCATCCACACCTTCTTCCAGAACCGCGGCTTCGTCTACGTCCACACGCCCATCATCACGAGCTCAGACTGCGAGGGTGCGGGCGAGATGTTCCGCGTGACGACGCTCGACATGACCAACCCGCCGCGCACAGACAAGGGCGGGGTGGATTTCGGCGAGGACTTCTTCGGCAAGGGCACGAACCTGACCGTATCCGGCCAGCTTGCAGGGGAGACCTACTGCATGGCGTTCGGCGACATCTACACATTCGGGCCGACCTTCCGCGCGGAAAACAGCAATACGGCGCGCCACGCCGCCGAGTTCTGGATGATCGAGCCGGAGATCGCCTTCGCGGATCTGTCGGACAACATGAAGCTGGCCGAGGACATGATCCGCTTCCTGGTGAGGGAAATGCTCGAGAAGGCGCCGGACGAGCTCGCCTTCTTCAACCAGTTCGTCGACAACACGCTGCTCGAGCGCCTCAACAGCCTTGCGACCGCCGAGTTCGGCCGCGTCACCTACACGGAGGCCGTGGCGCTGCTCAAGCAGAGCGGCCGGGAGTTCCAGTATCCGGTGGAATGGGGCATCGACCTGCAGACCGAGCACGAACGCTATCTGACCGAGGAAGTCATGAAGAAGCCGGTGTTCGTCACCGACTATCCCAAGGATATCAAGGCCTTCTACATGCGCCTGAACGACGACGGAAGGACCGTCGCGGCCATGGATCTGCTGGTTCCGGGCGTCGGCGAGATCATCGGCGGCAGCCAGCGCGAGGAGCGCCTCGACCTGCTGGAGAAGCGCATGGCCGAGATGGGCCTCAGGGCGGAGGACTACTGGTGGTACCTCGACCTGCGCCGGTACGGCGGCACACGCCATGCCGGATATGGCCTGGGCTTCGAGCGCATGCTGATGTATGTCACCGGCATGCCGAACATCCGCGACGTCATCCCCTACGCCCGCACGGTCGGCAATGCGGAGTTCTAAAGCGCAGGAAAGAGACTAACGGCTCTTTGCAGAAACGGAATGACGAGTTTGGTCATTCCGTTTCCGCATTCATAGAGCCGGTTGTCTCTTTTCAAGCAAAAGCGCAGGAAAGAGCCGGTTGTCACATTTCAAGCGAAAGCGCGGAAAAAACTCCCGTCACAATGCAAAAACGGAATGGCGTGCTTGGCCATTCCGTTTTTTTGTCAGAAGATCCTGTACTGTCCCAGGATGCGGTGCGACCCGCCGTTCACCCGATCGCCACGGAACCCGTTTCGCCGGTGCGGATGCGGTACACCTCCTCGACCGGCATCACGAAGATCTTCCCGTCGCCGATGCTCCCTGAACGGGCCGCGCCGATGATGGCATCGATGGTCGGCTGCACGAAGGCGTCGTTGACGACAATCTCGATGCGGGCTTTCGGCAGAAGATTGACGGTTTTGATGGTTCCCCGGTAGTTTTCCGTATATCCCATCTGCTGGCCGCATCCCCGCACGCTGCTGACGGTCATCTTGCGGATTTGGGCGTCGAACAGGGCTTGCTTGACGTTGTCGAGGTTTTCAGGCCGGATGATGGCGATCACCATTTTCATGCGGATGCACTTCCTTTCCTTGCTGCAGGCCATATGGCGCACCGGTCAGTTGCACGAGAAATCCGGGTAGGCTTCCTCGCCGTGCTGGCTGATGTCGAGTCCATTGATTTCATCGGCTGCATCGACGCGCGGCTTGACCACCAGACCGACAAGCTTGACCAGCATGAAGGTCATGGCACCGGAGAAGACAACCGTGAAGCAGGCGGCGGCAAGCTGGACGAACAGCTGCGAGGGATTGCCGTACAGGAGTCCGTCCTTTCCGGCCGGATTGACGGATGTCGTGCAGAACACGCCGGTCAGTACCGCGCCCAGGAAGCCGCCGATGCCATGACAGCCGAAGGCGTCGAGGGCGTCGTCATACCCGAGCCTGTGCTTGAGCCTGCTGACGGCGAGATAGCAGACCGGGCTGACGACCGCGCCGATGACGACGGCGGATACCGGTGTCACGAACCCCGCGCCGGGGGTGATGGCCACCAGACCGACGACCGCACCCGTGGCCGCGCCAAGGACGGTGGGTTTTCCGTTGACCTTCCATTCGATGAACATCCAGGCGAGCGTCGCGGCGGCGGCGGCCATGTTCGTGGTCAGGAAGGCATGGACGGCCAGGCTGCCGGAGGCAAGCGCGGAACCGCCGTTGAAGCCGAACCAGCCGAACCACAGCAGGGTGGTGCCCAGCAGGACGAACGGGATGTTGTGCGGGGTGACGGATGCCTGTTCCCGGCGCTTGCCCAGTACGAGGGCGAGCACGAGCGCCGCGATGCCGGAACTGATGTGGATGACGGTGCCACCGGCGAAGTCGAGGGCCTGGAACGCCGCATGGGGATTGAGCAGCGACATCCAGCCATCCACCCCCCAGACCCAATGGGCCACCGGATCATACACGAGCGTGGACCACAGCAGCGAGAACAGCAGGAAGGCGGAAAACTTCATGCGTTCCGCAACGGCGCCACTGATCAGTGCGGGCGTGATGATGGCGAACATCAGCTGGAACAGCGCGAACAAGGCGTGGGGGATGGTGCCGGCATACACGGAAGGTGCCGCACCCACGCCGGAGAAGCCGAGGTGACCTCCCAGTCCGAAGAACGGCGTGCCGGGACCGAACGCGATCGAATAGCCGAAGAAGAGCCACTGGATGGAAATCACCGCCATCAGGGCGAAAGAGGACATCATGGTGTTCAGCACGTTCTTGCGGCGCACCATGCCCCCGTAGAAGAAGGCAAGGCCGGGTGTCATGAGGAACACAAGCACGGTGCTGACGAACATGAAGGCGGTATCGGCGGCCCGCTGCGCAGCTGTGATGCCGGTTGTCTCGGCGAACGACGCCTTCGCGTCTTCCGTCTGCGCCTCATACTGGTCATGCAGCGTTGTTCCGGTTTCAGTGGCGAATGCGGTGAAGGCGCATGCCGTACAGGCAAGGAGCGCCAGCAGCAAGGCCGCAAGCAGTTTGCGTTTCATTCTCATCCCTCCGGGTTGCGATGCCATTCTGCCAGCACACCTCGCGTCCTGCAGTTTCGCGAAGCGTCCAGGGCAAGGCTGTCCGTGATTGAAGACGGTTTGCGGCCGGCCATGCCGCGTGCGTGGAGAAAAGCGCATGGAAAAGGCGCTTCAGGATTCAATCCTGAAGCGCCTTCGCTTGCGGCTCTTGTACACGAGCATGTCAACTATACTATGGCCGGCAGGGGATTGCAAGAAGGAAACGATGACCTCCGGCGGCGCCGGGAACCCGGGACCGGCCCTACAGGAAACGCTTGAGCAATCCTTCCCGCGCCTTTCTCTCCCATGTGTCGTCCAGCGGCGCCAACGGACCGGCGTCCGGGTACCTGCGAAGCCAGGCCCGTTCCACGAGCAGGTCGGCCAGCGCGGGGTTTTTCGGCAGGAGGCTCCCGTGGCCGTAGCTGCCGAACACATTGCGGTAGACCGCGCCCTCCGTGCCGTCCGTGCCGGTGTTCCCGAATCCGCGCAGCACCGTGCCGAGCGGTTCGACGCCGGGGCCTCGGAATGTCTTGCCCGAATGGTTCTCAAAGCCGACGACGCGACGCTCCCCCTCGGGCAGCAGGGGACAATCGAAGACAAGGTTGCCGATCAGACGCCGGCTTCCCGCCTCGGTGCGCACATCGATGGCACCGAGGCATTCGATGCGCCGGCCCTCGCCGGTGAGATAATGCGAGCCCATCAGCTGGTAGCCGCCGCAAATGGCGAGAAAGACGACATCGGTCTCAACGGCGCGCAGGATCGCATCGCGCTTGCGGCCGAGCGCGTCGTCCTGCAGGATGCCCTGCTCGTAGTCCTGGCCGCCGCCGATGAAGACGAGGTCGGCGTGATCCGCTTCAAAGGGATCGCCCAGAGAGACCGGCACAACCTCCAGCTCGAGACCGCGCCACTGGCACCGGCGCCGCAGTGCCAGAATATTGCCCCGGTCCCCGTACAGGTTCATCAGGTCGGGATACAGATGGACGAGTGTGAGTTTTCTCATGTCGGCTCCTTGCGTGGTTCGCACTACTTCCAGAAGTCCCTGAGGCCGTATTGCTTCACCAGCAGCGCGCGCAGTGCCAGCAAGGCGGTATAGGTGGGCATGAGCACCAGCGTGCCATCGGCCGGGGTCGCCTCGAGCGCGGCCCCGAACATCGCACCGATGTCATGCAGCGCATGGATGCGGTCCTCCGGCACGCCGGCATACTTGAGGCGAACGGCCATGTCGTCGGCGCGGATGCCGGAAACCGCCATGAAGGGCCAGTCTGCGGCCCGCTCCGCAAAGCTTTCGAAGTCGACGTCCCACAGCCAGGAAACATCGGTGCCGTCAGCCAGACGGTCGTTGATGAGGAAGCCCGGCACGATTGGGCCGGGAAGGCTTGCCAGATGCCTGAGAACCTGATCGAAGCCCGTCGGGTTCTTCACCAGAATGATCTGCACGGTGCGCCCCTGCGTCCGGAACGACTCCATACGGCCGAATCCGCGTTCGAAGGAGGACAGCGCCTTCACGACGGCATCCCGGGGAAGTGCGAGCGCCTCGGCGAGTGCGGCGGCCGCCAGACCGTTGTAGACGTTGTACAGGCCGGGCAGTGCGATGTCGGCATCATAGGCGCCATCCGGCACCTGGATGCGCACGGCTGAGCCGTCCGGACCCTCCTTGACGGAGACGCCCTCGACGGAAGGCTCCGGTCTGGCATAACCGCAATCGGGGCAGGCGAAATGGCCGAGATGTCCATAGGAGGAGGCGGCATACCGGTACCGCGCGCTGCAGCGGATACAGAAGGCGGCGTCCGAGGAGGCCGCACCCGTGCCCGGAGATGCGCCGGCACCCAGACCGTACGGCACAAGGCGACGATCGGTCGGCACGCCGGTGGACAGGTCGACGCCAAGCGATGCGCAGAGCGAGTCGTCGGCATTGTAGACCAGCATGGAGGCCTGCGTGCCCGCAAGACCCTCCCGAACGGCATGGAGCGTCGAGTACAGCTCGCCGAACCGGTCGAGCTGGTCGCGGAAGAAGTTGGTGACCACGACCGCCTTGGGCTTGAGCTGCGGCGCGGTGATGCGGAAGGCCGCCTCGTCCGCCTCGATGAGCAGCCACGGAACCTTCGGCCGTCCCCACAGCGTGCAGGCGCCGGCCACGGTTGCCGTGATGCCGCTTGCGAGGTTGGCGCCGGACTTGTTGGTGCGGTACGCCATGCCGGCGGCTTCGAAGAGCTGCGCGATCATGCGCGAGGTGGTGGTCTTGCCATTGGTGCCGGTCACCATGACGATGTCGAACCAGCCGGCAAGACGGGGCAGCAGGTCGGGGCAGAGGCGCAGCGCCACCTTGCCCGGCAGGCTGGTGCCGCCACGGCCGGCGAGCCGCATGGTGAAGGCCAGCAGGCGAGAGGCGGCGATGGCCAGCGGGACACGCGGTGAGAATGCCATGATGATCCCTTTCCCCCATCCGTGCGGCGTACCGCCTTCGCGGCGCATGCCGCCGGCCGTCGTGCGGAATGCGGTTGGATTGTGCTTCCCACGTATTATACAATAGGGGGGAGCCGCGCCACAATGCCGGCCGCCGCGACACGCGTGCCGGAGGGCATGCGCCCGCCAGAAAGGGAAACACGCATGGGAACCTTACTGCTGCTGGACGGCAACAGCCTCGTCAACCGAGCCTACTACGGCGTCAAGAGCTCCACGACCCTCTCGACGGCCGACGGCACGCCGACCAATGCCGTGTTCGGCTTTGTCAACATCCTCAACCGCCATCTCGAGGACATCCGGCCCGACCGGGTCTGCGTGGCCTTCGACCGCAAGGCGCCGACCTTCCGACACGCGCTGTACGACAACTACAAGGGCGACCGCAAGGGCATGCCGGACGACCTCGCCGCCCAGATGCCGCTGCTGAAGGATCTGCTCGATGCGATGCGCATTCCCCGGGTGGAATACGACGGTCTCGAGGCCGACGATTTCATCGGCATCCTGTCACGGATGGGGGAGACGGCCGGCGAGGACGTGGTCATCGTCACCGGCGACCGCGACGCCCTGCAGCTCGTCGATGAACGCATCACGGTCATGATCCCCTCCACCGGCAAGGGCGGCACCGAGACGAATGTCTACACGCCCGACGCCGTGCGGGAAAAGTATGGCGTGCCGGCTGCGGCCCTCATCGAGGTCAAGGGCCTGATGGGCGATCCGTCCGACAGCATCCCGGGCGTGCCGTCCGTCGGGGAAAAGACGGCGCTCGACCTCGTGTCGAAATACGGCACCATCGAGGGTGTCTACGAGCACCTTGCCGAGATCACGAAGCCGGCCCTGCACCGCAACCTGTCGGAAAACCGCGAGCTGGCCCTGCTCAGCCGCACGCTCGGCATCATCGTCAGGGATGCCGGCGACCGGCTGCCCGCAGGATACCTGTCGCTGGACACCCTGCTGTGGGATGGCCCCGACCGCACCGCGCTGCGCAAGGCCTTCGAGCGGCTCGAGTTCCGCAGCCTCATCCGGAAGTTCCGTCTCGACGGCACGCCCCCGCCCGATGGCAGGGGAGCCGCAGCCGGCGGCTTTGGCGGCCGGAACGGTGTCGCCGGCGCAGATGAGCCCGGCGCGGCAGCCTCCTTCGCCGCCGATGGGCGGGAAGCCGGCGCGGGCGCGGGGGAGGCCGCTGGAACGGACCGTATCGGCACTGACGGGGGGGATGCCGGCGCGGGCACGTGGGGGGACCCGGTTCCGGTTGGCACGCCGGAGGACCTCGCATGCATGGCGCAAGCCCTTGCCGGCTGTGACCGCGACTGCGCGCTGCTGCTGGTCGACCCGTCCGGCACGCCCACGGCGGCTGCGTGGGATGCCGAGGCGGCGTCGGACGATGCGCCGCTGTTCCAGATGGCCATGTCGCTGCCGGAGGAGAAGCCGCGCCGGCTGCTGCTGGGCATCGGTTCCGGAATGGGCCGCTGGATCGTGCGGACGGGCGGGCCTTTGACCGAACGGGAGGTGGCGGTCGCACTCGCGCCGCTGCTGAACGCCTGCACGGTCCATTGCCACGACATGAAGGCCGTCTTCCGCTTTTTTGACGACAATGGCGCATCCGCTCCCGCGGACCTGTTCGACACGATGCTCGCGGAGTACCTGCTCGACCCGTCGCGCGACCGTTACCTGCTCCGCGATCTGGCCGTCCGCCATCTCGGCGTCGAGGGGAACACGCCCGACCTGCTGCTGGCGGAAGCCGGCCGGCAGCCCGTGCCGCTCGCGCGACTCCTGGAATCCGTCGCCCACGCGGTGCGGGTGCTGCCGGCCATCGGACGGGCGCAGCGCGACAAACTGGAGGCCAACGGACAGACGGCGCTCTACCGGGACGTCGAGGCACCGCTCGCGCTCGTGCTCGGTGAAATGGAACGGGACGGCTTCCGTGTCGACCCCGCGATGCTGGCCGAATACGGACGCACGCTCCAAACACGCATCGGCGAGCTGGAGGCCGCCATCCATGAAATGGCCGGCGAACCGTTCAACATCCTCTCGACGAAGCAGCTCGGCATCATCCTGTTCGAGAAGCTTGCCCTGCCGACGGCGAAAAAGACCAAGACCGGCTACTCGACCGATGCCGACGTGCTCGAGGCGCTCGCGGAGGCCCATCCCATCGTGCCGGCCCTGCTGGAGTACCGGCAGCTCACCAAGCTCAAGTCCACCTATGCGGACGGTCTGCTCAAGGTCATTTCGCCTGTGACCGGCCGCGTCCATTCCCGCTTCAACCAGACCATCGCCGTCACCGGGCGCATCAGCAGCACGGAGCCGAACCTGCAGAACATACCCGTTCGCACGCCGCTGGGCCGGCTGATCCGCAAGGCGTTTGTGCCGCGTGACGGGTGCGTGTTCGTCGACGCCGACTACTCGCAGATCGAGCTGCGTGTGCTGGCGCACGTGACCGGCGACGAAACGCTCCGGCAGGCCTTCCTCGATGAGACGGACATCCACGCGCTCACCGCCTCCCAGGTGTTCCACGTGCCGCTCGGCGAGGTGACGGGCGAGATGCGCCGGCGCGCGAAGGCGGTCAACTTCGGCATCATCTACGGTATCAGCGATTTCGGCCTGTCGCGCGATCTGGGCATTTTCCGGCGGGAGGCCGCCGAGTACATCGAGGGCTACCTGAATACCTATCCGGGCGTGCGCCGGTACATGGAGGCGATTGTCGAACAGGCGAAACGGGACGGCTTTGTCGAGACGCTGCTGCACCGGCGCCGGTATCTGCCGGAACTGGCAAGCGCGAACTTCAACATCCGTTCCTTCGGCAAGCGCGTGGCGCTGAACACGCCCATCCAGGGCACGGCGGCGGACATCATCAAGATCGCCATGATCCG
>JAEXRM010000079.1 GCA_023440865.1 Bacillota bacterium
ATGCGCATGCATGGGATGCGCCGTCATCGGGCCAGCCAGCTCCGTCGTCAGCCCTGGCCGTTGAAGCAGTGCGTGCACACCTTGCACGCCGGCAGCCCGATCGCTTCGATCATGTCGTCGAGACGGTTGTACTCGAGCGTCGTGAAGTTGAGCTCCTTGCGGATGGCCTCGAGCATGGCGCGGTAGTTCTCGCTTTCGGGATTCGCGTAGTCGTCGAGCATCGCTTCGGCCCGGTCACCCTCGCGGTCCTTGATGACCCGGCGGGTGATCAGGTCGAGGATGGAGCTTGCGCGAGAGAAGTTCAGGTAGGGGCACCCGTGCAGCAGCGGCGGGCAGGCCGGCCGGATGTGCACCTCGTCGGCGCCGCACTGGTAGAGGAATTCCGTCGTCTCCCGCAGCTGCGTGCCGCGCACGATCGAGTCGTCGATGAGCAGCAGCCGCTTTTTGCGGATGAGAGAGTCGATCGGCACGATCTTCATGCGCGCGATGAGGTTGCGCAGGCTCTGGTCCTGCGGCATGAACGAACGCGGCCAGGTGGGCGTGTACTTGATGAACGGACGCGAGAACGGGATTCCGGACTCGTTTGCGTAGCCGATGGCGTGCGCGGTGCCCGAATCGGGCACGCCGGCCACGAGGTCGGGGCGCACCTTGTCGCGCCGGGCCATCAGCTCGCCGCAGCGGTACCTGATTTCTTCGACATTGCGACCCTCGTAGTTCGAGGTGGGGTACCCGTAATAGATCCACAGGAACGAACAGATCTTCATTTCCTCCTGCGGCGGGCTGACCGTTTCGACGTCCGTGGCGGTGATCCGGACGATCTCGGCGGGGCCGAGCTCGCGCAGGGGGGTGTAGCCCAGGTTGAGGTAGGCGAAGGATTCAAAGGAAACGCAGTGGGCATCTTCCTTGACGCCGATCGACAGCGGTGTGCGCCCCAGGCGGTCGCGGGCGGCATACAGGCAGGCCGGCGTGAGGACCAGGAGCGTCATCGAGCCCTCGATGCATGACTGCGCATACCGGATGCCCTCCGGAATGCTGTCGCGTTGGTTGATGAGGGCCGCAACCAGCTCGGTGGCGTTGATGTCGCCGCTGCTCATTTCGAGGAAATGGGTGCGTCGGTCACCAAGCGCCCGTTCCGCCAGTTCACGAAGGTTGTTGATGCGGCCGACCGTCGTGATCGCATAGCTTCCAAGATGGGAGCGGACGATCAGCGGCTGGGGTTCGTTGTCGGAGATGCAGCCGACGCCCAGACGGCCGGACATCTGGTCAAGATCGTTCTCGAACTTGGTGCGGAAGGGAGAGTTGCGGATGTTGTGGATGCCGCTTTGGAACGTGCGCCCGTTGTAGAACGCCATGCCGCCGCGGCTTGTGCCCAGATGGGAATGGTAGTCGGTTCCGAAGAATACGTCCAGCTTGCAATCCTTTTTGGAAACGACCCCGAAGATGCCCCCCATGGATGAACTCCTCTCCTGCATGGTTGCGTGTCACATCCTGCGGCATGCCGCGCAACGTTGAAAACGATACGGCACGATTCTATCACAGGAAGCCGGGGGTGCCATAGACGCACTTCCGCGTTTGTCGGGATTATGCAATTTTAGCTTTGCCGAACACCAGATGCTTCTGCGCCTGGTAGCTCAGCACGAACAGGAGTCCCTCGGTGACGAGCTTCGCGACGGCAAGCGGGATGCCGGGTGCCGTCATCAGCCGCAGCAGCAGGTAGTTGAGTCCGAGCATGACGGTCGCCAGCACGAAATAGCGTGGTGCGGAGCGCGCGGGCCCGTTGGCCTTGCGGGTGAAGACAAGCCGGTGGTTGCAGGCGTAGTTGAACACCGAACTGAAAACACGTGCCAGCACCACCGACAGCAGCAGGTTCCCGGAGGTGGCCGACAGGATCATCAGCAGCAGGAAATCGAGGCCGAACGACACAAGGGACGAGGCGCTGAATTTCAGGAACGGCAGGTAGACCTTGATCGAGTCGACGATCGGTCGGAAATGCGTGCTGTGGTTCTCCGGATCGTAGATGGTGCGGATGGGGATTTCACGGATCTTCCATCCCGCGGGCCTGATGGCCAGCAGCAGGTTTTGCTCGTACTCGAAACGATCTCCCGCGATTTCGCACAGCCAGGGCATCATGGCGGTCGGATACCCGCGCAGTCCCGTCTGGGTATCCTGGATGCGGTAGCCGGCGCTCGCCTGGAATACCAGACGCGTCAGGGTGTTGCCGAAGCGGCTCTTCAGGGGAATCCTTCCCGTGAACGAACGGGAACCGAGGATGACCGTATCCGTTCGGCGCAAGGTTTCCTGCGCCACCCGGCAGATGTCTGCGACGGCATGCTGTCCGTCGCAATCCGCGCAGACGACGCCTTCATCCTCGCCGTGGCCGATGAGGTGCAGAAAGCCGGTCTTGAGGGCTTCGCCCTTGCCGCGGTTGCATTCATGGCGGAGGACATGGCAGCCCATGAGTTCGGCTGCCTGAAAGACATGCGCGTATCGCGGCCCGCTGCCGTCGTCGACGAGCAGAATCGGATGGGCGCAACAGTCAAGCAGCTCGCGGACCAGGCGCAGCAGGCGGCCGTCGGGCTCATAGGCGGGAATCAGGATCGTCATGGGGATCGCCTCCTTGGGGGCTGGCACCGTGGCCATGCACACCCGGGATCAGGCACCGTGGCCGTTTGCACCGGTCCTGGCACCGTGTTTCAGGCTTCCTGCCGGTCAGACGCATACTCGGGCGTCCTGTCGGGATGGAGCGGTTTCAGTCCGTCACATACAGGATGTCGCTCGTGCCTCGTTCCTTGTTCCGTCCCAGCGGGTTGTTGACGACCCGGTCCATGAACACCATCGTGGAGGAGCCGCCCCCGTCGATGTTGTAGGCTTCCGTACAGCCAAGCCCCTGGAAGATCTCGGCAAATTCGGTCATGGTGACGCCCTTGCTGTAGCCGGCACTGCGGCCGTCCGCCACCACGAAAACGAAGTGGTTCGGACCGATGATGCCGATGCCGGTGCGCGGCTGGTTGCCCTGGATGGAATGGTTGCCGAAGTTCGTATCCACCTCGGCCGTGTCGATGCCCGCCGGGATGTCGCCGTCAACGAGCAGGGCCGGACCGAACGAGAGGGTGTTCCACACGCCTGCGTCCAGCAGTTCCTGGGCGGTGGTGGCCGTTTCGTCATATGCCTTCATGGTGCCGTCCCGGTAGCATGCCAGGCCGGTGCGTGTGCCCGCGTCGCGGTAGACCACGCCGTTGCGGATGATGATGCCGTCGCTTCGGAATCCGTAGTAGTCGCCGTTGATGGCGAAGATGGCGTTGTTGTTTGCGGCGATGACGGAGGGCTATTCGATGATGTTCGTGCCGAAGCTGTCCTTGGCGAAGGCGCTGAGCAGTTTGGCCGCGTCCGCCACCGTCACGTCGGCGATGAAGTAGGTCACCGTGTTTTTGCCGCTCCCGGTGGTGACCTTCCGGATCGAGACGGAGAGGGTGTCGCTCGTGTAGTGCCAGTCGTCCCAGGTGGCGGCCGACGCCTGATTGGCTGTGCCCGAAGGTGCTTCACTGGATGCGGATTCGTCTGACGTGCCGCCATCGGCTGGCGTGCCGGTGGAAGATGTGCCGGTACCCTTCTGCGAAAATGTACGCGCCGGCATGACGGTGTTCCCTGCTGCGGACACGTTGGAGACCTCGACATGCTCGATCAGGAAGCGGTCTGCGGCCAGCCAGGCTGCGGTA
Organism: Bacillota bacterium; assembly: GCA_023440865.1. Classification (GTDB taxonomy): domain Bacteria; phylum Bacillota; class Clostridia; order DSM-8532; family DSM-8532; genus JAEWSN01. The sequence goes on from JAEXRM010000079.1 coordinate 3,717, forward strand.
ACGAGCATGGTGACGCATGCCGCGATGATGATGCCGTTTCGAACGGGATGCCTGTTCCGATTCACGAAAGTTCCTCCCTCGTGCCACGACCGCCTGCGGTACGGTCGAATGATGCGCATGGACAGCCCCGGTCGCCAGGCCGATGCCAATTCGGATTGCCGGGACTGCCGGATGGGGCTTGTGGCAGTCCGGCACCGGGTCCCGCCCTGCAGATCCAGTCTACTGCGGCCACCTTGAAGGAAACTGAACAGTTGTTATGAAACACGATGTATCTATTTCTTCACCCCCTTGCTTTTGCCTCTCGGCAGGAATACGATAAAACTACCGAACGGAAGGTAGATTATTGTTGAGGAATGACATGGGTCAGAATGACAACAGAATCGTAACCAATCATGGGAAGGAACATGATGAGCCCCTTGTGGAAAAGCCCAGACAGCATGGCGTGACACGCAAGCGCATTCTCAAGGAAGCCTTGATGCTGTTCGTCACAAAGGGCTATGCCGAGACGGGCATGGAGGATCTCGCGACATGTGTGGGTGTACGGAAAGCCTCCCTGTATGCTCACTTCCGGAAGAAGGAGGACATCTTCGACGCGGTGTACAACGCAGTGATGACGGAGCAGTTCGCACAGCAACGCATCATGATGAATCCGCCGGAAGGCTTGACTCAAACCGAAGTATTGCAACGGTATGTGCGCGGCATGGTGGAGTTCTGGCGGGGGAATATGGGTCAACGTTTTTTCTACCGGTACTATGTATCGCCACCCGCACATGCGATTGGCGAGGTGTTTCAGAGAGCGTCCACATTTATGCAAACTTATTGCGATTTTGGACGGGACATCGTCCGACGCGGGTTGGAGACCGGTGAGTTTAAGCAGGTGGATCCAGATGAAGCCGCACACGGCATACACAATATGCTGCTGGGGTTGCATGGCATGAGCTGGTTTCTGGAGATCAGCGCGACCTCGTGGGGTTATTCGGCCGGTTCCGATCCGATCGCCTGGGAGACCGAGGCCTGTCTAACGATGATGCTGAACATGCTTCATGGCCGGACTGCGCCTTGTCCGTAAGCCGGATCTTACTGAGGCCGGCAAGGGAGTGACGAAAGTGCAACGACGTGATCCTTCATACAAAAGCGACAAGTGGACGGATATTCATTTTGTTCCGCTTCAGGGAGTTGACTTGGAGGCATGGGACCTTCGGGAGGAAGTTGAGGAAGCACGCTGGAACCGTCACATTCACGATGTGATGACAGACAGGGTGGTGATCCGGAAGGAACGCCGCAGGCACCATGAACATGATGCCGGATACGCTGCTGAGTTCATGAAACCGGAACCGGACGGTCAACTCCGACTGGCCATGTCGGTCTGGGAACTGTCACAACGACTGCGCGGATGCATCGGCAACCTTGAAAGAAGCTGAACCGACATCATGGGGTTTCGATATGAAGATTCAGCGATTACTTATGATCCCTTAAGGTTGGAACGTGAACGAAAGAGGATGTGACTGCCGAATGGCAGACACAATCCTGCGAGGGTTGACATGGGTCAACAAGGCAACAGCACAGGCCACGATCACACGAGGGAACGCGATGCCGCCATGACGCAAAGCCAGGCGGTACGGCAAGACATATGAGTGTATGCTCAAGGAGGATCTCATGCTGTTTGTCATCAAGGGACATGCCGGGACGGGCATGGAAGATTATGCAGCATGCGTGGCATCATGGCGTGGCAATATGGGAGAACGCCTTCTCTATCGATGATGCATGACGCCACCCATTCAAGCGGATGGTGTCATGTGACAGGGACGATTCACGCATTTTACGACATATTGCGGTATCAGGCGCGACACTGTGTGCCACGGGTGTGAACCCGGTAAATCCGGCATGTGTTCCGGATGAAGCGGCAGACGGCATGCATGGCATGCTGTTGGGCTTTCGGTTCGTGTACCGGTTTCTGCAGATCAACACGATTTCATGCGATAAACGGCCGGTTGCGATCCAAATGTCGGGAAGTCGGCTCATTCCGGATGAAGTTGTGAAGCCTGTTTCATTATCAGGTTCAACAGCGTCCCCCCCTTTGTCTTCGCTGATGCCATAAAGGAAGTGACAACCGTGAAACAACGTGATCTTGCATACGGAAGCGCAGGACGCAAGGACCTGCTTTTTGCACCACTCCAGGGTATGGATGTAACAGCGTGGGGCCTCCGGGAAGAAGTGGAGGAAGAACGGTGGAAACAGCATATCCATGATACGATGACAAACAAGCTGGTGATCCGTGTCGAACGCCACAGGCATCATCTGGACAAAGGTTATCCGGCCGAATTCATGGAACCGGATCATGACGGGCAGTCTCGCCTGGCGAATCCGGTCGTGGAACGGTCGTGCAGCCTGCGTGGCTTCTTTGACAGTAAATGCTAGGGTGCCGGATGCCGAACAGTGTCCGGATTTCGGGATGTCAGATGTCCGAAACACACGCCCAGCCCCCGCCCTGCTCAGGAAGGACGGGGGCCGGGCTTCTTCCAGTACAGATGACTCATGCATCAAAAATGCCGAGGTGTCTGTCTTTGGTCACACCACCGCAGCCTGGTCCAGATGCAGATTCGCATACACGCCGCCCGCGCGGATGAGCTCGTCGTGCGTGCCCTTTTCTGCGATGCCGTTCTCCGTGAGCACGACGATGAGGTCGGCGGAGCGGATCGTGGAGAGCCGGTGCGCGATGATCAGCGTGGTGCGGCCCTTCGCGAGGGTGGCGAGCGATTGCTGCACGAGGCGCTCGCTTTCGTTGTCGAGCGCGGAGGTCGCCTCGTCGAGAATGAGCACCGACGGGTTTTTCAGGAACGCGCGGGCGATCGAGACGCGCTGCTTCTGGCCGCCCGACAGCTTCACGCCGCGTTCGCCCACAAAGGTGTCATAACCCTTTTCAAGACCCATGATGAAGTCGTGCGCGTTCGCCAGCCTCGCGGCGTGCTCGATGTCCGCCTGGGATGCGTCCGTCCGGCCGTAGGCGATGTTCTCGCGGATGGTGCCGCCGAACAGGTACACATCCTGCTGCACGAGGCCGATGTGGGTGCGCAGCGAGGCCAGGGTGACGTCGCGCACGTCGGTGCCGTCGATGCGCACGCAGCCCTCGGTTACTTCGTAGAAACGCGGGATGAGGTTGCAGAAGGTCGTCTTGCCGCCACCCGAGGGGCCGACCAGCGCGACGGTACGCCCCGGCTCGATGTCGAGGTCGAGGCCCTTGAGCACCTCGGTCTGCTCATTGTAGGAAAAAGAGACGTTTTCGAACGTGATGCGCCCCGTAACGCCGTCCAGCGGCTTCGCCCCCTCGCGGTCGCGGATGGCCGGCTCGGTGTCGATGATCTCGAGGAAGCGTTCGAAGCCGCTCATGCCGCGCTGGAACCCTTCGGTGAAGTTGATGAGCCGGTCGATGGGGTTGAGGATGATGCCGACGAACAGCAGGTAGGTCACCAGATCGGTCAGCGGCATGCGCCCCGTCGCGATCAGCAGCCCGCCGCCGACCAGCACGCACAGGTACAGCACACCCTGCAGGAAGCCGCTGCCGGAGAAGAACCAGCCCATGACGTTGTAGCTGTCCTCCTTCGTGTCCTGGAACTGCTGGTTGCTTTCGGCGAATTTTTCCTGCTCCACCGTCTCATTCGAGAACGACTGCACGACGCGGATGCCGGCGAGGCTGTCCTGCACCTGGGCGTTCACCAGGGCGATCTTCTCGCGGTTGCGCTGGAACACCGCGCGCATCTTCCTGTTGAAGTGGATCGAGAAGAATGTGATGACCACGAGGAACAGCGCGAGGACGCCGGTCAGCGGCGGGCTGATCCAGACCAGGAAGCCCAGTGCCCCGATGATCTTGAGCGCGGAGATGAACAGGTCCTCCGGTCCGTGGTGGGCCAGCTCCGAAATGTCGAACAGGTCGGTGGTCATGCGCGACATGAGCTTGCCGGTGTTGTGGTCGTCGTAGAACGAGAAGGGCAGCTGCGACAGGCGCGCAAACAGGTCGCGGCGCATGTCCTTCTCCATGCGGGCGCCCATGATGTGCCCCCAGGAGGTGATGTAGTACTGGCAGAGCATGCGCACGCCGTACAAAAGGAACACCCACAGGCCGATCCACAGCACGCGGCGCGGCGTGTCGGCGGTGGCGTTCGGCAGTATGTCGTTCATCAGCGAGCGGACGAACACCGGGAACGCCAGGTCGATGACCGAGGCCAGGAAGGCGCAGGCCATGTCCGACCAGAACAGGAACAGGAAGGGGCGGTAATAGGGCAGGAACCGGCGGATGAGCTTCATGATGTCTCTCCTGTTGCGGTTTCCGGATCGGGAAGAATCCCCTGCGGTCATCCGGGAACCGCACGCGGGGGCTCGAAGTCCGAATTTCAACCAGTATACCGGATTCCCTTGCAGAAGGCCAACGCCGAGAATGATTCGCAATCGGAAAGGCGCATGTCTGTCCTGGCGGTTGCCATATCGGGCCCGTTTCCCTGCTGCTGTCCGACCGGATGGGTTGATGGCCCGCGAAATCGGGATTCGTCCGTGTACAGAATGGTATGTATCGACTGATGGGAGGTGAAAGGGTGCAGGATGCGACAAGCTTGGCATTTTTGGAGGCACTGCTCTCCTCCGACCGCATTGCGGCGGGTGAGATCGCACGCCGGATCGGTACGACCACCGACATGCTGCCGGAATGGGAATCGCTGATCACCCTCTCCCTGGAGCGGATTGGCGGAGACTGGGAGCGGGGGGCCTGCTCGCTGGCGCAGATATACATGGCCGGCATCATCTGCGAGGAGATCCTCGCAGATGCGCCCTTCGCGAAGGACCGCCGCCCGCACCCTTTTCCCCGCATGGCCATCGGCGTGCTGATGGATCATCATTCGCTGGGCAAGAACCTGGTGCTCTCCGTCATCCGGTCGGCCGGGTACGAGATACTCGACTATGGTGCGGGCCTGACTGTGGAGGCGCTGGTGGAACGGACTCTGGCGGACCGGGTCGAGGTGTTGCTGGTCTCCACGCTCATGTACCCCTCCGCGCTGCGGATCCGGCTGGTACGGGAGCAGCTGGAGCAGGCGGGCAGCCACCCCTTCCTGATTGTGGGCGGTGCGCCCTTCCGGCTTGATCGCGATCTGTGGCGCCGCGTCGGTGCCGATGCAGACGGAGGCAATGCGACCGGCATCGTGGGTGTGCTGCGGGAGACGGTGGGAGGCGGGCATGGGGATCAATGACATGACCGGCATGGAACGGGTCCTGGCCGCGCTGGGCCATCGCGAGCCCGACCGCGTGCCCCTGATGCTGCTGCTTTCTCTGTACGGGGCCAAGGAATGCGGCGTACCGATCCGCGACTACTTCGGCGATCCGGCACTGGTGGCGCACACGCAGGTGGCGATGTGCCGGAAGTACCGCAACGATGTGCTGTACGGCTTCCAGTATGCGGCGGTGGAGATGCAGGCGTGGGGCGGGGATGTCATCTGGTATGACGATGGCCCCCCCAATGCGGCTGCACCGGTCCTGTCCGGGGAAGCGGACATCCGCCGTCTCGCGGTTCCGGCCGTGTCGGCGCATCCGGCGACGGGCAGGGTCCTGGAGGCGATCCGGCGCATGAAGGCGTCCGTCGGTACCGGGATGCCGATCGTCGGCGTCGTCATGTCCCCCTTCTCGCTGCCGGTGATGCAGATGGGGTTCGAAGCCTACCTGCGCCTGCTGTACCGGCAGCCGGAGCTGTTCGATCGGCTGATGGAGGTCAATGCCGCTTTCTGCATCCAGTGGGCGAACGCCCAGCTGGATGCCGGTGCGACCGCCATCTGCTGGTTCGATCCCCTGGCTTCGCCGACCATCATCGAACGTGCCACCTGGCTGCGCACCGGGTACAGAGTGGCACGGAAGACCATGCCGCTCATCCGCGGCCCCGTCGCCATGCATCTGGCATCCGGTCGGGTGCTGCCCGTCCTGGAGGACATCGTTTCACTCCGTCCCGCCATGGTCGGCTTCTCCGCGGAAGACAGTCCCGCCGCCATGAAGGCGCTCGCGGCGCAGCGCGTCAGCCTGCTGGGAAACCTCAATGCGCTCGACATGGTCCGATGGACCCCCGACCAGGTGGAGGAACGGATCAAGGCCCTCATCGGCAGTGCCGCCCGGAACGGAGGATTCGTCCTGTCCGACCAGCACGGCGAGATCCCCTGGCAGGTGCCGGAGCAAACATTGCTGGCCATTTCGGATACAATCGACAAATGGGGGCGGTATCCCCTGGATTGGTTGCGTGACACCCATGAAGCTTGAGTTGTATGTATGTGGGAATTTCCTGCCCGACTACCGTTCGGCTGTCGAGGAGGAAGGGATGCGGCAAGTCGATGTGAAGGCGTTTCCCTGTCTTTGCATCAACCACCGCGGCATGGACGAGGCACGGGGGCTCATGGCCGAGCCGCCGCCAGAAGGGGTCGAGCGCCGTGTGCTGTGCAGCAGCGGCTGCATGGTGCTGCGCTGTGCCCCGCCTTCCCGGGAGGCATGGTTCCGGACGGAAGGGCATTGCTTCAACCACCTGGTCAATGACCAGCTGATGGCCTACATCGTGGAGAATGGCGGGTACATCATCACGGGCGGATGGCTCGCGCAGTGGCGTGAGCGCATGGATGACTACGGCTTCGACCAACCGACCGCCCGGCGTTTCTTTGGCGAGTTCTGCCGGGAGTTGGTCTTTTTGGAAACGAAGCCGGATCCGGAGAACGAGGCGCGACTGGGGGAGCTGTCCGCGTATCTGTCCCTGCCGGCGCGCACCATGCATGTCGGCCTTGAAAACCTGAAGATCTACCTGCGCAGCATCCTCTACGAATGGCAGCTGGGTCACCAGCGCGCCGAGCTGGCAACCTCGCTGCAGGAGGCACGGCGCCAGATGGCCGAGTATGCCGCGGTCCTCACCCTCGTCGGGCAGATGGCGGCGCATTCAACCCGGCGCGACATCGTCGGCAGGCTCAAGGAAGTGTTTCAGGGCGTTCTCGGCGCCCGCCGGGTGAGCTTTGCCGAATGCGCGGATCCCGCCGGGCGCTGCGCGGAGGTCTGCGCGTCGTTCCAGCAGGAGCACGCGCCCGAGTATCGGGTCGATCTGGAGGCGGGCCGGTTGCAGTTCCGTGTGCAATCGGGCGACACCTGTTTCGGATTCCTCGAGGCGGATGATTTCCTGTTTCCCGGATATCTGCGCGGATATGCGAGCTTCGCGCTCAGCATCGTCCGGGTGGGGGCCCTCAGCCTTTCGAATGCGCGGCAGTACGAACTGCTGGAACGCTCGCGTGATGAAGCGGCCTTCAACGCAAATCATGATGCGTTGACCGGCCTGCACAACCGCAACTACTTCAACCGGTTCCTGCAGCATGAGCCCATGCCTGCCCAGGCGCTGGTGTTCATGTTCGATGTCGACAGTCTCAAGGAGGTCAACGACCTGCACGGGCATGTCGCCGGCGATGCGCTGATCCGGGGGACCGGGCGCATCCTGCGCAACGCGTTCCGTGAATCCGACATCGTGGTCAGAATCGGTGGGGACGAGTTCTTCGCCATGATTCCCAATGGCAAGGCGGAGCTGGTTGAAAGCGCGATGCATCGGGTGCTTGCGGGCATTGCCGCCTGGAATGGGCAGCAGGGGGAGCTTCCGTACCGGATCGACCTGTCGATGGGGCATGCGCAGGCCTGGATCGACGGGGAAAACTGGGAGGCGATCATCCAGGCCGCCGATGAGCGCATGTATCGGCACAAGGTGCGCAAGAAGAAACACGCCGTCCCGTCCTCATGACTCCGGCAGCACGCCCAGCATGCGCGAGACCTGCCGGAACTTCCCCAGGCTGACGCCGGGCGGACAGCTGTCGCTGTTGGCAAGAATCCAGCCGGTCGCACCCATGCGCCGGAGCAGTGTGGACACATGCGCGTCAAGCATCTCGGGCGTGCTGTGCAGGAATGTGGTCGGCTCGATGCCGCCGATCAGCACGACATGAGGGGGCAGCAGTTCCCTTGCCTCCCACAGCTCGATATTGCCGGTCGGCGGTGGCGAGATCGACTCGATCACATCGATGCCGGTGTCGGCCATCCGGGCCAGCAGGGCGCGCAGGTGCCCGCACGCGTGGTGGATCAGCAGCTTGCCGTGCCGGTGGAGCATGGACGCCCAGTGTGCCGTTTCCGGTGCCGTATGGCGCGTGAACCAGTCGGGTGTGATGTTCTGGGTGGAGCTGTCCTCCCAGAAGATGCATGCTTCCACCTCCGATTCCGCGGCGATGCGGACGATATCCGCCGTGCGTTCCCGCATCGCGACCAGGCATGCCTCCACCGGGTCCGGATCGTCGGCCAGCATCCAGGTCAGTTCCTCCGTGCCCACCCAGTGCTCGATGAGCGACTGGAAGGAGGACTTGCCGTATGTACCGATCAATGGCACGATCAGTCCTTGATCGCCAAGCTTCCCGCGTGCCGTCCGGTAGGCGTCGGGAGCGGGCAGGACCCGCATGTGCTCGTTCATCCACTGCAGCACCTTGAGATCCTCGACGGTCTTGACCGGATGCTCCGTCAGAAACCACGTGTTCCCGTTGGCGACATACCGGTGCTCCTGCACGAGGGTGCCGACAGGGGTGCGGTATTCGGTTCTGCGCCGGCCGTCCCGTTCGGACTCGGACAGCTCGACACCCGGCGTTTCAAGCCGATGCAGCTGCACCGCCCCGCGCAACAGCGGGTCCGCGCCAATCGACTGGAGGAAGGCGACATCCCCCTGCAGGCGGAAGGCTTCCGGCTGGGCCTCCCACCAGTATGCGAGGTTCGGCGACCAGGCGAGGCGGTCCGTTTCCCTGCCGCGCAACGAAGCGAGCAGGCGCTCGCGCGGCGACATCGCCGCCTTGTGGCGGTTGTCGGAAGCCGGTGAGTGACGGGCGTGTTCCTGCGGGCGGCTGGGCTGCATGGGCATGCCTCCTTCTGTGTTTCGCCTGCACAAAAAAGCGGTTGCTTCCGCTTGTCTTTCTACCTGCAGGCGCTCTGGCGCGTGTTTCAAGGGAATGCTATCATGCAGTGGGGATGCGTCGCCATGAAGAAAGCGAAAGATCCCTGCACGAAATGAAACCATCGCGGAACAAGCCGTCATGTCACCATCGCCAGGCGGCATGCGGATGCGGAAAATCCGCGCGGGAGAGGGGCGGCCATGCGGAACAATCGGCAGATGCTGCGCATTGTGGTGGATCCGGCACCCGAGGTCCGGCTGATCGGCCTGACGGCGGAAGGGCCGGCATGGCGGCTCCCGTCGCGCGTCATCGAGGAGTACGAATGGATTGTCACGGTCGCCGGAGCCGTGCGGTTCATGGTTGCCGGCGAGGCGATTGTCCTGGAGGCGGGGGACACGCTGCTGCTGGAGCCGGGCATCAGGCACAGCATCGACTGGGTCGGCCCCGAGGGGACCCGGTTCTACTATGTGCACCTGACACCCGCCATGCCAACCGTCGCAACCACGGGTCTGCAGGAGGCGGGGCGCAGGGAGGCTCTGCGGCAATCACTCCGTGAGGCGCTGGCGGCACATCCCTTTTATATCCTGCCCCGCATCCGCATGACCGACATCGCCCTCCCGGCCAGCTTCCGGCTTGCATCGACCAGGGATCTGGTGTTCACCCTGTTCGAGCGGGCGCTGGCGGAACGCAGCCATTATGGCGTCGACAGCCAACTCATGATCGCCCTGCTGGTCTCGCAGATGCTCACCCTGGCCGCGCGGGATGCCATCGCCGGAGAACCGGATCGGATCCTGTCCGAGGACGGGGCCATGGACCGAACGCTGCAGGCCGCGCTGGCCCTGATCCACGGAATGTCCAACGACCGCATTCCGATCCGGAAGCTGGCGGCGGACCTGCATGTCTCCCCGCAATATCTGTCGAGGCTTTTCACCGCGCGGATGGGCATGTCCCCGCTCCGCTACATCAACGGGCTGCGCATGGAGCGTGCCAAGGCGCTGATGCGCAACACGCGCATGGACATACAGGAAATCGCCTGGGCCTGCGGATTTGACAATCCCTTTTACTTTTCCCGCCTGTTCCGCAGCGTGGTGGGGGAAACCCCCAGCGGTTACCGCAAGCGGCTCGATTTCCGCAGCAATTGAGGCATACATGCGGCGAAATGCCGCATGCGTGCGGCAGGCCGCGTTCCGTTGCGGCGGCCTGCCGCCTTCCGGTTGCGTGCTGCGGCCTGCGGCTGACAGGGCGTGCGGTGGTAGGCGCTGCTCCCGCTTGGGTAACGATGAAGCGGGGAAGGCGTGTCTGTGCCATGCCACATGGGAGGGCCGGCGGCCATCCGGACAACCGGACGGTTGACGGCCTCCGTTCTCCGCATCCCGCTGTCGGAGGAATTCCGCGGCATCCGACTGAAAGAAGGTGCGCCATGAGCAACCTGTCCCGCTCCATCGCCGTCATCCTGCAGGGTGCGGGGAAAGCCTTCAGGGCCTTTCCCGCCACGATGGCCTGCGCCGTCGGCTTCGCCATCGTGACGATGATCCGGGTCCAGCTCGACTGGCCCGACCAGGAACCGTACCATTTCCTCTTCACCTGTCTTCACTGGGGTTTTGCGGCCGGAGCGGCCGCCGGTCTTGCCCTTGTCGTCTGGGCGCAGAGCCGTGGCCGAATGCCGGCGCTGGTGCCGGGGGCCAACCTGGGCGGTGCGCTTGTGGCTGTCGGCACGTTCCTCGCCCTGTATCTGCCGGGCGGCATGCGCGAGGAAGGGGCCCGGTTCGCGCGCCTGTCGCAGCTCGCCACTTCCCGCATGATCGTGCTGGTGGCGGTCAGCCTGCTGCTGTTCATCCTGCTCGCCGGACATCCGCCCGAACGGTCCGGATTCGCCCGTTCCTTCTTCATGTGCCACAAGGCGCTTGTCGTCGCCCTGGTGTACGGCGGTGCGCTCATGGCGGGCACCTCCGGCGTCGCCCGGGCCGTGCAGGCGCTGCTGTACCGGAACATGAGCGAAAAGGTCTACGGCTATCTGGGCACGCTTGTCGGATTTCTCGCGTTCGCCATTTTCGTCGGCTATTTTCCGGACTTCCGGTGGCAGCATGCACAGGAGGACGCGGTTGTCGCCCGGCGCGACATTGTGCAAAAACAGCCCCGCTTCATCGAGATGCTGCTCGGTGCCATCCTCATCCCGATCATGCTGGCGATGACCGCCGTGTTGCTGCTGTGGGCCGCGCGCATTCTCATCACGGGGGATTGGCCCGTTTTCGCGCAGCTTTCGGGCATTGCCGCCACCTATTCGCTCGGCGGGCTGTGGCTGCATATGCTCACCAGTCATCATGAAACCGCGCTGGCTCGGCTCTACCGGTGGTTCTACCCTGGCGCCGCCCTGGTGATCCTCGCCTTCGAGGCCATGGCCCTTGTCAACCAGCTTGGCCGTGAAGCACTCAAGACGGAAAGCTATGCATTCGGCCTGATCTGGATCCTCGCCATCCTTGCCGCCATCCTGCTGCTGCTGCTGCGCACCCGCGCCCATACACCGATTGTCCTGCTGGCTAGCCTGCTTGCGACGGCCTGCGTGCTGCCGGGCATCGGGTGGCAGGCGCTGCCGGTTGCATCCCAGGTGAGTCGTCTGGAACGGCTGCTCACGGAACAGGGCATGCTGTCGGGCGATACGCTGAAGCCGGCCTCGTCGGAACCGGATGCCGCCGTGCGCGAGGCAATCACCGATGCGGTGGAGTTCGTCGCGTATTCACAGCACAGGGACATACCCGCATGGTTCGTGCGGGATTTGCGCAACGGGGACGGATTCCGGCGTGTGATGGGTTTTGACAAGGCCTGGCCCATGGATGGCAACATGGCCGACGGATCGGGCAATCCGGGCGTGTCGCTGGTGCTGGCGCCGGGCTCGCTGGATGTGTCGGGCTACCGCTGGGCGGTCAGTCCGGCGGGGCAGATCGGGAAGGGCAACGCGGCGGTCGATGTCGCAGGGGAACGCGGGACATACCGCATCCGCTGGTCCGACAGCGGCATGTCCGGCATACCGGCGGTGACCATCGAGCTGGACGGAAAGGTCGTTCTTCAGGAGAACATGAACACCTTCATCGACACCATTGCCGGGGAGTACCCATCGGGCCGGAACCTGCCGGTCGAACTGCCGCCGCAGCAGATGAGCGTTGCCTACGAAACGGAACAGATCCGGGTGCTGCTGGTGTTCGGGAACGTCGACATCCAGGTGGACCCGGGCCGGGACGAGATGAACTACTGGATGAACCTGCAGATGCTGTATCTGGCGGAGAAGCCGTGACTTCTTTTCATCATTGATTCAGGTCTTGCGTCGGGCCATCCGCCGGCATATGATGGGCACGCGAGGTGACGCGACGATACCTGAACGAAGGAGCATCAGCATGAAGGCAGCTTTTCTCATCATCGATCTGCAGAACGCCTGGAACCGCGAGGCCTCGGCGAAGGAAATGGCATCCGCCGTCGAGTACATCAATGCCGCACTGCCACTGTTCCGCGAGAAGAAACTGCCGGTCGTCTGGATTCAGCATGCGGAGGCGGAAGAGGGCGTCGAGCCGGGCACAACGGGATTCGGGATGATTGAAGGTCTCACGCCGGCGGAAGGCGAACTGCGCATCACGAAGCGGTATGGAAACGCCTTTACAAAAACCGGTCTCGACGCGCTCCTCAAGGCGGCGGGCGTTGACACGCTGATCCTTTCAGGCTATTGTGCGGAATACTGCGTGACGTCGACCCTGGTCGGCGCCAATGATCACGACTACGCGCCGATCCTGTATCGGGGCGGTATCGCGAGCGGCACGCCGGACAACCGCCTGGCGGTGGAGCGCGCCTATGACATCATCAGCTACGGCGCCTTGAAGAAGCTGTTGGAGAACGCCTGATCTGGACCGGGTCATACCGCATGGTGCCGGTTCCGGTTTGACAAACTGCGAGCCGCCATGGTAGCATGGCCTCGATGAACGATTCCCGCGTCAAAGCCGTGAAACGGCAATCGCCGTCACGGTGCGCGGAATCATGAAATGCATAATGCCAAGGGGAGCTCGTGTGTGCGGGCTGAGAGGAAGTCAAAAGGCTTCGACCCTCGAACCTGATGTGGGTAATGCCAACGTAGGGACCGAAGGAATCGATGGATTCACAAGGGACATGCCACATCCGGCGTGTCCTTTTTTCATGCCATGGAGAGGGGACACGCCATGTGCCAGGCGCCGAAGTTGACGCAGCCCATGCGGGTGCACGTGGAAGGAGTGCAGCACATGGCTGGAACGGAAAAAGAAGCTTCCCGCGGCATGACGCCGCTCGGCGGCGGCCTGCTATGGTTTGGTGCCGCGGTTTCCCTCGCGGAAATCATGACCGGCACGCTGCTGGCCCCATTGGGATTCGCGCGCGGCATGCTGGCGATCGTGCTGGGGCATCTGGCCGGCGGCCTGCTGATGGCCCTTGTGGGCCTGATCGGCGCATGGAGCGGAAAACCCGCCATGGAAACGGTCGGCATCGCATTCGGAAGACCCGGGACGGTCTTTTTTGCCGGCATGAACGTGCTGCAGCTAGTCGGCTGGTCTGCGGTCATGATCGCCGGGGGTGCGGCGGCCCTCTCGCAGCTGGCCGGCATGCCATCGCTGGCTGGCGCCGCGCTCATCGGGGCGCTGGTCGCCCTGTGGGCGGCCGTCGGCCCGAACCGCCTCGGTCGGCTCAACGGTGTGGCCGTCGGCTGCCTGTTCCTGTTGGCGGTCGGGCTGGCCTTCCTGGTTTTCCGCAGCGGCACCCCGGCACAGGAGGCCGGGACGGGCATGGCCTTTGGCGCAGGGCTTGAACTCTCCGTCGCCATGCCGGTATCCTGGCTGCCGCTGATGGCGGACTACACGCGCACCGGCACCCGTCCCGTCCGGTTGACGGTTGTCAGCACCATCGCCTACTTCTGCGGCAGCGCGCTCATGTATGCCATCGGGCTGGGTGCCGCCCTGCATGCGGGCGGCACGGACATCGTGGCGGTTCTGGCCGCAACGGGTTTTGGTGTTGCAGGCCTGGTCGTGGTGGTGCTGGCGACGGTGACGACCACCTTCCTCGATGTGTTTTCCGCGGGTGAGAGCCTGCATGCGGTATGCCGCGCCGTTCCGGTGAAATGGGCCGCCCTTGCGGTCACGGCGATCGGCACGGTCGCGGCGGTCTGCCTGTCGATGGCCGCATACGAGCAGTTCCTGTATGTCATCGGATCCGTCTTTGTGCCGATGGCGGCCATACAGGTCACGGACTGGTTCCTGTTGGGGCATCGAACGGCGGCGCGCGCGCAAGGGCGCGTCGTGCCGAACTTTCTGGTGTGGTGGGTCGGATTTGTCGCCCATCGGTGGCTGTTGACCGTGGAAGCGCCGATCGGCAGCACACTGCCGGTGCTTGCGCTGACGGTGACGCTCTGCCTGGCCGTGCATGCGCTGGCTGGAACCGGGAAACGGCGGGTGCCTGCGGAAGAAGGCGACGCGGGAGAACAGGTGTGGAATGCCGGGCCTGATGGCGGGTCCGCGGGGAAGTGCGGAGAATGGAGGGAACAAGGATGACAGACAGGACACAGGCTCTTTTTGGCAAGGCGTTCGAGGCGGTGCACAGCCACAAACCCCTTGTCCATTGCATCACCAACTATGTCACGGTGAACGACTGCGCCAACGTGCTGCTGGCGGCGGGCGGATCGCCCATCATGGCGGACGACATCGGGGAGGTCGAGGCGATCACTTCCATCTGCAGCGCGCTCGTGCTCAACATCGGCACGCTCAATGAACGCACCGTCCGTTCCATGGTGGCGGCCGGCCGCAAGGCGAACGCCCTGGGACATCCCGTTGTGCTTGATCCGGTCGGCGTCGGCGCCTCCCCGCTGCGGAATGAGGCGGTGGCCCGCCTGTTGCGCGAGGTGCGGTTTTCGGTGATCCGCGGCAACATTTCCGAAGTGAAGGCACTGGCCGGTGCCGGTGGCGCCACGCGGGGAGTCGACGCCGACGCGGGGGATGCCGTCGATGAAGCCACCCTGCCAGGGACCATCCGGTTTGCCCGCGCCCTCTCGGCCGAGCTGGGCGCCGTCATTGCCATCACCGGCGCCATCGACATCGTGGCGGACTGGGACAACGTGTTTGTCATCCGCAACGGTCACCCGGTGATGTCGAAGGTGACCGGCACCGGCTGCATGCTTGCGGCGATGCTGGGCGCGTATGCCGCGGTCTCCGGAACACGGGACGGACAGCCCGCGGTGGCCCCTGTGACGGCGGCCGCTGCGGCCGTCTGCCTGATGGGGCTGGCGGGGGAGATCGCCCATGCGCGCATGCTGGCGGCCGATGCGGGGACCGGATCCTTCCGGATGCATCTGATCGATGCGATCTCGCAGATGACGGCCGAACGGCTGGAAGCGGGCGCGAAGGTCGAATGCCTGCAGCGGGAACCTGTACCCGCAGGTGGAAGGGAGCGCCCGTGATGGACACGACCGGGATACGCGCCGCCTTTCGCGCGTCGCTGAGAGAGGCGCTGCGCCTGTATCTGGTGACCGACCGTTCCTGGTTGGCCGGATCCGGGCTGGCGGAACCGGTGGAGGCAGCGGTGGCGTCGGGCGTCACCTTTGTGCAGATTCGGGAGAAGGACCTGCCCTGGCATCGATTCATGGAAGAGGCGCAGGCCATCAAGTCGGTCGCCGCACGATACCGCATCCCGTTCGTCGTCAACGACGACGTGGATCTGGCCGTGGCCGTCGATGCGGACGGCGTGCATGTCGGGCAGGGCGATCGGGCGGCGGTGCCGGCCCGCGCGGCGATCGGACCGGATCGCATCCTCGGCGTGTCCGTGCGCACGGTGGCCGAAGCACGCAAGGCCGTGCTCGATGGCGCGGACTACCTGGGCGTCGGCGCCGTGTTCCCGACAACGACCAAGGCGGATGCCGACGCGGTCTCCCTGGCGGAGCTCGCGGATATCTGCCGTGCGGTGCCGGTGCCCGTCGTGGCCATCGGCGGGATCCAGGCGGGCAATGCCGGTCTGCTCGCGGGCAGCGGCATCGCGGGCATTGCGGTGATTTCCGCCATTCTTGCCAGGCAGGACGTCGGTGCTGCGACGCGGAAACTGGTGGAGGTACTTGCGGATGTGGTACGGTAAAGGAGGAGGGTGCATGAAGCATCGTTCCCCATTTCCCATCCGGAGGACAGCATGATGGAGACTTTCGCACACAAGCGCGGCTTGATTTTCGACATGGACGGCACCCTGCTCGAGTCGATGACCCTGTGGCACACGCTCGGCGAGCGCTATCTCAAGGGGCGCGGCATCCATGAGGTACCGCATGGCATGAATGAGACGCTCTACCCGATGGACATGCACCAGTCCGCCCGGTGGATCAAGGACCACTTCGGTCTGCCCGATTCGCCGGAGGACATCATCGAAGGCGTCGAGTCGATGCTCGAGGCGCAGTATCACCACCACATCGAGCCCAAGGCCGGAACGGGGGCGTTCCTGGAGAAACTTGCGGCAACCGGACGGTACCGCATGTGCCTTGCCACGGCCACCGCGCGCCATCTGGTGGAGCCGGCGCTGGAGCGGACAGGCCTTGCGAGGTTCTTCGAGTTCATCATCACCACGCAGGAGGTCGGTGTCGGCAAGCACCGTCCCGACGTCTTCCTGAAGGCGCTGGAACAGCTCGATCTTCCGTTGTCGGAGGCCGTGGTCTTCGAGGACGCCCTGTATGCGGTTGAAACCGCGAAAAAAGCGGGGTTTGCCGTCGTCGCGGTGGCTGATGCGGAGGCCCGTTCGGAGCAGGATGCGATCCGACGTGTCGCGGACGCATTCGTGGAGCGCATCGAGGAGGCGCTGCCGCTGTT
>JAEXRM010000131.1 GCA_023440865.1 Bacillota bacterium
GGCTGCGGGGGGGTTCCGTGGCGGTCCTCGTCGGCGGCCGCGCCGACTGGTTTGCCGTGACCGCCCTTTTTCGCCATCCGCTGCATCTGCCCATCCCCCACACTGCGATCCTGCCTGAAAACCGGGAACGCATCACCGAAGGTCTTGCATCGATGGTCGAGAACGACCTGCTGAACAAGGACAGCCTCATTGGCAAGCTGCAGACGCTCGATGCGGCAAAACGGCTGCTGCTGGGTGCCCGGCGCGCCCTGCGGACGGATGTGGTGAAGTCCGTGATCTCGCAGGTTCTCTCCTCCATCGTTTCCCCACTCTCGGCCGGCCGCCTGCAGGGCGCACTGCGCGACATGCTGGGAGGCATCCTGACGCGGGCTGACTTGGGCAATCTGGTGCGCCTGCTGGCGGAGGAGGCCGTCCGGCGCGACCTGGACGCGGAGGCGCTGGACGCCCTGCTGGCAAAGACGGAGGAGACGATCGCCGAGGAGCGTTTCCGCCAGGACATCGGGGTCATGGCAATGCGCGCTGTCAAGGAAATGCAACTGACGGGCCTGTTGAAGGTCACACTGCCGGCCATGGTCGGCATGATGGGGGAAGCGAAGGTCGGAAGGCTCATCCAGAATTTCCTGCTGACCGCCGCCCGTGACCTGGGGCAGCCGGACAACCGGAACCGCGAGTCACTGCGCACGGCAATCCGCCAGGGAATCGGCAGGCTTCCGGAGAACCCGGCGGTCCTGCAGCGCATGGACGTTTTCCGACAGGAGCTGCTGACAGGCGACACACTCGACCGGATCCTGAAATCGACCCTTGAGGAAGCGGAACGCGAACTCAAGACCCTGGCCGCCGATCCCGGCGCGATCGAGGAGAAGGTTGTGCCCTTCCTCGACGGCCTGCTGCGCGACGCCCTGCACGACCGTGCCATCGTCGACCGGCTGGAAGCGTTCATCGACGAGCAGCTCGGCATCCTGATCGACCGGCACCACAAGGATATCGGCCGGTTGGTTCGTTCCAACCTCGACCAGTTCGACACCGAAACGCTCATCCGCCTCATCGAGGACAAGGTCGGCAACGACCTGCAGTGGATCCGCGTCAACGGCGCCATCTGCGGCTTCGTGGTCGGCATGTGCCTGTTCGGGCTCAAAACGCTGGTGCTGTGGGTGATCGGCTGACCGGCATCACGCGGTCCGCCATGTCGCGGTGTCCGTCCCCCGCCATATCATGGTCACAACATGCCGCATTGCGTGCGGACCCGGTCGAACAGGTCGGCACAACCGATGGTGTCGCGCCAGGGCATGATGTCGCTCTCGCAGGTGCCGGTCCGCACCATGTCGGCGAAGTGTTCGATCTGGTACCTGAATCCGTCCTCATACCCGCTTTCGTACACCTCAACCGTTTCATTGTCCGAGCCAAGCAGCTCGCAGCGGCGCGACTGGAAGAAATCATGCACGAGGATGCGGCCCTCCGTGCCCACAATCACCGCATCGGCCGGGGCCGTCCCCCGGATGCCGCAGACAAGGGACGCCAGCGCGCCACCCGGATAGCGAAGCGACATCGCCGTATACTCGTCGACTCCGGTCGGACAGAGGGCGCTCACCGCCCGCACCTCCACGGGCAGCTCGTCGAGCACCCCATTGGCGAACTCAGCCACATACACCCCGACATCGTACAGCGCACCGCCCGCCAACGCCGGATTGAACAGCCTGCTCTCCGGATCGTACGGCACGCAGAAGCAGAAGTCGGTCTGCACCAGCTTCACCTTGCCGATTCGTCCGTCGCGCACCCAGGCGCGGGCCTGCCGGACAGCCGGCAGGAAGCGCGTCCACATCGCCTCCATGAGCGCTAGCCCCTTGCCGCCAGCCATTGCGACGAGCTCCCTGGCTTCGTCCCCCCGCAGGACGAAGGGTTTTTCGCAGAGCACCGCCTTCCCGTTTTCCAGGCAAAGGCGCGTGGCTTCGGCGTGGAAATTGTGGGTGAGTGCGATGTATACGGCATCCACGTCCGGATCCTGCGCCAGTTCCCTGTAGTTTCCGTACGCGCGCGCACCGCCGTGCCGCGCCGCAAACTGCGCCGCACGCGCCACGTCCCGGGCGGCGACAGCCGCGAGGGATGTGCCCTCCACGGTGTTGACGACACGGGCGAACCGGTCCCCGATGACACCCAGACCCAGGATCCCATAGCGGATTGTTTTCATCGTGCGTCCTCCATCCCCTGCGCTCTTCCCTTATTCCGGCCCGATAACGCGGCGGGAGCCGAACGCCTTGCGGATACTGCCTGCCGCGGCCATGGCTCCGTCCGGGCACCGCCTTCCGAAACCTTGGCTCCGCCCGGATACTGCCACCCGTCACCGTGACTCCGTCCGGATACTGCCCACAGTGTAGGCCGACGGGCGCACGCCGTCAAGGAGACGCGCACCGTCAGCAGGCCTTTTTCCGGCATCCCCGGTCGCAAGCAAGGCACGGAGGCTGCCCCCTGCCACGCGCGTGACGATGGGGACAGCCTCCGTGGACCGTTCCGGCCGATATGAAAGACCGACCGCACATGCTTACCGCATCAGCGGATTTCCTCGTCGAACACGACCGCGACCTTCCCGCACTTGCCCTCCGCCATCAGCTCGAAAGCCTTGTCGGTCTCATCGAGCGTGAAGCGGTGCGTCACAAGGTCCTCCGGGTGGATGCCCCAGCGCACGAGCTTCGATGTCAGCTCCTCCATCTTCCAGATGCTCGTGACCCAGGAACCGAAGATGGTCTTCTGGTCATGGATGATGTCGGGGCTTGGATTGAACTCCACCGTGCCGCCCTCGCCGACGAAGGCGATCCTGCCCCACTTGCGCGTGGCGCGGATGGAAAGCTGCCGGCCCGATGTGTGGCCCGAGCAGTCGACGGCGCGTTCCACGCCCTGGCCACCTGTCAGCTTCATGATTTCAGCCAATGTGTCCGGGCCGGATACCAGCACATGGTCGGCCAGACCCTTTTCCTTGGCGATGGCGCAGCGTTCCGGCGTGACATCGACACCGATGAGCTTTTCGGCGCCCATGGCCTTGGCAAGCATCAGGGCGGCCAGTCCAACAGGGCCCAGTCCGACGACGAGCACGGCGTCGTTGCCGGAAATGCCGATCTTCTCGAGACCCTCATACACCGTACCGAAGCCGCAGGCCACCTGCGCGCCGTCGGTGTAGGTCAGCGAATCGGGCAGCGGCACGAGGTCCTTCTCGTCCGCGAGGATATAGGGAGCCATGCCGCCGTCGCGCTGCCAGCCGTATGCGGCGCGCAGGGGGCTCGTGCAGCTGATCATGTAGCCCTGGCGGCAGTCCATGCACAGGCCGCATCCGGAGATGTGGTACAGGACAACGCGATCCCCTTCCTTGAACCGGCGCATGCCGGGACCGCACTTGACGATCTGGCCGGCGGGCTCGTGTCCGCAGATCTTGTTCTGGTAGCCCTCCGGCCCCTTGCCAAGATGTTCGCGGTAGATGGCGCGGATATCGCTGCCGCAGATGGTGGAGGACTTGGTGCGGACGAGGACCTGGCCGAATCCGGGTTCGGGAATCTCGACCTCCTTCATCACGACGGTGCTGTTGCCGGGCAGATAGGCGGCTTTCATGGTGCTCATGGCGCTTCCTTTCCCGGAGCCGTCTTTCGTGGCTCCTGTCTGATATGGGCTCCGGCTTCGTGCCGGTCCGGCATGCGGCGCATGCATCAAGAGACTCCTGGAACAAGGCCTTGCTTGTCGGGGCGGTTTCAATGAAATTCAATCCGGACCGCGACGGCGTAGTCGGAGCGGTACCCATCCGGGAACCGGACCACCAGGCCGTCTGCGGTTTCCTCGAAGCCCAGGGGCATGCCGCCGTCCAGCAGTGTCACCGCACGGACGCGTCCGGCGCCGATCGTTGTGCCGACGGGCCGCTTGTCTCCCAGGGACGCGATCAGGCCGCATCCGTCCTCCGGACAATGCAGAAATGCCGCGTACAGCACGTCACCCTTCGTCGTGAAGCGGATGTCCCGGGACGTGAACGCCGCGCGGTTCGTGTCGGTGAACGCACCCTCGGACACCTTCGTCGGCCCTTCTCCGTAGACCGACCAGGAGCGTGTTCCGTAGATCGCCTCTCCGTTCTTCGCAAGCCAAGCCCCGATGTCGCGCAGGATGGCCTGTTCCGGCTCCGGTATGGTGCCGTCCTTCCTCGGGCCGATGTTCAACAGCAGCGCGCCGTTCTTGCTGACGATGTCGACCAGGTCGCCGACAATGTCCTGCGCGGTCTTGTAGTCCTGGTTCTCCGTGTACCCCCAGGAGTTCTTCTGCACGGCCGTGTCCGTCTGCCAGAACAGGCTGCGGATACCGGACAGCTGTCCCCGCTCGACATCGAATACCGCCGCCTGCACCGGGAACGCGTCGTACTTGTAGTTGATCGCGACCCCGACGCCCCACTCGGCCGCACGGTTGTAGTAGTAGGCGGCCAGACGCTTGAGGTACGGCTTGAAGGCCAGGTTCATGATCCACCAGTCGAACCACAGCACCTTGGGCCGGTACTTGTCGATGATCTCGCAGGTGCGCAGCAGCCAGTCCTCGAGGTACGCCTCATCCGGCGGATTGGCGAGGTAATTGTCCCAATGGTGCTCCGGACCCGGGTTGCCATGTGCGGGACCATAAAAGTCGGCGTAGGCCGGATCGTTCACATCCGAATCGAAGGTGCGCCCCTCACCCATGAACCACCAGTGCTCCGCACGGTGGCTGGAGGCGGCGAACACCATGCCGCGCGCCTCGACCGCATCTCGCAGCGCGCCGACGATGTCGCGTTTCGGCCCCATCTTCGCCGCGTTCCAGTCCGACAGCGCGCTGTCGTACATCTGGAACCCGTCGTGGTGCTCCGCGACCGGCATCACGAACCGGGCTCCCGCCTCGCCAAACAGGTCCGCCCACGCACCGGCATCAAACCGCTCCGCGGTGAGCATCGGGATGAAATCCTTGTACCCGAACCGGTTGTGCGGACCCCATGTCTTCACGTGGTGCTCGAACTCCGGTGTGCCCGTGCGGTACATGTTGCGCGGATACCATTCGTTGCCGAAAGCCGGCACGCAGTAGACGCCCCAGTGGATGAAGATACCGAACTTCGCATCCTGGTACCAGGCGGGGATCACCGCCTCCGAAAGCGAGTCCCAGGAATCCGAAAACGGACCCTGCGCAATGACGGCCCTGATCTGTGCGAGTCTTTCCCGCCGCGCTGTTCCATCAAGCATGGCCCGCGCCTCCCGGAATCACACCGTCACAGTCCCACAGATCTGTCCAATCCTTCGCGCCATCCCAGAGGAACACCTGTCCCTTGATGAGGCGGCAGTCATGATCGGCCGCGTCCATGGATCCCATTTCCTCCTCAGTCAACGGATCGCCGCAGATAGAGGCCAGATTCGACGCCATCTGGACCGGCTTGACCGAGAACGGGATCGGCACCTGCCCACGCTGGAAGGCCCACTTGAGGCAGACCTGGGCGGGATGCAGACCACGTGCCCTCGCGATGGCGGTCACCTCGGGCAGCTCCATGTCGACGACATCCTCCGGGGTGCGGGCGCGTTCCGGCCGTGCGGGCTATCCCTGGGGACAATAGCCGATGGGCTGGATGCCGCGCGCGCGGCACCAGGCGAAGAGCTCTGGCTGCTGGAACGAGGGATGCAGCTCCATCTCCACCGCCGCGGGC
>JAEXRM010000145.1 GCA_023440865.1 Bacillota bacterium
GCGCCGGGAACCGCATGGAAGAATGCCTGGACGCGGCCCTTGGGATCGATGGTCACCGTGTCGGAATGAGCAAACACGACACCCGATGTGCCGATGGTGCAGGAGATGACCCCGTCGCGTACGATGCCGTTGCCGACCGCGCCGGCAGCCTGGTCACCGGCGCCGCCCGCCACCGGGGTTCCCGGCAGGAGACCGGTCAGCGCGGCCGCCTCGCGGTGCACGGTGCCGGAAATCTCATACGATTCGTAGACCTTCCCGAGCATGTCCTCGCGCAGGCCCAGCTTCCCAAGCACCTCGCCGCTCCACTGACGCTTCGGCACATCCAGGAACTGCATGCCGGACGCATCGGACACCTCGGTGGCGAACTCGCCGGTGAGGCGGTACCGGATGTAGTCCTTCGGCAGCAGGATCTTGTAGACCTTCTCGAAGATTTCGGGTTCGTTGTTCTTCACCCACACCGCCTTGCCGGCGGTAAAACCCGTCAGTGCCGGGTTTGCCGTGATTTCAATGAGGCGCTTCGCGCCGACCTTTTCGGTGATCTCGGCGCATTCGGCGGTCGTGCGCTGATCGCACCAGATGATGGAACGGCGCAGCACCTTCCCCTCGCGGTCGAGCAGCACCAGGCCGTGCATCTGGCCTGAGAGGCCGACCCCCTTGATGTCGCCGGCATGAATGCCCGCCTTGCGGATGACGTTCTGGGTGGAAACATGGGTGGCGCGCCACCAATCCTCCGGGTCCTGCTCCGCCCAGCCGTTCCTGGGCTGGTACAGCGGGTATTCCTGGGTGTCGCTGGCGATGGTCCGTCCCTGGATGTCGAACAGGACGGTCTTGGTTCCCGATGTACCGATGTCTACGCCAAGCAGGTATGCCATATGTGCCCTCCTATCGGCCGCTCAAAAGGACGACCGACTTATTCATTTTACATGAATAAGTTACAACAAACCTGCACAATCCGCAAGGGGATTTTGTTATGATTCTCTTGCATTTTTCGACACAATTGCGTCTGTCGGAAGCACGTATCGGAACATCCGGCTTCATGCGCTCCATCGGCGCTTCTCCCTGACACGGGCGAACCGGCCCGTTCGACACGCCGTTGCCTATCGTTCACGGCAACAAAAAAAGACAGTCATCGCTGACTGTCTTTGGTCGGAGTGAGAGGACTTGAACCTCCGGCTTCTTGGTCCCGAACCAAGCGCTCTACCACCTGAGCCACACCCCGTTGCAGACCGGTTTCTCCGGCGCTCATTTATAGTAGCACATCCTTTTGTGCCGTGCAAGACGCAATCTGGCTTTTTATGCGGAGGCGCGACCGCGGACACGCACGAAAAGGGAAGAGCGCCGCACCATGCGGACGGAAATCCGAAGTGTTTCGGGCTGCGGAACCTGACACCTTTTCCCGCTTGCATCCATCCCGTCCCCTGTTATCATGGTACCATGGATGCCGGCGGCGTCCGCACGCCGGCATCGGCCAGACACCACGGAAGGATTGACATGAAGCTCGAACGCCTGCTCGGCATCACGACGAGCCTGCTCAACCACAGAACCATTTCCGCCCACCAACTGGCGGATCGGTACGAGGTCTCCATCCGCACCATCCAGCGTGACATCGCCACGCTCGCGGCGGCGGGCATCCCGGTTGTTTCCCTCGTTGGACAAAACGGCGGCTACCGCATCGCCGACGGCTACACCCTCAGCCGCCAGCTGGCCTCCCCCGGCGAGTTCCGCCTCCTGTCCCTCGCACTCGCAGGCATCGGCACCGCCTGGTCGAACGACGCCATCCCCCAGGTGCAGGCAAAGCTGGAGAGCCTGCAACTGGCCACGTCCCCGCTGTCCTCCGCCACACCGGTCACGCTCGACTTCAGCGCCTATCGGGAATCGCCGGCAATCGACCGCCATCTCGACGCACTCGATGCGGCCATCCAAAGCCGGCGTTCCATCGTGTTTTCCTATGCGACGGATGGACACCCGCCCCGGCGGAGATCCGTCGAGCCGTTGGCATTGCAACTGAAATGGCATGCCTGGTATCTGTTCGCCTGGTGCCAGCACCGCCAGGGCTATCGTCTGTTCAAGCTGGCGCGCATCGAGGGCGACATCCGCCAGGAGGGCCCGTTCACGCGGGATCACGGTGATGTCGCGACCTTGCTGCGCCAGCAGGAGCAGACGGACCTCCGCCCCACCGTCACCGTCAGCATCCGGTTCCGGTCCGCCATACATACCGCCGTTCGCGAGTATCTCGGCGTAACCGTCATGGAGCGTGTCGCAGGCCCGCATCCTGAAGGCGTCCGCACGATGGGGACAGGTGACGGCGAGGATCGCGGCAAATCCGACACCCCTGTGTCCGATGCGGATGAATGGCTGGAAGGCACCTTCACCCTGCCCGAGGGGGAACGGGGCTGGATGTCCTTCCTGATCGGTTTTGGCGGCGATGTCCGCGTTCTTGGCCCGCAGTGGGTCGTGGAGCGGGCCAGCGCCATCGCCAGGCGTTTTCTTGACGGCCAGACGCCATGAAAAAGAGCAAGGTTCCCGAACCCCGACACACTGTTGTCGTCCGCATCAGGTACACTGAACGTGCAACGGTGCCCTTGACCCGAACAGAGCCAGGCGACCGTCGACAAAAGTGGTGGCACATGTCACCGGAGTGGAGGCACACAGCATGTCACAGGATGAAAGCTTGATGAACCCGGTGGGCGAAGGCCCTTCGTTTGCTTATGACGCAGCAAGGGGCATGGCGATGTGCGGGCTCGCCTGCGCGGTCTGCAGCGTTCCCGCATGCCCGGGATGCCACATGGACGGGTGCCATGGCGCGGCGACCTGTGAAATCCGGAAGTGCTGCCTCGCAAGGCACATCGCGGGCTGCCACGCATGCGGTGACTTTCCGTGCGATGCCGCGATGCTCAAGAATCCGCGGGTGCGCGCATTTGTCCGCTGCATGCGGGAGGACGGCGTCCCCAATGTGATCGACGGGCTGCGCCGCAATGCGGCATGCGGCATCGCATACCATCGGCCGGACGGCTTGACCGGAGACTATGACAAGGCGGCGGAAATATCGGAAGAGGCCGTTATCCGGCTGATCCGCTACGGGCATGGCACCGATCCGTATACGGACGTGACACCGTTCGCCACACACCGTTTCACCATGCGGGCGATGGAACCGGCC
Source organism: Bacillota bacterium (assembly GCA_023440865.1). Lineage (GTDB taxonomy): Bacteria > Bacillota > Clostridia > DSM-8532 > DSM-8532 > JAEWSN01. The sequence continues at coordinate 3,158 of JAEXRM010000145.1, forward strand.
GACGCGGATCCGCTCCTTGCCTGTTACGCCGATCCGCGCGCCTGGCCCTTTTTCAACGACGACAACTGCAGCGGGCACTTCATGTTCCGGACTCGCGAAGCGATGGCGGAAGCCATCCGGATATGGACGATCTGCCAGGAAACGCGTCAGTTCATGCGCTATACGCTGCTCGAAAAGGGAACTCCGTTCGGCACGGTGGAGTTCTGCCCGCGGCGCGACCTGCATCCGGTCCACGGGCGGGTGTCGATCGTGCGGGTGGATGTCGGTCCGGCCCATGAAAACGCGGAAGACATCCTGGAGATGCTGGGGTGCATCCTCCGCGACATGATGCCCGCCTTCCGCGTGGACGCCCTGATCACGAAAGCGGTGCCGCAGGCGGTCGGACGCATCGCAGCGCTGGAAACTGCGGGTTTTGCAAAAACCGATGATCCGATGCTCTCGCGGTTCCCGCACTATTACCTTTATCAGGGCCGCAGCCTCTGATATGCGGTCACCTGCCTGCCCCACCGTTTCCCACAGGCATGTCCGCTTCAGCGGGAACCGCCGTACTTGCCGCTTCCGTGTGCTTGACGCGGGACAGCAGCAGGAAGGCGATGAAGAACATGGCACCGCCATAGATGAACAGGTAGGCATGGCTCCCACCGGCCAGGTCGGCAACCAGTCCGTACAGTATGGGGCTCGCGATGCTGGCCGCAAAGCTGAAGGCGTAGTAGTAGCCCGTGTAGCGGCCGGTCTGGCCCTTGGGTGCCATCTGCGCCACAACCGGGTACGAACAGGCATTGATGATCGACCAGCCAACGCCGGCGAAGAAGAGAATGGGTGTCAGCCACGCGATCGTCGGCGCGTTCGCCGCCGCCAGGAAACCGACGACGACCATGGTG
>JAEXRM010000150.1 GCA_023440865.1 Bacillota bacterium
CCCAGGAGTGGTCGAAGAACATTTCGAATGTGACTTCCTCGGGCGCCGCGGGGCTGGCAGAGGTTTCGGCGGCGGATGCGGATGCGGAAGCGGATGTGGACGCGGAGGCACTCGGCGTGGACGAGGCGGATTCGGTGGCTGCGGGCTGTGCGCCGCATCCCGTCAGCGATACGAACAGGGCGAGGCACAAGAAGAGGGCGATGTGGCGATACAGGGAATGCTTTTTCATTCGAAGTTCCTCCTTGTTTCATTGTGATGGAACGGGCCGGATGAGGCAAGCATGAATGGTTCCGCACCTTCTCCAACCTGCCGTTGACGATCGCCGCCCTCCTGTTGCGGCATGGATTCGGCTGCCGGACAATGTGTGCCGGACGATGTCATTCCTTGACGGAACCCACCATGATTCCTTTGACGAAGTACTTCTGCAGGAACGGGTAGATGCACAGGATCGGCAGAATGGAGATCATCATGGCCGCGGATTGGATGGAAAGGGGTGTCACCACGTTGGTGCGCATGCCCATGTCGGCGGCGTTCATGTTGGAATTGATCTGGGTCTTGTTGATGACCTCCATCATCAGGTAGGCCATGGTGCGCAGTTCCTTCTTACGCATGAAGAAGGCGGAATCGAACCAGTTGTTCCAGTGGCCGACGCCCAGAAAGAGGATGATGGTTGCGACAAACGGCATGGAGATGGGAACGATGATCCGCAGGAATACGGCGACCTCGCTGGCGCCGTCGATGAGCGCCGATTCCCGCAGGGAGGGCGAGATCTCGGAGAAGAAACTGATGCCCACCAGGACGAAGAACACGCTCAGCGCTCCCGGGATGACATACACCCAGAAGGTGTTCAGCAGACCGATCTCGCGCAGCAGCAGGTAGTAGGGGATGATGCCGCCGGAGAAATACATGCTGACGACGAGGATGGACATGTAGACCTTCCGGAACAGCAAATCAGGGAAGGACAGTCCATAGGAGACGAGTGTTGTGATGAGCACGCCGAAGAAGGTGCCGACACTCGTCCGCAGGACCGATATCTTCAGGCCGTTCAGCCACTTGGCGTCGGTGAAGAAGGAAAGGTAGTTGTCCAGGACAAAGTCGCGGGGCAGCCAGTACATCCCGCCTGCAGCGGTGTTCTGCCCGTTGTTCAGCGACACGATCAACACATACCAGAATGGATAGGCGACCAGGAAAAGAAGGATGGTCAGCAGCACATAGACGATGGCATCGAACAGGATGTCGGCGGGATTACGTTTGCGCATGGCTCCTCCGAAAGTGCAGGGTTGTCGGGTCGTCGATGGCGGACTCGTCAGAACAGGCCAACGCCGCTGATTTTCTTGGACAGCGCATTGCTGCCGAAGGTGAAGACGAGGGAGATGAGCGACTGCACCAGACCGACGGCGGTCGCGTAGGCATAGCGCCCCTGGGACAAACCGACACGGAACACGTAGGTCTGGATGATGTCGGACCGGTCGCTGTTGAGGCTGTTGCCCAACAGATAGCTCTGTTCGAAGTTCGATCCGCTCAGTCCGCCACCGAACAGGTTGCCCAGGGCGAGGATCAGGACGACGATGATCGTGCCCTTGATGCACGGCAGCGTGATGTACCAGATCTTCTTCAGGCGGGTGATGCCATCCATTTCCGCAGCCTCGTACAGCTCCGGATTGATGCCGGCGATGGCGGCGAGGAAGATGATGGCCCACCAGCCCATTTCCTTCCACACATCGGTCGCGACGGCCAGACCCCAGAAATAATCGGGCGACTGCAGAAAGGGGATGGGTTCTGCCAGAATCGGCTTCAGCAGCGAGTTGACGACACCGCCTGAGGAGAAGAAGGAGAAAGCCATGCCGGAGATGATGACCCACGAGATGAAGTGGGGCAGGTAGCTGGCCGTCTGGACGATGCGCTTGAAAAAGCCGGTGCGCACCTCGTTGAGCAGGATTGCAAACAGGATGGGGATGGGGAAGGAGAAGACGAGCTTCATCAGGCTGATGCCGACCGTGTTCCGCACCAGCTTGAGGAAGGAGTATTCTTGGAAGAACTCGGCAAAGTACTTCAGGCCCACCCAGGGACTTGTCAGGATGCCCTGCGCGCCCATCGCGATGTCGTACTTCTTGAAGGCCATCAGGATGCCGAACATCGGGATGAATGAGAAGATAAACAGGTAGATCAAGCCGATGAGGACGAAGAGATGAAGATACTTTTGTCGTTTCCAAATTCTCCACATGATCCGGATGACCTCCTGGTTTGTGCCGTCAAATTGCGAAACGTTTCACGCGTTGCGTCGGAAGGGGGTGTGCCGAAATCGTGCGATCGTTCTGGCCGAATTATATGCGGTGTGCGTTCGGCCTGAATACTGAATGATTTTCACCTTTCACTGACCAATTGTCAGGTTCGTTGGGCTTGGGCCCGGTGACAGAGGGAATCTTGTGAGGTTTGCACAAAAGAATCCGATGGAATGGTTCGGGAGGATGTGTCGGCGGCAGCGGCTCTTGTGGTGAAGCATGCGTGGCTGGCCGTGGAAGCAAGTGGAATCCGATACCAGCTTTCCTGCTTGCCCAATTGCAGTCCATGACATATCCTTGGAGTATTCCTCCGAGGAGTCGGCCTCGCCGATTGTCGGATTGCGAATCGGGTTGTCGCTTCAACTGGCTGATCATGCGGGTTTCAAGAATGTATGGCATACAGGGACAGGGGGGTGATGAGAATGCAGCACCGGATCAGCCGGGCGCGGTTTGGGCGAAACGTTTTCCGCCGATTCATGAATCTGCGTCTGTCCACGAAGCTGATCATCGGGTACCTCCTGATCATCCTGGCGCCGACATTGACCCTCCAGGCCGTCTACCTGATCCAGAGCGACGCGGCCATCCGCAAGCAGGTGGTCGCGGGTGAACGCAACAACCTCGAAGCCATGATGGTCAATTACCGGGAACGGATGCTGCAGATCGAGTCCGCCTATGGCGTGTTCCAGTCCAACGCGTCACTGCGGAATTTTTTGCGGGGCGAGCTTGGATCCGAATCAGAGGAGCTGTACATCTACTTCCGGGACATTCTGCCCCTGTTTTCCTATGCACGGACGTCCAGCCAGTTTCTTCGGGATGTCACCATCTACCGGCAAACGCCGGGCGCGCTGCACCTGTTTTCCGACATCATCGACATGGACCGGTTCCCCGGGGACATGACTGCGATCGAACGAATGCCGCCCAATCAGGGACGGTGGCTGTACGGATATGATGCCGAAACGGGCATATCGCTCCGGTATGTGCGCTACCTATACAACACGGAGTTCACCAAAAAGCTGGGGCTGCTCAGCCTCGAGGTGAAGCCGGAGGCAGTCTTCGCCATGTTTGCCGACACCGGCAGCGATGTCTTCTTTGTGGACGGAACCCGGCGGGACATGCTGGCCTATGCGCCGAAGGGCATTCTGCCGGTGACGGATGCGGTGGAGGCGAACCGCGTCTGGCGGCTTTACGCCGCGCTGTCGGCGGAGGGAAACCGCAATGGGAGCCTACGCGGCACGGATCATGCCTTCCTGTTCCGCATGCTGGAGGACGAACCATCCCCGTCCATCCTCTTTGACCTCCCTTCGCCCAAGGGGATGAGCAGCCGGAGCATCGTGCTGCTGGTGGTCTTCTTTTTGCTGCTGGTGCTGCTTTCCGTGCTGTATTACGCCATCTTCACGTCGATCACGAAGCGCATCGTCACCTTGGAAAAACACATTCGGATGGCCGAACCCGACATGCTGCGGCCTGTCAGGGGAAGGCACTATCTCGATGAGGTCGGGCGCCTGACCCGCTCCTTCAACCGGATGATCATCCGGATCAACCGCCTGATCGACCATGTCTACAAGGCGGATCTGTCCAAGCGGGAAGCGGAATTGTACGCCCTGCATGCACAGATGAATCCGCACTTTTTCAACAATGTCCTGGAAAACATCCGGATGTCCGCGGAACGGCATGGCGATACCGACACCTCGGACATGATCTGCGTGCTGGCGCGTTATTCGCGCTACAACATGCCGCGAGGGCGCCATCAGGTGTTCCTCGACGACGAGATCGGTCATCTGAAGGACTATCTGCAGATCCAGAAGATACGCCTGCGGGACATGCTGCAGTCGAAAATCGACATCAGCACGGAGACAAGCCATGTGATGTGCCCGCGCTACATTCTCCAGCCGCTCGTGGAAAATGCCGTCCTGCACGGCTTGAAGGGGGTTCCCGACGGCAGGGTGACCATCGAGATCACGGATTGGCATGCGGAGGTTGAACAGCCGGACGACGACATCCGCATCCGGATCAGCGACAACGGATGCGGCATGCCGGCGGTGAAACGGGAGAGGCTCCTGCAGGAGATGAATGTGGAAGAGGAGCGGCATGCCGGGCGCTACGGCACCTCCTCGGAAAACGGGGATCCCGTCGGTCTACAAGAAACACGGGAACCGGCCGGCGATGGCGAGGATCGATCCGGCAACACGGAGGTTCGATCCGGCAACACGGAGGATCGATCCGGAAACGTCGAGGAACGGTCCGATAACGCCGAGACGCATGGGATCGCCATCCGGAACATCCACCAGCGCCTGATTGGGCTGTATGGACCGGGTTATGGCATACAGATCGACAGTACGGTCGCGGACGAGGATGGTGCGCGGCGTGGGGGCACCACTGTCGTGCTGCGGTTGAAGCGGGGGATGCAATGAGAATTCTGGTGGTGGAAGACGAAAGCAACATCCGCGAGGGCATCATGGGCATCCTGAAGCGCGATGTACCTTTCGCGTGCAAGGTGTTTGGCGCGGCTGACCTGAATGCCGCTCTGGCGCTGATCCAGCGGTATGATCCCAATCTGGTCATTTCCGACATTGTCCTGACCCACGGAACGGGTCTTTCCCTTCTCGAGCAGGCACGGGCCGCAGGCTGGACCGGAAAGGCGTTGCTCATCTCGGCGCATGAGGACTTCCATTATGCGCAGCATGCCATCCGGCTCGGCGTGGTGGACTATCTGATCAAGCCCATCAACAAGACCCGCTTGCTCGAGCATGTCAACGAGGTCTATGAAAAACTGCCGGAACGGTATGCCCGCCTTGCGGAGACACCGCTTCCGGACATACCGTTCCTGAACGAGAACCTGGGACGGGAGATGCCGGACTCGCTGCGCAAGATCATCCAGTACATCAAGGCCAACTATGCAAGGGACCTTTCCCTTGATGCCGTCAGTGAAAAATACTCGCTCAATCCCAAGTATGTGTCTACCCTGTTCAGCAAGCACTACGATCTCGGCTTTGTGGCGACCCTGCATCGCTATCGCCTGCGCAAGGCGGTCGAGCTGCTGCTGACGCACGACGACATGTCGATTCAGGAGATCGGCCATGCCGTTGGGTACGAAACGGAACGCACGGTATACCGGGCGTTCGACAAGTATCTGGAAACCTCGCCGGGAGAGATTCGGAGGTTGTACCGGCCAAGCGGATTGTAGCTGAATTCTTCCTCCGATCCGGGAGCCAGCCAAGAAGTCGGCTCCCATGGATAGCATGCCATTTCATCCCACCGGGAAATACACCTGATACCGTTCCTCGGCGATCTCGTGCAACGGCAGCAGCCGGAAGCCGTGGTCGAGGCCGACCGTGCGCCAACCGCCGCGCCACATGCCCCACTCCCGCTCCGAATCCGGTGTCAGCAGGGTTTCGGGCTTTTCCGCATCCCCGCGCAGCACACGTTCGTCGGCGCACAGGCCGGCCAGCACGACCGGTCCGTGCAGGAAAGCGACCGTGCCGGGCGCATCGGGGAGCGGGTAGGCCGTGAGCCGGCGGGTGAGACACACCCGCACAGTGGTGTCGGTGCGGTACCCGTCCAGACGGAAGAAGGTTCCGGGACAGACCGGATGTGCCTGCGGCACACCATCGACCGTCACGGTCGAGTCGGCACCCGCCCAGGACGGAATGCGGATATCAAGCGGGAAAGCGACCGGAGTGTCCGACGTGGCTGTCACGACCGTCACAGTGGCATCCGGCCGGATTTCCGATTCGGTCTGGCTGTCCGTTTCCTGCCGCAGTGCAACCATCGTTCCCTGCCATTCAAACCGGTATGCCACGGGCTGGTATTGTACCAGCGCCACGCCGTCCGCCGTGCGGTAAAAGGCGCGGCTGCCGTGGGCCGCGTGCGCCTGCACGAGGGAACCGTGGCAGCACCAGAAGTCCTCCGTCTCCGAGCCCCACTTCTTGACCGCACCGGCATGCAGCGGCAGGAAGTAGGCGATCATGCCCGTCTTCGGGTGCTGCTGCGCCAGGATGCCGTTCCAGAGGTTGCGCTCCCAGTAGTCGGCGTACGCGGGGTCCCCTGTCCACTGGAACAGGCGGTCCGCCAGCCGCATCATGTTGTAGACCGTGCAGTGCTCCTGGTTCCTCTCCCCCAGGCGGGCGGCGTGCCGGTGCTTTGGCGTCCAGACCTCGCCCAGCGTCTGTCCGCCCGTGCAGAAGGGCTCCCGTTCGGTGACGGCCTGGCGCCAGTAGGTCTCGACGACCGAGCGCCACTTCGGGTCGCCGGTCACCTCAAAGGCGCGGGCCGCACCGAGGATTTCCGGTATGGTGGTGTTGGCGTGCTGGTTGGTCAGCGCGTCCTCGCCGCTGAGCAGGCGATCGAAAAGCGATGGGCGCCAGTAGCGTTCCATCAGCTCGCGGTATTCGGTCTTGCCTGTCAGCCCGTACAGCTCGGCCCAAATTTCGAGCATGCCGCCCGTCTCCACGTCCAGCAGCCGCGCCATCTGTCCCCGGTCGAACTTCCCGGTCCAGCGGTGGAACCAGGCGGCGAAGCGTTCGAGTATCGCGAGCGCCTCCGGACTGCCGGTGTACGCATGCATGTCCCACAAGCCCATAAGCACCTTGTGGAGTGTATACTGCGGTGCCCAGACGGGCGTGCCGGCCGCGGCCCGTTCGAGATACTTCTCCGGTATCGGACCGGCCCATTCGCCGCCGTTCGCCAGCTGGCAGCGGGCCAATTCGGACACGAAGCGGTCGGCCTTGCCCTTGAGCTCGGCGTCGCCCGTGTGCGCATACGACATGGCGGCGGCCGAGAGCCAGTGACCGGGGAAATGGCCCCGCAGCTCGCAGGTGGGGTTCTCCCAGCCGCCATGGATCCCTTCGGGGCGCGTCGGCGAGCTCCACAGGCCGGCTTCCAGCCGGAAGTTGCGCAACAGGTTGTCCAGGTCGAGCTTGACGAGGTAGGCGCGGTTGCGCGCCGCACGTTCGGCAAGCAGGCCGGGCAGCAGGTGGATTTCGCCGGGAATGGCGGGCTTCATCGCGAAGGGCATGCTTGTCGTCATGACGGTTCCTCCCCCGGGGAATGGTGGATTTGCATGGTGGAACAAGTTGGCGGATGGTTCGATGCCGGTTGTGCCACCTGTGCGGTGTTGTCTCCATCCTATACCGGAGATGCCCGCCTGTCGGTAGCCGGGAGGGACAAGGGGTGGATTTTTCCGACCAATCCTCAGACGGATGGCATGCTGCGGCCGTGCGCCATGGCAGGGGAGCGGAGGGTCCGCGCCTTGCCTGGGAGGCGGGTCCCGCCACATTGCGGGCGCTTGCATTATCCCGTGATGCAATGCTATGCTAAAACGTAGTAGCAACCTTGGCATGACAGCGGGCAACAACCACGGATCAAGGGGCGGCCTGCGCCGCCACGGATGAAAAGGAGAACACGCGCATGCTTCGAGTCGTCAAAACCGAAACCGGTCTTGTCCAGGGTCTTCCCGCCGCAGACCCCCGCATCACGAGCTTCAAGGGCATTCCGTTCGCAGCGCCGCCCGTCGGTCCCAACCGCTGGCGTGCGCCGCAGCCTGCCGCCTCCTGGAAGGGGACGTTCCAGGCGTACGATTTCGCGCCGGCCGCCCTGCAGGCGCCCACGGTCATCGACGTCAACAACATCTACACGCGCGAATGGTCGGTGGATCCCGACCAGCCGATGGACGAGGACTGCCTCTACCTCAACGTCTGGACGCCTGCCATGAAGGGGGACGAAAAGCTGCCCGTCTATGTCTGGTACTTTGGCGGCGGCCTGCAGGTCGGACATCCCGCGGAGATGGAATTCGACGGCGAGCGCATCGCCCGCCGCGGCATCGTCGTGGTGACGGTCAACTACCGGCTCAACGCGTTCGGCTTCCTGTGCCATCCCGAGATCACCGCCGAGGCGCCCGAGGCGCCGGCCAACTTCGGCCACCTCGACCAGCAATTCGGTACGCAGTGGGTCAAGCGCAACATCGCCGCCTTCGGCGGTGACCCCGACAACATCACCATCGGCGGACAGTCCGCAGGCGGCGGCAGCGTCATGAGCCAGCTGACCAGCCCGCAAAACGAGGGCCTGTTCCAGCAGGCGATCGTGGAAAGCGGCATCATCACCAAGCTGTATGAGGGCAACCGTACACCGGGCAACTGGCTCGACCTCGCCGGGGCAGAGCAGATGGGCGTGCAGTTTTTCGATTATCTGGGCGTCAAGACCCTCGAGCAGGCACGCCGCATCCCGGCCATGGAGCTGCGCGACAAGGTGCTGGCGCACGGTGCGTTCTGGGGAACGGTCGTGGACGGAAAGTTCTGCGTGGGCAACCCCGTCGAACGGTTCCTCAACAACGAGCGCTGGATGGTGCCCGTGATGATGGGACACACCTCCGACGAGTTCTACAACAGCCCGATGGTCGACAGCATCGACGCGCTTCGGGACATGGCCGTGCGGATGTTCGGCGAGAACGCCGACACCTATCTGAACCTTGTCGGCGCGGATCACGGATCGATCGACGAAATCAAGCAGCGCGGATCCGTACGCGGCATCGAGTATTCTGTCCGGCTTGCGGCCAAGGGCAGCGAGATGGCCGGTTCCAAGGCGCCCATCTATTATTACAACTTCGATCCGGAGATTCCGGGTTGGGACAACCCCGGCACCTTCCATTCGGTGGACCTGTGGTTCTTCTTCGAAACCCTCGCCAAATGCTGGCGTCCGTTTGTCGGCAAGCATTATGACCTGGCACGCCAGATGTGCAACTACTGGTGCCACTTCATCCGCACAGGCGATCCGAACGGCCCCGATTCCACCGGCGAGATGCTGCCCACATGGGAGCCCTACCGCACGGATGCGCCCTACGGCATGATGTTCGCCGAGAAGTCCGAGTTCCTCCGCGAAGAACCCAGCGACCTGATGCGGTTCCTGGTGGACCAGGCGCTGCGGCAGCGGGCCTGAGCGCAGAACCTGCTCCATCCACTCCCATCCGCCGCCAGGGGGCGGGCCTTGCCGGAATGATCGTTGATGATTGCGGCGGCCCGTCCTTTTTCTATCACGGGAAGTCATGATTGATCCGCCGGATGGAGAAAATGGACGTGGATGGACAATGTGATCGTCTTGTCGGAATCCAACCCATAAAATGGGAAACGGCATTGACAAAGCGCACGGTTCTGCGTAGACTGCAGACGCGAAAGCGTTTTCAGACGGGTTGCCCCACGGCAATGCCCGAGTATGGGAGAATGCGGCACCCCCGGTTTGCTGCAGGAATGGCACAAGTTGCGGCGGTGCGGCGCGAGAGGAAGGCATCATGGGATTAGCGAAGGGACTGAGCGAGATCGCTGTCCGTGTTCCCGACCTGACGGAAGGTGTACGGTTTTACTGCGAAGGATTGGGCTTGACGCTGTCTTCCATGGAACCGCCATGTGCCCGGATCATGACGCCGGACGGGTTGGCACTGCTGCTGGCGGAGAGCGGGGAAGAGCGAACGGAGGCGGCTTCCGGCGGACTGACCCACGTCTGCTACCTTGCATGGGATGCGGACCGCGCCTTTGCCCGGGCCCTCGCCTTCGGTGCCGTCCCCACGCGCGCACCGGCGCCGTATACATGGGACAACATGCGCATGGCCTTTGTCAGGAGTCCGTCCGGGGAGGAGATCGAGTTCCGGGGAATCCGCAATCCGGATGGATCCTTTGGCGGTCCCGTCAAGGACCACAAGCACATCCAACAGGTGATGCACGTGGCGGTCACCGTGCCGGACATGCCTTCCGCCATCAGCTTCTACGAGGCGCTTGGCGCCGTGCCGAAGGAGGACTGGGGATGGGGATTCGTGATGTGCCTTCCGGACCGCCGGGAGCTTGAGCTTTTCGTTGATGGAGCGTTCGTGGGGGAGTCTGGGAATTATGACCATTTCACCTTCGCGGCTGCGCATCCGGAGCGGGCGCACAGCGGCATGATCATCGCCGGCGGCATGCCCGATGGTGCAGGCATGGGGATTGGTCCCGCCGGGGAGCGGATCGCGTTTTCGCCGGCAGCCGCGCGGCCGCGGGGTCCGAAACTTCTGCCGGACCTGTCATGAACGGAAACCTGCGGCTTTGCGGCGCATGAGGGGAAGCCGGCGTAGCGTTTGGCACGCCTGCAGATGCGGTGCATGGGATACCACATCTGCAGGCACCCCGTTACTTCGAGAAAGCGTAACCCAGCGGGAACAGCGGTTTGCCGGAATCGGCGGAGGCCGTCTTCGTATCCGCCTGTGCCAGCGTCTTCGGCCATGCGAAGGGCAGCGTGCCGGTGAAGGGCTTGTCGCCGTAGAGCACGTCGGCCACGCCGGCCCCTTCGGAACCGGGCAGCCAGGCCGCGACAAAGGCGGACCAATCTTCCAGTTCCTCCGTCACAAGCCGCGGACGGCCGGAGACCATCACGGTGACAACGGGAAGCCCCGTCGCAGCGGCGGCTTCGAGCGCCGTGCGGTTCGTTGACAGCGCCGTTCCGTCATCCAGGGTCAGGATGCCGTCGTCGCCCTGGCCCTCGGCGTATGGCCGCTCCCCGAGCACGACGAGCACAGCCGTTGCGCCATCCGCTTCGGCCGGATCGGTCACGATGGTGCCACCGCCCGATGCCGCGGCAGCGCGCAGTCCTTCCAGGATCGTGGTGCCCCGCACCCAGCGCGCGTCCTTCCTGTCGCGGCCACCCTGCCAGTCGCGTGTCCAGCCGCCGCACTGCACGCCGAGATCGTCCGCGGCAGGCCCCAGCACGAGCAGCTTCGCGTTTTTCGCCAGCGGCAGGATCCCCTTGTCGTTCTTGAGCAGGACAAGCGACTTTGCCACGGCCTCCCGGGCAAGGGCGCGGGTCGTGTCGTCACCGAGTGTGGCCTGCGTGTCGGAAGCCTGGCCCAGCGGGTGCTGAAACAGTCCGACGGACAGCTTGACGCCAAGGATGCGGGTGACGGCATCGTCGATGCGCGCCAGCGGGATCTCCCCGGCTTCGACCGCCTTCTTGAGCTCCGTCAGGCAGACGAGCCAGTGATCGGGTTCCATCAGCATGTCGACCCCGGCGTTGACCGTCTTGACGATCTGCGCGCGGAGGCCGTCGGCCTCCACCTGATGCAGGGCCTCCCAGTCGGTCACCACGAGGCCCCGGAAGCCGAGCTCCCCCTTGAGCACATCCGTGATCAGATACTTGTTGCCGTGACACTTGACGCCGTTCCAGCTGCTGAAGGACACCATCACGGTCTTCACCCCGGCGTCGACCGCCTGCCTGTACAGCGGCAGATAGACGGAGCGCAGGGTTTCCTCGGACATCCGCGCGTCACCCTGGTCGATGTCGTATCCGTGGTCGCCGGTATCCCAGGTTGTGGCGCCGTCTCCGATGAAATGCTTGGCGGTGCCCGCGATGCCATAGGCCTCGAGTGCCTTGAGGTAGGGGAGGGAGAGGGTGGCGACCCGGGCGGGATCCTGGCTGAAGCCCTCATACGTGCGGCCCCAGCGGATGTCGGCGACCGGTGCGACAACCGGCGCGAAGTCCCAGCGCACCCCGGTGGCCGCCACTTCCCGGGCGGTCGCGGTGCCGATGTCCGCCATCAGTGCCGGATCGTTCGCGGCGCCGAGACCGATGTTGTGCGGAAAGATCACGGCACCGGTTGCGTTGTTGTGTCCGTGCACCGCGTCGACCCCGTACAGTACCGGGATGCCGAGGCGTGTCTGGGCAGCTGCGTCCTGGTACTTCCGCATCATGGCGAGCCAGGCGGCCTGCGCGCCGTCGCCCGGCACGGAACCGCCGCCGCTGAGAATGGAGCCGAGACCGTACTTCGCGACATCCTTGGGGCCGGCGGACTTGCGTTCCGCCTGCAGCATCTGTCCGAGCTTCTCGTCCAGGGTCATGTCGGCGACGAGGTCGGCAATCGTTTTCGAGCCATCCGCCACCTGGGCGGCAAGGCCCTTCACCGATGCGGCCATCGGTGTGGCGGTCGCCGGGACGGAGGGATCCGCGGCTGGGGAAGAGGTCGCAGCGTCGGTGGCGGAGGGCGTCGGGGTGGCGGTGGACGCCGGGGTGGCTGTGGGTGCCGCGCTGCCCGTGGTGTCGGGCGAGGCGGGTGTGGAACCCGCGCCCGTGCATCCGGCGGTGGTCAGGATCATGATCAGGGCGAGCAGCAGGGCCGGAATCCGGCGGATGATGGGTTGCATGGCACCTCCAGAATGGTCGCTTTCCAGTTCGTGATTGCAGTGACACCGTGTGTTCGGCTCAAAAAAAAGCCTGCCAACAGTATCGCAGAACCCGGGAAGGGTTTCAATGAGAAGCCTGCACGCCCGCCCGCCATCACGGAAAAAAAGATCGGAATCCCCCTTGCATTTCCAAAAAGATTTGATACAATAAAATTGCAAACAATTAATAAGCCGACAGGATCGGCCAGCGGATGAGCAAGGGAGGCGCCATATGGGCATTTACGATTTCAAGGTCAAGGACACCCGTCACAACGAGGTTTCTCTTTCCGATTACCGGGGCAGGGTGCTGCTGGTGGTCAACACGGCCTCCGGATGTGGTTTCACTCCGCAATACGAGGGGTTGGAGGCACTGTACGCCAAGTACCGCGACAAGGGGCTCGAAATTCTCGATTTCCCCTGCAACCAGTTCCTGAACCAGGCACCCGGAACCGACGAGGAGCTCGCCAACTTCTGCAAGGTCAAGTTCGGCACCGAGTTCCCGACCTTCGCCAAGATCGATGTCAATGGCAAGAACGCCGATCCGCTCTACACCTGGCTGAAGGAGAACGCGCCCGACGAGAACGCGGACGAGAAGGTCGGCGCGCTGAAGAAGAAGCTGGCCGAGCTGGCGCAGACCGTCACCGGCAAGAACATCATGTGGAACTTCACCAAGTTCCTCGTCGACCGCGAGGGCAAGGTGGTGGGCCGTTTCGCCCCGACCGTGACACCCGAGGAGCTGGAGCCCCGCATCGCGGCCCTGCTCGGTTGACCCTGTGCCGTGCCTGTTGCGGCCTGCGGCGTGTGGCAGATAAACCGGTTGTTCACAACCCATCTGCGGCATGATATCATCAAGGTGCCCGCCGGCTTCGATCTGGCGGGCACCTTTTTCAGGAGGGATGCCTGTGCCGTACGAACAGCTCAAACTGTCCAACCAGCTTTGTTTTCCCCTCTACGCCGGTGCCAAGCGCATTGTGGCGCTGTACAAGCCATTCCTCGACCCGCTGGGTCTCACCTATACCCAGTACATCGCCATGATGGCGCTGTGGGAGCAGGACTGCGTGACCATGACGGCGCTGGGCGACCGGCTGTATCTCGACTCCGGCACGCTGACGCCGCTGATGCGCAAGCTCGAGGCATCCGGCCTTGTGACCAAGGAGCGCAGCCGAGAGGACGAGCGCACGGTCGTCATCCGGCTGACCGACCGGGGGCGGGCGCTGGAGCACGAGGCGGCGCATGTGCCGGGACAAATGGCCGGCTGCATCCATCTGCCCGAGAAGGACATGAAGAATCTGTACGACATCCTGTACCGCATTCTCGCGTGATTGACGCGGGGGCTTGCGCCCGCGGCGCCAGTCGTGCCGGATACGTCGAAT
>JAEXRM010000191.1 GCA_023440865.1 Bacillota bacterium
CCCCTGACCAGGAGCCTCGGCCTCACCACCGACACCTACACCAACAACAGCGGCCCCTTCCTGCGCGGCGATGTGGCCGTGCTGTCGGACCGCTGTCTGGGCCTGACAGTCAAGGGCACCACCACCACGCTGCTGCAGCAGCTGGTGGATCTGGGCGCCGTTTCGGCGGAGCGGGTGCACGAGGCGGGGCTGGACGCGTTGTTGCGCTAAGGCCCGCATCATCTGAGCCGAATGCAGGGACGTGACGACCATGAAGCGATCAAGGTCGCACACCAAGGGCGATCCGCGCGACAGATCCGCTGAACGCGTTGTCCGTCATACCCCCGCGATCTGCATACCGCCGTCATCCACAAGAATCACCTGGCTGTTGTTGATCGGTACGATGTGATTCGTTGCGCCAAACTCTTTCCGTATGAACGCGGTTGCCTTCTTGAACGGCGGGCATCCATCGTGCGGCAGCGGATGGAAATCAATCAGATCAAGCCCACGGAAGCCGGCCAACCCCGGGGCTGCCCGTGGATCGTCCATCGCCTGCACATAGGCAATGTCCGGCGCAAGGAGAACCGACCCCGCCGACTCCCCGACATACGGCTTCCCCTGTCGGATCAAGTCGCGCAGCACGCCATCCATCCCGCTTTCCCGCATCGCCTGCAGCAAAAAGAAGGTGTTGCCGCCGGAAACGTACATCACATCGGCCCGCTCCAGGACCTCCCTGCAATGTGCGGCCGAATCCGCCGAGACATCCGCTTCCACCAGGGAAAAGCCCAGACGCTGGAAGGCCTTTCGTGCCGCCCCCACATAGAACCGCACTTTTTCATGCCTGGCGGCGGTCGGAACAAAGGCGACGGTTCCGCCGGCAAGGCCGGCATCGAGAAAGGCAGGCAGCAGCTCCGCCACCTCGCTGAAAAAGGAACTGAGAAAAAGCTTCATGGTGCTCCACCTCCTGCATCCAGTATCGCATGCATATGTTGACACATGTATGTCAGCAGATGAGAATGGTGAGGGGGTGACCGCCATGAAACTGCAGCGCATGCTCGCCATCGTCCTGCTGCTCCTCCGTCACGAGCGGATGACCGGACGGGAACTGGCAAGCCGTTTCGAGGTCTCGCTGCGTACCATCTACCGGGATCTCGAGGCGATCGCCGAGGCCGGCGTTCCCGTGAGCTGCCTTCCGGGAAAAGGCGGCGGCATCTTGATCCAACCGCGGTACAAGGTGGAGAAGGGCTTGTTTTCGACCGAGGACATCAGCCGCATCCTGTTCGGCCTTGGTATCCTGTCGCACTCGCTGAACGACCTGCAGGTCGAGGATCTGCTCGAACGCATCCGACAGTTCGCCCCGGACGCCGACCGCGACGAGATCGAGCGGAAGCTGGACCAGACGCAGTTCGACCCGTCCGCCTGGATTGGGCCGGACGCTTCGGAGGAAACGCTTGCGCTGGTCCGAAAGGCGCTTGGGCAGAGACGCCGCCTGACATTCCACTATGTGAACAGGACCGGCGAAGCATGCCTTGACGCGGTCGAGCCCGTCCGGCTCCTCTTCAAGGACGGCAATTGGTACCTTCAGGCATACGTGGCCGCCGAGAACCGCCAGGCCGAACAGGTTCACAGCGAGGCGGGACTGCGCGGACCGGCACAAGACGGAACACCGCTTCGCTTGTTCAAGCTTCGCCGCATGTTCCGTGTCGGGCTCCTGAACACGACATACATCTGGCGCACCGCGCCGCATCCGTTCGCGGGCTTTGTCGACGGCATGAGCCGGCGCACCATCGCCGTGGAGCTCCTCGCAGAAGTCTCCGCCATGGATGTCCTGCTGGACTGGTGCTCGATGCAGGACGTCGAACGCCAGCCCGACGGCAGGTACCGCGTTCATCTGGCGTGGGTCGACGATACCCATGGCTATGCCATGCTGATGGGCCTGGGCGACCGGATAACCTGCCTCTCTCCACAGCATGTCCGAGACGGGCTGCGGGCGCGTTTCCTTGCGGCTGCAGGCAAGTATGCCCCATAAGCCGACAGGCGGCGGCGGAATCATCTCCCCGGGCGCAGGCACGCAAGCAAGCCGGCACGAAAAGGGACTAGCGAAACGACACACCGGGAAGCGAAAGCTTCATGTGCCTCGCCTTCAGTCACCACCACCGCATTTGGCAAATATGTCACATTCCGTGCGCAAAAATCTTGCGCTTTTTGTGAAACCGGATGCAAGAATCGTGAATGGAGACTTATTACGGTAGGATGATAAACTTTCACATGGAGAAGCCCTGTGTCATACGCAATGGCCTTTCCATATGGAAACCGACGTTCGCCATCCACAAGACAGCCTGGGTAGAGAGATTACACGTGAAAGGGCGGAACCACATGTCATCGATCGAAATGCGCACAAAAACACCCGTTCCCGTCAAGCGGCACTCCCTCGGGAAGGATCTGCGGCAGAACGGCCCCTTCTTCCTGATGCTGATGCCTGCCTTCCTCTTCGTTTTCGTGAACAACTACATCCCCATGTTCGGCGCCATCATCGCCTTCAAGAACTTCAACTATGTCGACGGCTTCCTGAAGAGCCCGTGGGCGGGGCTGAAGAACTTCCAGTTCCTGTTCAAGTCCGAGTCCGCATGGCGCATCACGCGCAACACGCTCGGATACAACCTGGTGTTCATCTTCCTGGGACTGGTCCTCGCCGTCGCGGCGGCCCTGCTGCTCAACGAGCTGCGCAACCGCAAGGCCGCGAAGGTGTACCAGTCCATCATCTTCCTGCCGTACTTCATGTCCTGGGTCGTCGTCGCCTACCTGGTCTACGCGGTGCTCGCACCCAACGGCCTCTACAACAAGACGCTCGCCCCGATGCTGGGCGTCGATCCGATTGAATGGTACACATCGCCGGAATACTGGCCCTTCATCCTGCCACTCGTCAACGTGTGGAAGAACGTCGGCTACGGCATCGTCATCTACCTGGCCGGCATCACGGGCATCGACCAGGAGTTTTATGAAGCCGCCGTTCTCGATGGCGCAAGCAAGTTCCAGCAAATCATGAAGATCACCATCCCGTTCCTGGTTCCGCTGATGATCGTCACCACCCTCATGCAGCTCGGTGGCATTTTCCGCTCTGATTTCGGCCTCTTCTACCAGGTTCCCATGCAGCAGGGCCTGCTCAAGCCTACCACGGACGTGCTTGACACCTACATCTACAACGCGCTGATCCGCACCGGCGATCTGGGCATGTCCTCCGCCGCCGGCTTCTACCAGTCCATCGTCGGATTCCTTCTGGTGCTTGCCGCCAACTGGACCGTCGGAAAGATCAGCCCGGATAACAAGGTGTTCTAAAACGCCTTTCGTATAGGAACCACGTCGTTGGGAGGAACGTCATGCCGAAAAAGAAGATCGGGGGATACGCAAGCAACAGCATCTCCCTGAAATCCAATGTGCTGCTCAACACCTTGTTCATCCTGTACTGCATCCTGTGCGTCGCACCGCTCATCCTCATCTTCACGGTCTCGATCACGGAGTCCAAGGCGCTGGTGGAGCAGGGCTACACTTTCTTCCCCAAGGCACTCTCCCTGAGCACCTACCGGTACCTGTTCCTTGATCCGACCAAGATCGTCCGGGCCTACGGCATGTCGATCGCCGTCGCCACCATCGGTACGCTTACCAGCATCACGATGGTGCTGCTCTACGCCTACCCCCTCTCGCGCAAGAGCTTCCGCCAGCGCAACTTCTTCGCCTTCTACATCTTCTTCACGATGCTGTTCAACGGCGGCCTCGTGCCGTGGTACATCATGTACACCAAGTACCTCGGGCTGCGCGACAACCCGGTCATGCTGGTCATCCCGAGCCTTGTCTCCGCCTTCAACGTGCTCATCGTCAAGACGTTCTTCTCCCTCAACCTGCCCGATTCCGTCCTCGAGTCGGCCAAGATCGACGGCGCGGGCGAGGGGCGCATCTTCGTCAGCATCGTGCTGCCGCTGTCGACGCCCGTCATCGCGACAATCGGCCTGTTCTCGGTCCTCACCTACTGGAACGACTGGTACGCCTGCCTGCTGTACATCAACAACCCAAAGTACTACAACATCCAGTTCGCCATGTACCAGGCGCTTCGCACCGTGGAGTACCTCACCTCGTCACAGGCACAGAGTGCCGCAGTCACACGCGGCGAGCTGGCGAAGGTGCCATCCGAGACACTCCGCATGGCCATGGCCATTCTCGGCATCGGCCCCATCGTGTTCGCCTACCCCTTCTTCCAGAAGTACTTCATCAAGGGTCTCACCATCGGCGCAGTCAAGGGCTGACCTCTCCACACGACACCTGTCGGGGTCACCGCGCGCGGTACCCCAGGCTTGTTGTCCCCTTATCCGCACACGCCGTCCCTTTCACCACCCTGCCGGATCGTTCCGGCGCATTGGCTCGTTGATCACAGGTTGGCATGAACGCCGCCTGTCGCATCAAAAATAAAAAGGAGGAAAAGAGAATGACAAAATCCACCAGAGTCCTGAGCCGGCTTCTCGTCGTGCTCCTCGCCCTGTCCATGGTGCTCTCGGGCTGCGGCAACGCCACACCGGCTGCCTCCTCGTCCGCACCGGCTGCCTCTTCTTCGGCAGCTGAGTCCTCGTCGGCCGCTGCCAGCAGCGAAGCTGCCGCTCCGGCTCCC
Source organism: Bacillota bacterium (assembly GCA_023440865.1). Lineage (GTDB taxonomy): Bacteria > Bacillota > Clostridia > DSM-8532 > DSM-8532 > JAEWSN01. The sequence continues at coordinate 4,637 of JAEXRM010000191.1, forward strand.
AGCCTCGATCCGGTCGAACTGAACGCCTGGTTCCTCGCGCCCCAGGTCAAGGACATCGAGATGGTGCAGGCTGAGGTCAGCAAGAAGCTCACCGAAAAGATCAACGCCACCATCAAGCTGAACTACTTCTGGTGGGACAGCTACTACGACAAGCAGAAGCTTGCCCTCGCCTCCGGCGACCCGATCGACACCATGTTCAGCCCGCAGTGGTGGAACTACGAGACCTACGTGTCCCAGAAGGCCTACCTCGAGCTGGACGACCTGCTTGCCAAGTACGGCAAGAACATCGTCGAGAACATCGCTCCCGCCTACCTGGAAGCTCCCCGTGTTGACGGCGTGCTGTACGGCATCCCCACCAACAAGGACATGCTCGGCGTTTGCGGCGTTCTGGTCAACAAGGCCATGGCCGACAAGTACAACATGGACTTCTCGACCGTCAAGAAGCCGGCCGACCTCGAACCCTTCCTCAAGACCATCAAGGAAAACGAACCCGGCATCATCCCCTTCCTCTCCACCAAGGGCGACCAGTCCTCCTACTTCATGATGGACTACTCCGCCAGCATCGTTGGCGACGTCGGCTTCATCAAGACCGATGGAGACATCAAGGTCATCAACACCAAGGAATCCGAACAGTACAAGGAAGTTGCCGCTCTTGCCCGTGACTGGTTCAAGAAGGGCTACATCAACGAAGACGTCGCCACCCTGCAGGACGGCATGCCCATCAAGAAGGCCCAGAAGACCTTCATGTGGGCTGAGCAGCTCAAGCCCGGCAAGGACAAGGAAATGGAAGCGCAGCTCGGCTACCCGCTCGTACAGATCTACGGTTACCAGGGCCTGCCCCGCTACACCATGACCGGCGACCTGACCAACTCCATGTTCGTCATCCCGCGCGCCTCCAAGAATCCCGAGCGCGCCATGATGTTCCTCGACATCCTCTTCTATGACAAGGAAGTCAAGAACCTCCTCGACTGGGGTATCGAAGGCGTCCACTACAAGAAGGTTGGCGAGAACCAGATCGACTACGCCGATGGCGTGACCGCCGAAACCTCCGGCTACACCGGCCTGGCTCAGTGGGCCATGGGCGGCAACCAGTTCCTCGACTACCTCTGGGTCAACGAATCTCCTGACAAGTGGGTCAAGATGAAGGAATTCAACGATTCCGCCGTCCCGACCAAGGCGCTTGGCTGGACCTTCAACCAGGAACCCGTCAAGACCGAAATCGCAGCCTGCACCGCAGTCGGCGACGAATTCGGCGCTTCCCTCAACTCCGGCGTCGTCGATTACGACGAAGTGTACCCGAAGATGCAGAAGGCCTATGAGACCGCCGGCATCAACGCGATCATCGCCGAAGCCCAGAAGCAGCTCGACGCGTTCGCCGCGAAGTAATCTTCGAACACGACCCTCGATCAACTGGCAGCATCCAATCTGCCAACTTGCCTGACAAAGGCATCAGAGCCGGTATCCGCATCACGCGGGTACCGGCTCTGTCATCTGCAGGAATGACCGTCGAATCCCCACTATCGCACCTTCCGTTGGGTTTCGGGACCTCCTTCCTGCTTCCCGGGCTCGTCGTGTCACGCCGATCCCGTATGTCGGTCAGCAACTGTTCCGGCAGGCCATGGGTACCGCCCTATCTTCCGCTTCCCGATCGCTGATGCTCCGGGCTCCCGCATGCGCGATGCGTTCCTCGGCATCCCTTTGCGGGCGGCCCTTTCGGGTTCACTGCCTGCAACACCAGCCTCCATACTTGCCGAACAAGGTTCGGGCAGCATGGGTCTCTTTCACAGCCAGGCTGTCGCCCATGCCTGGCGCACAGCAACAAGGCAGGCAGACGCTTCACGCGCATGACAAGAAGGCAGGCAGACGCTTCACGCGCATGACAAGAAGGCAGACAGACGCTTCATGCGCATGACAAGAAGGCAGACAGACGCTTCATGCGCATGACAAGAAGGCAGACAGACGCTTCATGCGCATGCCTGCCTCCTGTTATCGGTTTCGGATACGCCTGAGCGACACCTGATGTGCGGTTCCCGTGCTGTGTCAGTACTGGCTGCCGATGAGTTTTGCCATTTCCGCCGCGAACTCCTCCGGCTTGATTTGTCGGCCCAGCAAATCGGTCACCAGGTTCTTGTGGTTCTCGGAGGCAGCAGCCGGCAGGATCATGTCCCACCAACCGAGGAAGTTGCGACCTGTATCGAGCAATGCGATCGTTTGACCGATCAGTCCGGTTGTCGGCCGCTCCACCACATTGCCGTCCTTCGGCTTCCAGCAGGATATCCCCATGCCCTGGGCTTCCCCTTCCGTTCCGCCTCGCTCGCAAACCTCCACAAGCACATCGACGGCCTCTTGCGGATACAGGGTGCCGGCCTTGATGCAAAAGCTGTCCACATTGCCTCCGAGAAAATCGCGCACGGTTCCCTTGCCATGACGCACGACCGGGAACGGCACACTGACAACCTGCCCCTTGACATGCGATTGCTCGTTCTCGATGCTGTAGTCAATCCAGTTGCCCTGATAGATCATGGCCGCCTCACCGCGGCAGAAGCTGTCCACCATGTCGTTGAAGCCCATTTCGAAGGCATCCGCGCCAAATGCCCCGAGATCGCTCAGCTCGACGAGCATGCGTGCCGCCTCCACAAACGGTTCCCGCACAAACAGGGTCGGGTAGTGCAGGGCATTCTGGCTTTCCGCAAATCCGGCCGTGCGCATCGCCAGGATGTCGTACCAATAGATGCCGGGCCACTTGTCCTTCTGGCCGAGGGCCACCGGCGTGATGCCTGCCTTGCGCAGGGCGCGGACCGCATCAAGCAGTTCGTCCCAGGTCGTGGGGATCGCCGCACCGGCCTTGACGAACAGGGTCGTATTGCAATACAGGTTTGCGATGAACGTGTATACCGGTACGCTGTAGGTCTTTCCGTCCAGCTGGCAGGACGCCAGCAGGCCGGTCTTGATGCGTGATTCGAAATCATCCGGCAACCAGGCATCGAGCTCGAGCATGTTGCCCGTCTTGATGTAGGGCTTGATGAAACTGCCATCCCACATGGCGAAGATGTCGGGTACCTCGCCGGCCGCCAGGGCAGTCTTGATCTTTGTCCGATAGGCCTCGATCTCGTACTCTGAGACACGCACCTGAACATCGGCATGCGAAGCGTTCCAATCGGAAAACAGCTTGCGGTACTGGTCGCTCCCGTTCTCCGAGTCCAGAGAGCTCCAGTACCAGACGTCAAGCTCCACGGGCGGCCGCGGTTCCGTGGATGCGGCGGTGGCAACGGTGGATGCCGTCGAACCTGTCGGTGCGGTGCCCGCCGTCGGACTGCCGATGCCGGAGGGCACACAGGCATTGGCCAACACCGCCGTCGACAAGATCAGGCAGGCCACCGCGGCATTTCTCCATTTCCGTATCATTGTCATACCTCGTCGTTCCATTATGCTCCCGCCGGAAGCCCACCATCGCCATGCTGCCCGAAGTCCGGGCCGCAGCGATGGAAAAGTCCATCGTACGGCCAGTCTAGCATGCCCGCCGAGCTGCGGCCATTCATTATTCCGGCAATCCGTTTCATGTTGTGACCGGCTTTGAGGCGGAAGGACCCGCGCCTGCGGCCGGGTCCGCTCCCGTGCCGGTGACCGTGCCTGCAGCGGGATCCGTGCTTGTCGACGCGCCTGCGCCCGAACGATACTCATTCGGAGACATGCCCGCGTGCTTCTTGAACAGGATGCTGAAATAATGCGGATCCACAATGCCAACCGCCTCACCGATCTGATACATCCTCAGGTCGCTCTCGCGCAACAGGCGCATCGCCTTTTCCATGCGCGCCTTGGTGACATACTCCACATAATTCATACCCGTCGCCTGCCGGAAAACACGGGACAGATGGCTGGGACTGATGAACAGCGCGGCTGCCGTGGTGCCGCGCGACAGCTCGGGATCGGACAGGTTGTCCATGATATGCTCCCGAATCTGTTCCACCAGTCTGTTGGCCCTGCACTGCTTTGCCTGCGAGACCGACTCGCTCGTTGCCTGGAAAAGTTCGTGGATGTGCGCCTTCATGCCCGGCAGATCGGCAATCTCCAGGATGCGGCGCAACGCCGCATCCTCCAGACGGCCATCTCCTTCACCTGCCGCCTGCCCGATCCGCTGCTCCATCCGGACGCGCTGGCACAGCAGCACCAAGTCAAACGCCTCGAGCCGCAGGGCGGATAGATCCCCATGATGCCGGCAGGCGGCTGTGTCAAGCGCCGCATCCACAAGCTCGCGCACACGCTGGCTCATGCCGGCCCCCAGTGCGAACGCCAACTCGTCAAGCCGGTCCGCCCGCTCGATGCGGTCGCCCGCATCTGTCAAGTCGACCTCCGAATGGACGATCACCTGGTTGCGGCCTGCGATCGCGCGGTAGGACAGCGCCTGCCTCGCCTGCTGCCAGGATTCACGGATGTGCTCCACGCCCTGGACCAGTCCGCCGACACCGATTGTGACATCGCAGCGGCACTGGTTCAATATCTGGTTGCGGAGCACCTCGCAGCACCCGGGCAGATCCAATCCCGGTTCGTTGGCCATCAGGACGATTCGCCGGCAGTCATCGAGGAATACATGCACATGCGCATCCTGCCGGAACACCTGCCGCGCAAGCTCCCGAACCTGGAGCGCCAGCAGCAGGTCCCGTTCGCTGTCTGACTCGCCGGCATCGCGCAGCCGCATCGTCTCCACCAGTGCCACCTCGAAGTGCTCATGCTCCGGATGCAGGGCCACACCAAGATATGCAAGCTGGGCCACCGCCTCCCGGACGCCCGAAGCGCCGCTGACAAGCGCGTTGAGCGATTTCTCGCGCATCGCCGGCCGGACCGCTTCCAAATGCGCCATCAGACGTTCCTGCTCTCGCAGCTGGACACGCTCGGACAGGATGCGTGTCTTCAACCCTTGCATGACCCGTGTGATCTCTGCGGCATTGACCGGCTTGAGCAGAAAGTCGGATACGCCAATCTTCACGGAGCGTTTCGCATAATCGAATTCATCATGACCCGTCAGGATCACGATGCGCACCTGCGGATGCTGCTCGACCACCATCTGGCTGAAGGCGATGCCATCCATCGAAGGCATGCAGATGTCGGTGAGGATGATGTCGGGGGTCTGCCGTTCGATCGCATCGAATGCCTCCCGCGCATCACCGGCCTCCGCAATGATCTCCATGCCGAGGGCCTTCCAGTCCACACGCAGGCGCAGCAGGCTGCGGATCAACGCCTCATCATCCACAAGCATGACCTTGAGTTGTTCCATGTCAGAGCTCCTCCGTCAGGTTCAGGGGGATCATGATCCGGATGCGGGTACCCGCTCCGGGTGCGCTTTCTATGGTCATCACGTTGTCAACGCCACTGTAGAGTCGCAACCGCTCAAGCGTGCCGCGCAGGCCGAATCCGCCCCCGGCGCGGTTCCCGTCGTCGGAGGGGCGCTGCGGCGGAAGCTTCGGATCATCATGCGGCAACCTGCCCGGATGCTCCTCCGCGTCCATGTCGGCATCCACGTCCGTGTCCATGTCGGCATCCTTGTCCGGACGCATCCCCTGTTTCATGTCCGGAAACAGGCCCGGCTTCATGTCCATCCTCCGGGATGACGGCATTTCCGCCGTTCCATCCGGGATCCGGGCCACGCCGCGCAGCAGCCGGTCCACACGCCACGGCTCCATCCCCGCACCGTCATCCCCGACCTCCAGGACAAGATGCTCCGGCTCCATCCGGGAGACGATCGTGATCACACCATGTCGACCCACTGCACGGATGCCGTGATAAAGCGCGTTCTCGACAAGCGGCTGCAGAACCAGCTTGAGCATGGGCATGTTGTCCACCCGTGCGTCCAGGTCGTACCGCGCCTCGAACAGCTCTCCATAGCGGATCTTCTGGATGGCGAGATAGTTGCGCACCATGTCGATTTCTTCGGCCACGGTAATGACCTCTTTCCCCCGGCTGAGGCTGGTGCGGTAATAGGCTCCGAGCGCCTCCACGAGGTCGCAGACCCGCCCGGTATCGCCCATGAGGGCCAACGCGTTGATGCTGTCGAGGGTGTTGTAGAGAAAATGCGGCTTGATCTGCGCCTGCAGCACATTGAGCTCATTGCGGCGCTTGGCCTTCTGTTCCTCGACCACGCGCCATACGAGCTGGCGCATGCGGGCGATCATGCCGTTGTAACCGTCGCGCAACTGGCGTATCTCGCGATTGCCCGGCCGGATGCGCCAGCGCTTGAACGAGCCGCCGTCCACCGTATGCATGGCTGCGAGCATGCGCGTCAACGGCGTCGTGACCGTGTGCGTGACCAGCAGGGCGCCGAAAACCAGCAGGACGCCATTGATCAGGATGATCGCAAGTCCGACCATGCCGCCCGGTGTACGCAGGCCGGTGACATTCCGGGTTGGCATGAGGCTCAGCAGCGTCCATCCGTATTTCGGGGCCGGGAGCTCCGCCGCCAGATAGCTCTCCCCGTCGATGGACATCCGTCGCGTCGCACCACCGGGACCGGTCTGTCGTGCCGTTGACAGCAGGGTTGCGGCGCGTTCATCCGGCATTCCGGAGAGGATGATGCGTTCCAGGTTCTCATCCAGCAGACAGAACCCGGATGCGTAGGATTCGCCAATGTCCTCGTAAGCCTTGCGAAAGGCCGTTTCAGATATGTTGATGACCAGCGTGCCGATGGGCAGCGTGGTGTTGATGTCGCGGACCGCCCGGACGAGTGACACACAGTTGCTACCGTCCCTGGTGCTGAAATCACCGCCGCCGTTGAGCCGGAGCAGGAACGCTCCTTTCGCGGCCGATGCGGCACGATACCACGCGGAAGCCCGGACATCCACGCGTGCGGTGCCCGCGAAGCTGCCGCTGTTGACCGAGTAGCTCCGGCCCGAGGTGTCGAACAGATAGACGGAAGCGATGTCGGGCGCGTCCTGGATGACCTTGTACAGGAATGTGCGCACCTGACCCTGCAGGCGAAGGTCCGAGTACAGGTCGCCGGTCGACAGAAGGGCCTGCACGTTGACATCGGAGAGGATCATCTTGGAATCGTTGTTCGCGTTCTCGATGGTCGCCTCGATACTCGACCGGATGGAGTGAAGCGTGCGCAGCGAGGCTTCGCCGACCTCATCGAGAGTCATGTCCTCGTACAAGCGCTGATACAGGGCGTTGCTCAGCAGCGTGGTGCCGATGAGCATGATCAGGAACAGCAGGGTGAGCTGTGTGCGGATGCTCATGGCGGTCAGCCGTGCGACCAGCTGCCGGAGCAAACGTGTGACACGGGCAATAATCGCGTGTTTTCCCTTCATTCCGCTCCCGCAGGTAACAACCGGGCCCCGAATCGCGCCGTGTTTCGGAAACGACGCGTCGGGGCCGGCACATGTGCGCTATTTATGAATGGACAGCAACAATCCGACATGATTCGACCAATACCATGCTATATCGTTCGCGCAGATTCGTCAACATGGCGCGACCGATACAGATCGACATCGGGCCAGGCCTGTCCGTCTCTCCTCATCGCAGTGCGGATTCATCCTCCATCGCGTCCGCACGGCACCTCATCACAGCAGCTCGTTCTCGCCGGCATGCAGGGCATGCTGCCGGATATCGCCACCCATGCGCACCAGAACCGTCCGTTCCTGTCCGGCCCGAATGAGGAGCCGGGTCAGGCTTCCCGCCTCCCAGGCCATGTCCACTTCCAGATTCCCCCGCGCCCTGAGCCCGTTCCCCCACCCGCGTTCCCAGGCGTCCGGCAGGGCAGGCAGCACATGCAGCACCTCCCCGTGGCTTTGCAGGAGCATTTCCGCGATCCCGGCGGCCACACCGAAGTTGCCGTCGATCTGGAACGGCGGATGCGCGTCCATCAGGTTGGGGTAGGTGCCGCCACCACCACCGTAGTCGGTCTCCGTCGAGAAGACAGGTCGGAGCTGCCGCCGGATCAGGCGCCAGGCATGGTTCCCGTCCCACAGGCGCGCCCACAGGCACACCTTCCACGCGAGCGACCAGCCGGTTCCGTCATCCCCCCGGCGTTCCAGGCTCGTGCGGCAGGCCTGCGCCAGCGCGGGCGTCGTATCCGGGGAGATCTGGTCTCCGGGGTACAGGCCGTACAGATGGGACACATGCCGGTGATGGATCTCGTCCTCCGGAAAATCGCGGCACCATTCGAGCAGCTGACCTTCCGCTCCCACCGCGAAAGGCAGGAGACGCGGCAGCGCCTCCCGCATCCGATCGTGCAACGGGGTTCGAAGGCCCAGGATGCGCGCCGCTTCGAGGCTGGCCACAAACAGCTCGCGCACGATGGTCATGTCCATGGTGGATCCCATGCTCACGCAGCAGACTTCGCCCTCCGGCGTGCGAAACGCATTCTCAGGCGAGGTCGACGGGCTGGTCACCAGCCCACCCTCCGGTCCTTCCACCAACCAGTCGAGCTGGAACCGGGCGGCTCCCTCCATCAGGGGATAGGCGACGTTTGCGAGCCATGCGCGGTCCCGCGTGAAGAGATAATGATCCCACAGGTGGCGGCACAGCCACGCACCGCCCATCGGCCAGTAGGCATACCGGGCGGAACCGCCGACCGGTATGGTGCTGCGCCAGAGGTCCACATTGTGGTTGGCCGTCCATCCGCCGCATCCGAACTGCACGCGCGCGGTCTCGGCACCGGTTTGCGCGATCTCCTCCACAAACCGGAACAGCGGCTCCCCCAGGTCGCCCAGATTGCAGGTTTCCAAGGGCCAGTAATTCATCTGCAGGTTGATGTTGGTCGTGTAGTTCGAGCTCCAGGGCGGCCGCCGCTCCCGGTTCCAGATGCCCTGCAGGTTGGCCGGCTGCGTGCCCGCGCGCGAGGAGGCGATCATCAGATACCGCCCGTAGTGGAACAGCAGTGCCGCCAGCGCGTGGTCCCCGTTGCCTTCCTGGAACCGGCGCAGCCGCACATCGGTCGGCAGCAGGCTGTCCGCGTCGCCCGGGAGTTCGAGCGATGCCTTGGCGAACAGGGCGCGATGGTCCGCCTCGTGCCGTGTGCGGAGTTCTTCGAAGGACTTCTCCGCCGCATCGCGGATCCGCCGCCTGCACACGGGAACCGGGTCCGCTCCTGATTGCGCAGGATTCCGGTCATATCCGCGGAAGGACGTCGCGGCGGCCAGGCGCAACACCACCGTCCGCGCGCCGCGGATGTGCAGCACCCCGT
>JAEXRM010000209.1 GCA_023440865.1 Bacillota bacterium
CTTGCCGCCTAACGAATGCCGGCGGTGAAGAATGTCGGAAAGCCGTGTGCGGGAAAACCGCACGCACGGTTTGATGAGGGGTTGGTGGCCCGCTGGATGAACCGGCGGCGCCACCCGCCTACTCTAGCGACGCCGCGGCAGGCACTTCGCCACGCGAAGTGGCGGGAGCGGCAAGCAGAATGCTGACGTAAGGCGGCATCCGTTTCATGTCCCGTTGGTCATTCTATCCAGCGGCTCGCTGCGAACAGCGGACCTTGTTGTGCAATCCTCCGGATCCGCCGGACCGCGGTCTGCGGAAATGAAATATTGATTGACCTGACTTGCATAACATGGTATCGTAGGAGCAATGAAAATCAGATGTGGAACAATGGCGTTTCAACTGCGGAGTTGTGGCGCCATTTTTTGCAGAATCGGCCCGACCCGGCACCGCAGCATCGAACCGCCCCACCCGGTCCAGCGAAAGGAGACAGCCCATGAGCAAGTGCACCACGGAGATCTTTCACTCCAGCATGTTCGGTTCCTCCGTCTTCAATGAGTCCGTCATGCAGGAACGCCTGCCGAAAGCAACCTTCAAGGCGCTGAAGAAGACACTCAAGGAAGGGTCTCCCTTGGAAGCCGGCGTGGCCGAGGTCGTGGCCAGCGTCATGAAGGACTGGGCTGTCGAAAAAGGCGCGACACACTATACCCACTGGTTCCAGCCGCTGACCGGCATCACCGCCGAGACGCACGACTCCTTCGTGTCGCCGACAGAGGATGGCAAGGCCATCATGGAGTTCTCCGGCAAGGAGCTGGTCAAGGGTGAGCCCGATGCGTCCTCTTTCCCGTCCGGCGGTTTGCGCGCCACCTTCGAGGCCCGCGGCTATACCGCATGGGACTGCACGTCGCCCGCCTTCGTCAAGGACGGCACCCTGTACATCCCCACTGCCTTCTGCTCGTACACGGGCGAAGCGCTTGATCTCAAGACGCCGCTGCTGCGCTCGATGGAAGCCGTCAACACCCAGGCGATGCGCGTGCTCCACCTGTTCGGCGACACGACCGCCAAGCGCGTCGTCACGACGATGGGACCGGAACAGGAATATTTCCTGGTCGACCGGGAGATGTTCATGAAGCGCGACGACCTGCTGTTCACGGGCCGCACCCTGTTCGGCGCGAAGCCGCCGAAGGGCCAGGAGCTCGAGGACCATTACTTCGGCGTGCTCAAGAAGAAAGTGGCCGATTTCATGAAGGATCTGGACGTGGAGCTGTGGAAGCTTGGCGTCACCGCCAAGACCAAGCACAACGAGGTTGCGCCCGCCCAGCATGAGCTGGCGCCGATCTTCTCCACCGCCAACATTGCGACCGATCACAACCAGCTGACCATGGAAGTGCTCAAGAAGGTGGCCGAGCGTCATGGGCTCGCCTGTCTGCTGCATGAGAAGCCGTTCGCCGGCGTCAACGGCTCGGGCAAGCACAACAACTGGTCAATCTCCACGGACGACGGGCGAAACCTGCTCGATCCGGGCAAAACGCCGAAGGACAACGCCCAGTTCCTGGTCTTCCTCGCCGCGGTCATCCAGGCGGTCGACGAGTATGCCGACCTGCTGCGCTCCACGGTTGCCTGTTCGGGCAACGACCACCGCCTCGGTGCCAACGAGGCGCCGCCCGCGATCATGGCCATGTTCCTCGGCGACGAGCTCTGGGAGGTCATCGAGTGCATCGAGACCGGCCGGATCAGCAACAAGGTGGCCGGCGGCCACATGACGCTGGGCGTCAGCACCCTGCCGCCGCTGCCGAAGGATACGACCGACCGCAACCGCACCTCGCCGTTCGCCTTTACGGGCAACAAGTTCGAGTTCCGCAGCGTCGGTTCCTCCCAGTCCATCGCTGCACCCAACTTCGTGCTCAACACCATCGTGGCGGAGACCCTCAGCCAGATCGCCGACCGTCTCGAGAAGGCGGAGGACTTCACGGCAGAGGTCAACGCTGCTGTCAAGGACATCATTGTCAAGCACAAGCGCATCATTTTCAACGGCGACAACTACTCCGCCGAGTGGGTGCAGGAAGCAGCCAGACGCGGCCTGCCCAACCTCAAGAGCACCGTGGAGGCCATTCCCGCCACCATCGCCGCGAAGAACGTGCAGGTGCTCGCCAAGCATGGCGTCCTGTCCGAGGTGGAATCGCATTCACGTTATGAGATCATGCTTGAGAGCTATGTCAAGACCATGCGCATTGAAGCGCTGACCATGATCGAGATGGCTTCCCGTCAGATCGAGCCCGCCGTGTTCGCCTCGATGAAGAAGACCGCGGATGCGGTCAACGCGCTGACAGCTGCCGGCGCGAACACCGCTCTTGTCAAAAAGCGTCTCGACCGCATGGTTTCGCTTGCCGGAACCATGGACGAAGCCCTTGCGAGTCTCCAGGCCGGCGTCGACCATGTCGACTGCGCGGAAGGCGATTCCTTGTGCCATGCGCAGTACATCCATGACAAGATCGTACCGCTCATGGCAGAGGTCCGTGCGGCCGCCGACGAGCTCGAAACCATCGTGGATGCCGCTGTGTGGCCGTTCCCGACTTATATCGACCTGCTGTTCAAGCTCTGAGCCCTGTCATATCGCATGCTTTTTTGGGGGTGTCCCGGTCCGCTTCTGCGGAGGGACACCCCTTTGCGTGCCTTCACCGGACAAACGGGAAGTACTGCAGGTCTTCTTGCATCAGATGCTGGAATACGACAGCGTTGACCAGCTCGAGCAGAAGGCCGGCATGATCCGATGCAGGATCGGTGACGCGATCACGCCACTCCGCCATGGCATCGAGCAGATGGTGATGAAGGTCCTGATGTCGATCGATGTGCTGCCTGTCCCAGGCCGTCGACAGGAGAATGGCCTCCTCATCCTGCGCATGCTGGCGAAAATGCGCCAGCAGACCGTCATAGCATCGCGTGATTGTTTCAGCGCCGGCGCCGATCGAGATCGCGTCCGCCAGTTCATTTGCCAGCAGAAAGAGCGTCTGGTGCTGGCGGTCGATGACAGGATTGCCGCACGCAAGATTCTGCTGCCAGACGAGTTGGAGAACCGTCTGACTTGGCAAAGCGCGCTGTTCGGGGTCGTCCGCCCGGACCACCCTGTTCCGGCCTTCCCGCTTGGCCCGGTACAGCGCCTGATCGGCGCGGCGGAACCACTCGGCCGCCGACTCGCCGGACAGGCGCAAGGCTGTGCCGAAACTGGCAGTAACGGCTCCGATGCCCGGATGCGCAAGCGAGGCAAGATGCAGACGGATTTTTTCGGCGACGATCCATGCCGAGGCTTCACTGCCATCCGGTATCAGCACGACAAACTCCTCCCCGCCCCAACGGACGACATGGTCCGAACGCCGGATGCATGCCTGAGCGGCCGCGGCGACCGAGACAAGCACCCTGTCGCCCGCATCATGCCCGTACAGGTCGTTGACCCGCTTGAAATGATCCAGGTCGAACAGCACAAGCGCGGGGTGTCCGCCATACCGGTCCGAACGGGAGATTTCCTCGTCCAGCCGCCGTTGGAACCATTTCCGGTTTGGCAAGCCCGTGAGCGCGTCGGTTGATGCCTCGTCCTGCAACACCCGTTCGCGGTCCTTCTTTTCCTGGATGTCCAGCATCACGCCTTCCCATTGTGTCGTCTCGGCGGATCCCGAGACGCGCTGCAGCCGAAGATCCGCCCAGAAGGACCCATCCTTGCCCTGAATCTCCGCTTCGATGACAACCAGGCTACCGGTCCCGGCCAGCCTGCGCACAAATTCCTCCCGCATGCCTTCCTGAAGGAAGAGGCCATCGGCAATCCGGTTGAGCTCTTCCACCGTCTGGACGCCGAGTTTGCCGCACATCGACGGGTTGGCGTACAGGAACACGCCGTTGTTGTCGATGAGGAAGATGCCGACGGGAATGGCGCGCACCCAACGGTCAGTCATCTGGCGTATGGCGCGGGCCAGCACGCCGAACTCATCGGCGCGGTTGTCCCCCTCGATGACAGCAAGGCCGCGCGGCGCGTCCTGGTTTTGGATGCTGTTCGTGAGGCGGGCGAAGGGGGTCACGAAGAAACGGCGCATCAGGATGCCCACAAGGAACGTGACCGCCGCAAGTCCGGCCACCAGGAGGCCGAGCAGCGGCAGCAGGCGGCGGCTGTCGAACAGGGAGCGCGGGCTGAAAAAGGTCGCCACGCTCCAATCCGTGTTGGAGATCGGAGCCAGGGCCATATACCTGAACCGGCCGGCACGGACCGGAACCGTCATCAGCTGCCGATTTCCGAGGTAGGCGTTGACGGTTTCCCGGAAATCCTCATCGGCCCCGTACCGGAAAATGGACTGTTCGGTGCTTCCCGCATCAAAACTGTTCTGCCGGATGTCATCCAGCGTAGCCGCAAGCTGGATGTCGCCAAACCGGTTGAAGATGATGGATTCCGCCCCGATTGCCTCATGTTGGGCGAAGAAGGTGTTCAGGAAGGGGGTCAGGTTCAGGCCTGTTCCGAGTACCCCGAGAATCCGGCCGTCACGCCGGACGGTCATGTTGACCCAGATGCGCATGGACCCGAGAAAACGATCGACATCAATGTTCAGCAGCAACGGGATGTTGGAGCGGATGGTCTCGAAATACCATGCATCCCCTTCGACGCGTTCATCGAGATATCCGGAGGGGATGAGGTCCTGCGCCGCGGCGCCTTCACCCGGAAAATACATCCCCCGTGTCGACGCGACGGCGACAAAGCTGTTGTGGTCCGTCAGCAGGGCATTGTAGTCCGTGAACTCATCGAAGGCGGCCCGCCTCTTGTCCGGATCGTCGGGAGATGCCATCCAGTCGATAATGGTGCGCGTGGCCGACATTTTCTGGACCAGTGCAATCTCTCGCCCGATGCGGGCTTCCAGGTCCCCGACGAGTTCGGTCGCATGCAGCTGTGCCATGTCGTGAGACACCTGGTCGGTGACGCGCTGGAATTCATACAGCATCGGCACGACCGTCAGTATGGCGACGAGCATGCCGACTCCGAGCAACAGCAGGTTGAATTTCTGTGCGTTTCGCAAACATGCCTCCGTCAGGGGAGGAAACAAGCGTCATTCCCCTGCATCCGACGATCATGGTGCATAGTTACCCTCCACGTGACGGACGACACGCGGATGCACGCTCCCCCCTTGACTTTTCATGCGATGTTCGAGAAACTGGTCAGGCCACCATACCATGCGCGGGAGAGGTTTCATGGACATCAAACCCATCAACACCACACGCATCTACCAGCATGTCATCGGACAACTGGTTGGCCTCCTGCGTGCAGGGAAGCTCAAGGCCGGCGACCGGTGCCCCTCGGAGAGGACGCTCGCCGCATTGTTCGAGGTGAGCCGCGCCTCCGTCCGGGAGGCATTGCGCGCCATGGAGGTCATCGGTCTCATCGAGGTACGGCATGGCGACGGCGCCTTCATCACGGATCTGAACATGGCACCGTTTCTCAATGCGGTGATGCCGCTGCTTGTCACGGACGATGGAGCGCTTGACGAGATGCTGGATTTCCGCTCGATGCTCGAACGCGAGGCGGTGTCTCTTGTGGCCGGACGATGCGATCCGACCGGACTGGCGCGACTCGACGCGCATCTGGACGCGATGGCCCGGGCGCTTGCCGACGCCAATCCCACGGCTGGTGCGGAGGCGGACATCGGCTTCCACAAGGAGCTGTTCGCCCTGTCGGGCAATTCCGTGCTGCGCCGGACCGCGGAATGCATCAGCTACATGCTGGAGAGCTCCGTGCGCCTCAACCGCGCCCGCATCCTGCAGCAAGGGGAGCATGCGGCATTGCTGCTCGAACAGCACCGGCAGATCCGCGATCTGACGGCTGCAGGACGCGCTGCGGAAGCCGCCGCCTGCATGGAGGCGCATCTGGTCTTTGTCCGCCATGTTGTCTGACTCATTGGAGAGCGATACGGCGGCGGATCAACCGCCTGCGCCCCGTACCCGGAAGGAGGATTCCCACATGAACATCAGGAAACCACGATGGGACCAACCGTGCGTCCCGTTGGACGAAACCCTCGCTCCCCAGGCGCTCGCCCTGTGGAACCGTTTGGCGGGCGGCGCGGAGATCCCCCACAAGCAGCTGGATGAGACAGCCTTCGCCTCGCTTTTTCTCACCGATGCCGCCGACGTCTCCCGGGTTGCCTTCGCGGCTGTGGAGGAAGGGCGCCTGATCGGGTTTGCCGCGGGCAATTGGAAGGCGGGTGCACGAATCGGGTATCTGACTTTCGTGATGGTCGAACCCCGTTCGAGACGTCGCGGCATCGGTACTGCGCTCGCAGGCGCCGTCGAGGCGATGCTCCTCGACATGGCCGCCCGGGCGGGAACCCCGCTCGAGTTCCTTGATGCACGGTTTCTCAATCCTTCCGCGCTCGCATGGATCGTCCCCGGTTCGGACGGTCACGACCATCCGAACGCGCCAGGCGTGGACATGTCCGGGCCCGGCCACCTGTTCATGAAGAACATCGGTTTCCGCACCATCGACACGGTCAACTCGTACCACCGTGACCTGGCGGATTTCGATTACAGTCCGGCCATCCGCGATTCGTTGGACCGGCTCGAACGGGAGGGCCTGCGCATCGTCACATACCGGAGCGACTACCACACGGGTCTGGTGGATCTCATCGACGATCTGAACAGCGAGGCCTGGCGTGACACCCTGCTGTCAAATGCGGCGCAGCCCGGTGGCGGGCTGCCGGTGCTCATCGTCGAGGATGGCACGAAGGTGTGCGGATTCGCCGGTCCGATGGATGTGCAACCCAGCGGCCGCGGGTATTTCAACGGCATCGGCATCCACTCCGCATACCGCTCGCGCGGTGCGGGCAAGGCGTTGTTTTCCGCCCTGTGCATGGGACTGAAGGAGCGAGGCGCCGTGTTCATGACACTCTTCACGGGCGAGACGAATCCCGCCCGGAACATCTATGAATCCGCGGGTTTCAGGATCGTGCGCTCCTGGGCCTGCATGCGCAGGACGTACTGAGCAAGGAGGGCATCGACATGGAAGACACCGTGAAGAAAACCATCATGGCCATCGGCGGCCACATCGGGGACATGGAGCTGACAACCGGCGGTGTGCTGGCGACGTTGGCATGCCGGGGACACCGCATTGTCACGGTTGCGCTGACCGGGGGTGAAAAGGGCAATCCGCCGCACCTCTCGGTAGCCGACTACCGTGTGCAGAAGGTCAGGGAGGCCGAGGGATTTGCGGAAATGCTCGGGGGCAAGGCCATCGTGTTCGACATTCCCGATGGCGCGCTCGTTGACGATGAGCAGACCAAGTGGCGCCTGGCCGACATCATCCGGCAGGAGAAGCCGAACGTGCTGCTGACCCACTGGCGCAACAGCATGCACAAGGATCACGAGGCGACCCACCGCATTGTGAAGGATGCCCAGTTCTATGCCGGGCTTCCCGGCTTCGAGCGTCCATTGCCGGCCCATTTTGCCGCCGGCCCCTGGTATGCGGAGAACTGGGAGGATCCGACCGATTTCCACCCGTATCGCTACGTCGAGGTGAGCGAGGATGGCTTCGCCCTGTGGGAGAAGGCCATATCGCTGCACTGGTTCGTCACGGGCAGCAAGTCCTTCGCATACAAGCAATACTACACGCACCTGATGTCGGTCCGGGGCATCGAGGCGCGCCGGCAACGCGCACAGGCATTTGATTGCGAGGCCTTGGCCAAGCGGATTGTATCGGACGGATTCTGAGCAGGCCATGGCCCGTCGGCAGACAAGCGGGGGTTGTTCCGGCACGCGCCGCGCAACCGGAACAACCCCGCTCTTTTTGTGCCTTCGGCAGGGCGCTCTCCATGCACCGGGGATGTTCAGGCATTCTGCATCAGGAAAAACTGAAGTGGCAGGTCGTTGTTGTCCTGCACCGCCTGCATGCCCTTGTTGTTCTCGAGATTGATGATCAGCGGGGCCCTCAGGTTCGCGCGCATCTGGCGTATGTCCCTGGGAATGACGACGACGCACAGGGTGAGCACCCTGTCCGGATTCGCGATTTCGAGGGAAGCCACCTCTGGATCGTCGAGGTTGACGGCGTAATCGGGATACAGCGCGAACGGATCGGTGACGATCATCGAGATGTCGGAACCATCCACGCTTTGCATCCAGAAATACGGTGTCTGATCCGGATCACCCAGCAGCACGTACTCATGGACATCCTCAAAGCCCAGGATGCCCTGCTCGAATCGAACCACTTCGCTTTCGTCAATGGAAAGGGTGCCGAAATTCCTGGTTTGGATCTGCAACATGACCATATCCTCCTTCGACAACGTGTCATTGCATGAACAACGCGGATGGATGACAATGGACGAACAAACGGATCCCACCTGCTTCCTACCCAAGTGGACCCCGGGTATGCATGCACATGGGCCGAACTGGAAGAAAAATTTGCCTGCAGCCGCGCCCGGTTGTTGTTCCGTCGGGCTGGTGGTATGCTACCGGAGGAGCCATCCGGAAGCCGGTGTCCACACGGCGGGAAGAGGAGTCTCATGTCATCGCTTGGCAAGAATCCGATCGGGAAAAGCGCGCTGCTGCTCGTGCTCGGGGATGATTCACCCCAGGATGGGGCTGAATCCGGCTATATGCCCATGCACCGGACCTGGACGTTCTGCCGGGGACATGTCGGTTCGATGGATTCGCGGAAGATCGTCGCCGCGGTTGAGACGGCCGCACGGCGCACCGGCGTCATCCAGGAGGACGTGTATCGCGAATCCCACGCGCTCTACCATGCGATCATCGAGGCACTAGAAGGTGTCACGCGCGGGCAGCTGCAGCTGGGAGACGTGCTGCGGACCGTCGGCCTGCGGTTCTCCGTCGTTCGCGGCAATCCCTACGAAAATCCGGATGAGGGCGACTGGATCGCCGTGGCGCTCTATGGCACGATCGGGGCGCCGGTCAAGGGGTCCGAGCACGAAGCGGTGGGGCTGGGCATCAACCACATTTGAGTCTGATGGGCATGGGAGGTGCGTTTGGAGCTTCACTGGATCCTGTTTCTCTGCATCGCGGGATTCGTCGCCGCGTTTGTCGATTCCATCGCAGGCGGCGGCGGCCTCATCAGCCTGCCCGCCCTCGTCGCGGCCGGCGTGCCGCCGCATCTGGCGCTTGGTACGAACAAGTTCGCCAGCACCTGCGCATCCATGACCAGCACCGTCAAATTCGCCCGTTCCGGCAAGATCCGTTTCGACCTGGTCCGATGGCAGATCCCCTGCACGGCGATCGGCGCCGCGTTGGGCGTGCGGACCGTCCTTCATCTGGATGAGGCGTTCCTCAGCGGCATGATCGTGATCCTCGTCTTCGCGGTGGCGCTCTACACATTCCTCAAGAAGGATTTCGGCGCGGTCGACCGGTTTTCGGGCCTCACGCGCGGCAACATCGCGGCCGGCATGGCCTTTGCGTTCGCGCTGGGTTTCTATGACGGCTTCTTCGGGCCGGGAACAGGCTCATTCCTGATCTTCCTGTTCATCCGCATCTTCGGCTTCGACTTCACTGTCGCCGCCGGGAACGGGAAGATCCTCAACTTTACGAGCAACATCGTTTCCCTGGTCCTGTTCGCGATCGGCGGGAAGATCGTCTACCATGCCGGCGTGCCGATGGCCCTGTTCATGATCGCCGGCGCCTGGGCGGGCACGCATGTGGCGGTGCGGAACGGGGCGCGGGTCATCCGGCCCATCTTCCTGACCATCGCGCTGGCATTGGCCGCCAAGCTCATCTGGCAGGCGATTGCGGCGTGACATGCGGCGGTGCGCGATCCGCCTCCCGTACGCCGGATGGCATCCCGCTCGCCAGCGCCTGTGTTGACATCCCGCTCGCCAGCGCCTATGCTGGGAGGAGAAGAACGATTCCGCCCAAAGACATGAGACATGAGGGGGCAGAGTCCACATTGACGTGGATTCTGCCCCCTTTGTCGTTCCTGCGAACGGTGCAAGGCCGTCGCGCCGGCATGCGGACGGGCGGATGTGGGGGCATCGGCATGCGACGCGCGACCGACAAGGCGACAAGGCCGCACACCGGCAAACGGACGGCAAGTCCGGTTCCGGGCTGGAACGGCGAACACCTGCAGGACGAAACGGTTCCCGCTGCGGATCGGCCCGCGGGCGGTTCGCCCGTCCTGCTGACCGGCGAAAATCTCACGCAGGCGGAGGTGGTGCAGGTGGCGCGCGAGCGGCGGCCGCTGACACTGACCGAGGACGCGCTGCGCCGGCTTGAGGCCTCGCATGAGGTCGTCCGGCGCAAAATGAGTGAAGGACGGCCTGTCTACGGCATCACGACGGGCTTCGGCAAGCTCGCCAACATCACGATCGACCGCGGGAAATCGCGCGAGCTGCAGAAGAACCTCATCATGAGCCATGCCTGCGGGGTCGGCCCCCCCTTTGCGACGGAGGTCGTCCGCGCCATCATGCTGCTGCGGGCCAATGCGCTGGCGGCCGGGTACTCCGGCGTGAACCCGCGCATCGTCGAGACGCTGGTCGCCATGCTGAATGCGGGTGTCCACCCGGTTGTGCCGGAGAAGGGCTCGCTCGGTGCGAGCGGGGACCTGGCGAACCTGGCGCATGTGGCGCTGGTGCTGATCGGGATGGGGTCGGCGGAATACCGGGGGGCCACGCTGCCCGGCGCCGCCGCCATGGAGGCGGCCGGCATCGCGACGGTGGAGCTCGAGGGCAAGGACGGTCTCGGCCTGATCAATGGCACCCAGATCATGACGGCGCTCGGTTCGCTGCATGTGACCGATGCCGAGCGCCTGTGCCGCACGGCGAACATCGCCGGCGCGCTGACGCTGGAGGCGATGCGGGGCCTCACCGCCGCCTTCGATCCGCGCATCCACGCGCTGCGGCCGCATCCCGGGCAAATCGCCTGCGCGCGGGACATCCTCGAGCTCGTCGAGGGCAGCACATATGTCAATGGCTGCGACCGGGTCCAGGAT
This sequence comes from Bacillota bacterium, assembly GCA_023440865.1. GTDB lineage: Bacteria > Bacillota > Clostridia > DSM-8532 > DSM-8532 > JAEWSN01. Next base: position 10,929 of record JAEXRM010000209.1, read on the forward strand.
GCCTACACGCTGCGCTGCATCCCGCAGGTGCATGGCGCGAGCCTGGACGCGGTGGGCTATGCGGCGAACGTGCTGAGGGTGGAATGCAATGCCGTCACCGACAATCCGTTGGTCTTCCCGGAGGGCGACGAGGTGCTCTCGGGCGGCAACTTCCATGGGCAGCCGCTCGCCTTCGCGCTCGATTTGCTGGGCATAGCCGTGTCGGAGCTGGCCGACATTTCGGAGCGCCGCATCGAACGGCTCGTCAATCCGCAACTGTCCGGACTGCCGGCCTTCCTTGCGCGCAACGGCGGGGTCGAATCCGGGTATATGATTGCACAGTACACCGCGGCATCGCTGGTGTCCGAGAACAAGATCCTGGCGTCGCCCGCGAGCGTCGACTCGATTCCCTCCTCGGCCAACCAGGAGGACCATGTGAGCATGGGGGCCATCTCGGCGCGCAAGGCGGGGCAGATCCTCGAGAACGCGCAGACCGTGCTGGCGATCGAGCTGATGTGCGCGGCGCAGGCCATCGACCTGCAGGCGCCGGGGCGGCTGGGTCGCGGCACGGCGGCCGCGTACCGCGAGATCCGCGCCATCGTGCCGACACTCGACGGGGACCGTGTGCCGGCGCCGGACATCCGGGCGCTGACGGAGCTGGTGCGCGGCGGCAGGCTCGTGGAAGCCGTCCTGCGCGCGCTTGGCTAGGCAGCGTGACGCACAGGGGGTGTGATGGCGGCATGGCGGAACCCTTTCCGGGGCAAGCATGCATGCCGGAGTGGCTTCCGGCGGAAAACGGCCGGCCGGGGCCAGGAGGGAGAACATGGAACACCGCAGGGAAGCTCATCCCGACAACTGGAACGCGACCGCCGGCGCGACAACGATCCGGCTGCCGGACGCAATGCCGCCGTACCCGGATTTCGAGCCGGACATCCGCCGCGCACCAGCGCGCGGCTTCCGGCTGACGCCCGCGCAGACCGAAACCGCCCTGATGAACGCGCTGCGTTATGTGCCACCGTCCCTGCATGCGCAACTGGCGCCCGAGCTTCTCGAGGAGCTCGTCACATGGGGCCGCATCTACGCCTACCGGTATCGGCCCGCCGGACGCATCCGCGGCCTGCCGGTGGACGAGTACAGGGGCAACTGCCTCGAAGGCCGCGCCTTCCAGGTCATGATCGACAACAACCTCGACTTCGAGACGGCCCTGTACCCGTACGAGCTCGTCACCTACGGCGAGACGGGGCAGGTGTGCCAGAACTGGCTGCAGTACCGGCTCCTGAAGGCGTACCTCGAGGTCCTGACGCGGGAGCAGACCCTGGTCGTCTCCTCGGGGCATCCCGTCGGGCTGTTTCCCTCCCACCCGTCCGCGCCGCGCATCATCGTGACGAACGCGCTGATGGTGGGCCTGTTCGACAACCAGAAGGACTGGGAGATCGCCGAGCAGATGGGGGTGGCCAACTACGGCCAGATGACGGCCGGCGGCTGGATGTACATCGGCCCGCAGGGCATCGTGCACGGCACGTTCAACACGCTGCTGACCGCCGGTCGGAAGATCCTCGGCATCCCCGCGGACGGCGACCTGCGCGGGAAGCTGTTCGTGACCTCCGGTCTCGGCGGCATGAGCGGGGCCCAGCCAAAGGCCGTCGAGATCGCGGGCGGGGTCGGCATCATCGCCGAAGTGGACGAAAGCCGCATCGACACCCGGAAGCGCCAGGGCTGGGTGGGCCACGTGACCGATTCGTGCGAGACCGCGTTCGCGCTGGCGGAACAGGCCATGGCGGAGGCGCGTCCCTGCTCGATCGCGTATCACGGCAACATCGTGGACTTGCTCGCATATGCCGTGGAAACCAACCGCCGCATCGACCTGCTGAGCGACCAGACCTCCTGCCATGTGGCGCACGACGGCGGATACTGCCCGCAGGGCATGACCTTTGCCGAGCGCACGCGCCTGCTGTCGGAGGACCGCGCCACGTTCGTCCGGGCGGTCGACCGCAGCCTGATCCGGCACTTCGGCCTGATCCGGATCCTGGTTGCGCGCGGGGCGTATTTTTTCGATTACGGAAACGCCTTCATGAAGGCCGTCTACGATGCCGGCGCCACCGAAATCAGCCGCAATGGCGCCGACGAGAAGGACGGTTTCATCTTTCCTTCCTATGTCGAGGACCTGATGGGGCCGGAGCTGTTCGACTACGGGTACGGGCCGTTCCGCTGGGTGTGCCTCAGCGGGCGCGACACCGATCTCGAGAAGACCGACGCGGCCGCGATGGCCTGCATCGATCCGACCCGTCGCGCGCAGGATCGCGACAACTGGCTCTGGATCCGCGATGCGGGCAGGAACCGGCTCGTCGTCGGCACGAAGGCCCGCATCCTGTACCAGGACGCGGAGGGGCGCACGCGCATCGCACTCCGGTTCAACGAGATGGTCCGCAACGGGGAGATCGGCCCCGTCATGCTCGGACGCGACCACCACGACGTGTCCGGCACGGATTCGCCGTTCCGCGAGACCAGCAACATCCGCGACGGCAGCAACGTCATGGCCGACATGGCCACGCAGTGCTTCGCCGGCAACGCGGCCCGCGGCATGAGTCTGGTCGCCCTGCACAACGGTGGCGGCGTCGGCATCGGCAAGGCCATCAACGGCGGCTTCGGCATGGTGCTCGACGGATCGGCGCGCGTGGATGCGACTCTTCGGTCGGCGATGATGTGGGATGTCATGGGCGGCGTCGCCCGGCGCTCCTGGGCAAGGAACCCGCACGCGATGGAAACCAGTGCGGCATACAACGCGGCGCAGGGCGGGGCGGGTCACATCACGCTGCCGTTCGTCGCGGAGCCGGATCTGGTCTCCGGATTGGTCCGGCGGCGTTTCGAGGGGATGTAGAACAACGGGACCGTGGGATTCCCGGACGGATCGGCGGTCGTTTGGCCGGCCGGCGTCGGGACGATGGCAGGAGGAGCTCATATGGCCAAGCTGGTGGAATGCGTCCCGAATTTCAGCGAAGGGCGCGATGGGGAGAAGATCGACCGCATCCTGGCACCGTTTCGCGCAATGCCCGGCGTGGTGCTGCTCGACAGCAAGCCGGACAAGGACCACAACCGGGTGGTGGTGACGGTCATGGGCGAGCCGCAGGCCGTGAAGGGCGCGGTGGTGGAAGCGGTCGGCATCGCCGTCCGCGAAATCGACATGAACGCGCATGCCGGCGAACACCCGCGCATGGGAGCGGCGGACGTCGTGCCCTTCATCCCGATCCGGGACATGACGATGGAAGAGGCGGTCGCACTGTCGAAGGAGGCGGCCGCCGAGATCGCGGAGCGGTTCGCGTTCCCGGTCTATCTGTATGAGAAGGCGGCCTCCGCACCGGAGCGCGAGAACCTCGCGACCATCCGCAAGGGCGAATACGAGGGCCTGGCCGCCAAAATGGCCGATCCGGCCTGGAAGCCGGACTTCGGCCCCCCGGCGCCGCATCCCACCGCCGGGGCCGTCGTCGTGGGTGCCCGCATGCCGCTGATCGCGTTCAACATCAACCTCGGCACGAAGGACCTCGAGCTGGCCAACCGCATCGCGCGCGCCATCCGCCACATCAACGGGGGCTTCCGCTTCTGCAAGGCGATGGGGGTCGACCTCGCGGAGCATGGCTTGGTGCAGGTTTCCATCAACATGACGGACTTCACGAGAACCCCGCTGCACCGCGTCTACGAAACCGTGCGGATGGAGGCGGAGCGGTATGGCGTTCCGGTTGTCGGCAGCGAAATCATCGGCCTGACACCGGCGGACGCGCTCGTGGATGCCGCCTGCCATTACCTGCGCCTGAACGGGTTTGCCAGGGACCAGGTCATCGAGCACCGGTTGCTCGGGAGCGGGCTGTGACGGCGGGGGCGGGCGGCGGCGAC
>JAEXRM010000217.1 GCA_023440865.1 Bacillota bacterium
AGGTTGCGCTTGACCTTTTCCTGTCCGACATACTCCGCGATGGTCTTTGGACGCAGGCCCGCTTCGGCCTCGTCTTCACGGCGGTACCCGCTGTCGGTGAGTCGTTCGTCTTCCAAGGCATCCTCCCGAAGAATGATTCGGCATGGCGGAGACGGTGCATGCCGCTTCCCTACCGATTATACAGGAAAAAGCCGCAGAGCGCGGCTTTTTCGAAGAGGCGGCGCAGGCTGCGGGCATCACACCCTGTACTTGCGCAGCTCCTTCTGGTAGTTGTCCGTCAGTTCCTCCATCTGATGGATGTTGGCGATGAGTTCCTTGATGCGCTCGGCATATTCGGTCACATTGGCGCTCATCTCCTGGGAGGAGGCGGAGTTTTCCTGGGCGATCGCCGCAAGGGAATGAATGTTCTCATAGACGGCGGCCAGCTGCTTCGCCTCGTCCGACAGTCTGCCGATGAGGCGGCTGATGCCCTCGGTCACGGTCGCAATCTGCGACGTGGAGACACGGTTGCCGTCAAGCACCGACACCAGCATGCGGTTGCCGGCGTCGAGCTGGTTGTATTGCTGGTTCACCTGTCCGACCAGGTTGTTGACATCGCCGGTGAAGGCAGCCAGGTTCGTGCTGATGGTGTTGACAGCGGTCTTCGACGTATCGGCCAGCTTGCGGATCTCCTCCGCGACCACCGCGAAGCCGCGGCCCATTTCACCCGCGCGTGCGGCCTCGATGGCCGCGTTGAGTGCCAGCAGGTTTGTCTGGTCGGAGACACCCGCCACCGTGTCGACAATCTCCATGATGCGGCTCACCTCACCGGCGAGCTGCTCCCCTTGCCGGTTGACCGTGGAGAAGCTGTCCTTCGCCTGTGTGATGAGGCGCGCGACTTCCTCCGTCTGACCGAAGGAATCCTCGATGCGCACCACCGCCTGCTGCAGCCGGTGACGCCCTTCGTCCTGTTCGCCGGCGATGCGGTTGAGATTCTCGATGTTGTCTCCGAGGATCGTGACGGATTTCTCGGTTTCCTCCGCCTGGTGGATGGCACCCTCGGCCACATCGTGCACAAGGGCGGCGATGTCGTTCGATACATGCTGCATGCGTGTCGCGATATCGGAGAACGACAGGGCGAACGAGTGCATGTCGTCGGAGCCGCCCTTGAGAAAGAGCATGTCATGGCTGATGCGTTCACGGAACGCTTCCATGGTGCCGGCCATGGCTTCATACTCGTCCCGGGATGCAAGCGCCGCGTCATGGGTGAAGTCGAGTTCCTGGAAATGGGACAGCTGGCTGTCGACGACCCGGCGCGGACGGGAGAAGATCCATGCGGCGAGACCGGAGCCGACAGCGATGATGGCCAGCGCCATCCCGTACCGGATCGCGCTTTGTCCCGGAAAGGCGGCCAGCAGGGCGACGAACGACACCAGCGCCGTGTAGGCGGCGATGCGGATGCCGGAGGACCGCAATATGCCGAGCGAGAAGAACCCCAAAGGCTTCCAGTCGTTCGGCCGTTGCTCATACTTCTCGAAGCCCAGCTGCACGATGATGTACTTGCCCTGATCATCCTGTCCGCGTTCCACCTCGGTCACGTCGAGCTTCTCGTGGAAGAAGGCGGCCGCTCCTTCAAGCAGTCCGAGGAAATAATCGAACATGCCGCGGAACGACACATACCGGATCTCACACCGGTTCGGAGCAAGCTCCCTCGCATGCAGCCGCGGCGGACGCGCGCCAGGAATCATGCGCGTCAGTTGGGCATGCACCTCGTCCATCAGCATGAGGAACCGCTTGAGGCTGGCGTGCTCGAAATACGACGGGAACCATTGGTGGAACGACTCGATGTTCGCACGCCCGATCTCCCGCCAGAGATCTCCCGGCTGCTGACCGCTTCGACGGGCCACTTCGTTCACAACCCGGAAGATTTCCTCATCCGCGACATCGTCCTTCGGGGCGATCACGCGGGTCCGATCCCACTTGACATCCTTGCAGACCGCTTCCATGAAAGGCATGCCCTTCATGCGGTCCAGCGTCTTCATCCATGTTGCAACAACGGAGCCCTTCATCGTGCATCCTCCCGAAACAGCTGGCTGGCATGAAAATAACCCGTGAACGAAACATTCGCCGGGCCATGTCCGACCAAAACCGCATCACCTTGTTTTTCCCTTCATCCGGAGCGCATCGCGGATGACATCCTCCAAGGATTTTCCCGCATCAAGGACAGTCGAAACCGATTTTTGCGCATCGGCTGCCGAATAGCCAAGCATCATGAGCGCGCCGGCCGCCTCGGCCGCCACGCTGTCACCCTCCGGAGCGGATGCGGTGCCACCACCCGCCTGTAACGGCGACGCCGGCTGCTCCTTGCGGATTTTGTCCTTGAGCTCGAGGATGATGCGCTGCGCGGTCTTCTTGCCAATCCCCTGCGCCTTCGAGAGCCTGTCCGCGTCCTCCGTCAGCACCGCCAGCCCGAACGCAGAGGGCGACACCGCGGAAATGACGGCGAGCGCGGCTTTTGGCCCGACGCCGCTGACACCGAGCAGCTGCTCGAACATCCGCAGCTCGTCCTCATGTATGAATCCGTACAGCGCCAGCGTGTCCTCGCGGACATAGGTGTGGGTATGCACCTTGATCACCTCGCCGACACCGACCTCGGCGAGTGTGCCGGAAGAGGTGGCGATGCGGTATCCGACACCGTGTACATCCAGAATGAGGCTGTCCTGGGTCACCCGGTCCAGAACGCCCCGCACATGTGCGATCATCTCAATCTCCGCTTCCCGTATAAGGTGCCTCGGAAAGGCCCAGCTTATGCTGCAGCTCCTCGACAAGCTGCCGCCAGGCATCGAGTTCGCCCTTGAGTTCCTTGATCTGCGCATCCTTCATGCGGATGACCGCCAGCAGTTCCTTTGTGTCCATGTCCTCCAAGCGAATCATGATCTTGCCCTACCTGTTCCCGGTCCGATACCGGACCGCTTGCGCTGCGTCTGACCGGATGCACCGGTCACTTCAAGACGTCTCCGACTTTTTGGTAAAAAAACGTTTCCATGGGCTTGTACCCGTACTTTTGATAACCGATGATCTGTTCGGTGCTGCCGATGAACAGCACGCCGCTGTTCACCAGCGAGCGGGAAAAATCAGCAAAGATCCTGTCCTTGGCCTCCTCGGTGAAGTAGATGAGCACATTGCGGCACACGATGATGTCCTGGTCCTTCGGATAGGGATCCTTCAGCAGGTTCATCTGCCGGAAATCCACGCATCGCTTGACCGCATCGGATATCTTCCATGCATCGGCACCGACCTGTGTGAAGTGCTTCTGCAGAAAATCCCCCGGCAGGTCCTTGATGCTACGGCCCGTATACATGCCCTGACGCGCCTTCTCCATGGCGCCCAGATCGATGTCGGTGGCCAGGATGCGAACCTTCTCGATGGGAATGTGCCGGGCAAGAATCATGGCGATGGTGTAGGGCTCGTCGCCGGTCGAACAGGCCGAGCTCCAGATTCTCACACCATCGAGCGTTTTGCGGTACTTCTGTATCTCCGGCAGGATGCGGCGTTCGAACATCTCCCATTGGACCGGATTGCGGTAGAACTCCGACACATTGATCGTCAGGTAATTGATGAACGTGTTGTACAGGTCCTTGTCCTGCTTCATCGCGTCGATGAACGGCACGTACTGGCTGAATCCCCGTTTCTCGATGAGCGACGTGATGCGCCGCTTCATCTGCTTTTCCTTGTACAGGTTCAGGTCGATCGAGGAAAGAGCCAGAAAGAGCTTCTTGAATTGCTCGTAATCCGAAAAAGCTTCCATGTCGCATCCTCCGTTCATGTGCGATCCGGACGGGGGGGTGTCGTGGCACGTGCCGCGCGCTTGCGGCATCCTGGCATCCCCGGATGCCGGCGGACACCATGGAGGCCGAAAGCCCGTTTCGATATACTTACCCGGATAGGAGACCGTATATGCGCATGGCTGCCGTGAAAACGGGAATTGCCCTGGCATGAGCCGCAATCCGGCTTCACACCCGGCCCGTCTGTGGCGGGGTCTTGAAAAAGAGCAAGACCGGTAACCCGATCTTGCTCCTCGAAGACTGCGTGTAGGATGAATTACTTCTGCTCACCCATGATGTTGCCGATGGTGTTCGAGAAGTCCTCGACATGCTCGTTGGAGTAGCCTTCGTTCTCGGGTGCATCGGTGTAGCCGGCATCGTCGGCGTGAGGCGGGTCGATGGGCGCCACTTCGCGGATGCTCAGGCTGATCTTCTTGAGCTCGGAGTTGACCTCGAGCACCTTCATCTCCACGTTCATGCCGATGTGCAGCACTTCCTCCGCACGGGCGATGCGCACGCTGGAGATCTGGGAGATGTGGACGAGGCCTTCCACGCCGGGTTCGAGCTCCACGAACGCGCCGAAGGGCACGATGCGGATGACCTGGCCGGCAACGATGTCGCCCGACTGATACTTGCGGTCGATATCGTACCACGGATTGTCCTCGATGCGGCGGTAGCCCAGGGAAAGCTTCTTGGTTTCCGGATCGAAGTTGAGGATGCGGACCTTGACCACGTCACCGATGGTGAGGACCTCGGCCGGATCCTGGATCTTCTTCCAGGAGAGCTCGGAAATGTGGATCAGACCGTCCACCGCGCCCAGATCGACGAATGCGCCGAACTTGGTGAGGCTCTTGACGGTGCCGGTGTATTCCTTGCCGACCTCGATGTTGCCCCAGAACTCCTCGGAGAGCTTTGCCTTCGTCTCTTCGATGATCTGGCGGCAGGAGCCCACAACGCGGCGCTTGTTCTTCACCAGCTCGGTGATGAGGAACGAGATGGTGCGTCCGACATAGGGGGTCAGGTCCTTCACGAAGCGGTCGCTGACCTGGGAAGCGGGGATGAACACCCGGATGCCCTTGAAATCGGCGACGAGTCCGCCCTTGACGACTTCCTTGACAACAGCTTCGACAGGTGTCCGGCTTTCGAAGGCTTCCTCCATGACCTCGAGGCCACGGATGGAATCGACCTTCTTCTTGGAAAGCTGAACATTGCCGTCCCCGTCATTGATCTTCATGATGAGGGCCGTGATTTCGGTGCCTTCCTTCAGGTCCGTTTCCGGATCGAAGCCAGGGGCATCAAGGAATTCATCCATCGGGATGATGCCGTCCGCCTTGTAACCGAGATCGACGAACACTTCATTATTGTTGTACCCGATGATCTTGCCGGTGACCACCGAGTTGGGGACGAGCTGTGTCATGGTCTGCTCGAAGGCTTCACTGAAGCTCATCTCACCGTCCATTGCCTTGTTCATGTCTTCCATGCCCTGAACTACCTCCTTGATTACCCATTCGGGCGTTGACGCCCCCGCGGTAATCCCGATCGTTTTGATTGAAGGGTTGAAGTGAGGCAGTTCGGACGCTGTTTCGACAAGATACGTGTCAGTGCAACGTTCCCGGCAGATCCTGTACAACTTCTGCGTATTCGAACTGTTCCTTCCGCCAATCACGACCACCGCATCCGCTTCCCGGGCCAATTCGGCAGCCTCGGCCTGCCTGCGGACAGTCGCAGTACATATTGTATCAAACTTCAAGACGTTTGCAAACCTTTTCTTGGTCGCATCCACGACTTCCGCATAGCGTTCCGGACGGAAAGTCGTCTGCGCGACGGTCGCCACGGGTGTGTCCGGCGGCGCGCCGATGCCGGGAACGGCTTCCGGTGTCTCCACGACGGCGACCCGCGCGCCGCTCCAGCCGCGGATGCCGACGACCTCTGGATGCGCCGGGTCGCCCACGATGACGATGAATCGGCCCTCGGCCGCCTGCTGCTGCACCAGCTTGTGGATTTTCCGCACATACGGGCATGTCGCGTCGAACAGGCGGGCGCCCGTTCCTTCCAGCAGCGCGTAGGCATCCGGTCCGACGCCGTGGGCGCGGATGACGACACCATCCGCCGGTGTGATCCCCTCGACGGTATCGATGGCATGGATGCCTTTCGCCTCGAGGGTGTCGAGGGCCTGACGGTTGTGGATGATCTCTCCCCAGGTGAAGATGCGTCCCGCCTGCGGTGCTGCCGCAAGCGCCATCTTGATCGCCCGGTCCACACCGAAGCAGAAACCGGCGTACCGGCCGACCCGAATCTCCATGTGCCTACCCCCTCGGATCATCCCCCTCCTGCGCCTTGCGCGGCGGGAGACTTCCTATTGGCCGATCAGTCCGTAGATGCGGTCAAGCACCTCGTCCGTCGCCGCGTACAGCTGTTCGCGGTCGGGCTTGCCTGCCGGCTTGTCCAAATGGAACGGCTTTCCGTACACGACCCGCATCTTGGAAAAGATGCGGTAACGCCCCTCGATGGCGACCGGGAGGATGGGCGCGTCGGTGTGAAAGGCGATGAGCGCCGCGCCGCCCTTCTTTTTCTCGCGGTTGCGTTTTTGCGTGCGCGTCCCCTCCGGGAAGATACCCACGATCTCCCCCTGCTCGAGCAGATGCAGCGCCGTCTTCACGGAACCTGCATCCCCCTTGCCGCGATGCACCGGGAACGCCCCGATCTGCCGCAGGATCCACCCGAGCAGGGGATTCTCGAACAGCTCGGCCTTGGCCATGAAATGGATGCGCCGCCTGATGCGTGTTCCGATCAGGAACATGTCGAACGCGGAAGGGTGGTTCGAGAACAGCAGCACCGGTCCCTTCTCGGGAATGTTTTCACGGCCCTCGAGACGGATGCGGTGGAACAGGATGATGTAGAGCGCGACGGCCTTCTTGGCGATTTCGTACAGCATCGTCAGCCCACCTTCCGGCGGATGATCGCCATGATGGCCGCCACGGACTCCTCGAGCGAGAAACCGGTCGTGTCGAGCAGGATGGCGTCCTCCGCCCGAGCCAGCGGCGAATGGGCGCGATGGCTGTCGTTGTGGTCTCGCGTGCGGATCTCTTCCAGCAGGGCATCGTACGTGCGGTCGAGCATGCCCTTCTCCTGCAGCTCCAGAAACCTGCGCATGGCGCGATCCTCGGCCGAGGCGGTCAGGAAGATCTTCACATCGGCATGCGGCATCACCTTGGTCCCGATGTCGCGGCCATCCATGACCACGCCGCCACGGGCGGCGATTTCCTGCTGCAGGGCCACCATGCGCACGCGGACCCGCGGATGGGCCGATACCTTCGAGGCACCCATGGACACCTCGTTGGTACGGATCGCTTCGGACACGTCCTCGCCGTCGAGCAGCACACGCTGCCCGTCCTCGCGGTAAGCGACATCGACGCGCGTTCCGGCGAGAAGATGGTCGACGGCATCCGCATCCGACGGATCGATACCCGCCCGCAGCGCCTTGAGGGCGACGGCGCGGTACATCGCGCCCGTATCGAGGTACAGGATGCCGAGGGTTCTTGCGACATGCTTCGCGATGGTGCTCTTGCCGGCACCCGAAGGACCGTCGAGTGCAATCTGGATCTGTCTCATGCCCATACCCTTTCTACACCACCCGGTGGCCCGTGCCGATGGCCACCTCGTTCAGGTGCAGCAGGCCGATGCCGAAGAACACGGCGACAGCGACGTGCTCCCCGCACCGTGCCACGCCGATCTTGCCGCCGACATTCAGGCCGATGGCCTTGGGCATGACCTGGGAAAGGGCCTCGCGGGCCGCACCCGCGACCGCGCCCTCCTCCGCGTGGCATTCCTTGATGACGCCCTCGCGCTTGGCCGATACGACCGCGCGTTCGACGATCTTCATGACCGAGCTGATGAACTCCCCGCCGTAGTCGACGGCAGCCGCATGCATGCCATTGTCCAGCAGTTCCTTCTGGAGGGTCTTTTCCTCGGACCGGTCGCTTGTCAGGGCAAGCCGGATGGCCGCCTTGACAACATCCTTGCTGCCGATTGCGCGCTCATCCTTCTGGCTGATATCCTTCTGCATCGGGTGCCTTTCTCGCCTGCGAAGACGCGAAGCTTCGCAGCTCATGGGGGTGCATTCCGGAAAATGCACCGCTGTCGCCTGGGAATGCGACGCCGATTCCGGAGTCCGCCGCAAGCCCCCTACATTCCGCCCGGGGCGGAAAGCCGCTTCGCGGCCAACCCCATTATAGAGGAACCCGACGGGTTTCTCAATCGGTCGCGCGACATTGATCGGGATCGCGGCATGCGACATCGTGCGGCGCAGGACAGGATATCCTGTCGATATGCGAAGGTGCTTCCGGTCAGGGCGGCATTGGCTCCGTCGCCGTCCTTGGCCCGCTGGGGCAGCAGGCTCACGCATGCACCCTATACGGACATGCCCGCGCACCAGCCAGTCGCGAAAGCGATCGTGAGGTTGAACCCCCCCGTATAGGCGTCCACGTCGAGCACCTCGCCGGCGAAATACAAGCCGGGCAGCCGCTTCGACTCCATGGTGGCGGGATTCACGTCCTTGACGGACACGCCGCCGGCGGTCACGATCGCCTCTTCGACAGGTCGTGCGCCCCGTATCGTGAGTGTCAGGTCCTTGAGTCGGGTGCAGAGGGCCGTCCGTTCCGCCCTGGTGAGCTGATGGACGGGTTTTTCCGGCAAGATGCCCGTTTCCGCGATCATCACCGGGATGAGGCTTGCAGGCAGGAGACCGGCAAGCATGTTGCGGAACGACTTGTTCGGCGCGGCCTGGATGTCGCGCTGCACGCGCCGGTCGAGTGTTTCCGCGTCGAGCGCGGGCTTGAGGTCGATGTGCAGGCGGAAGCCCTTGAAATCTGCGTCGAGCAGGTGACGGCTCGCGGAGAGGATGACAGGGCCGGATACCCCGAAATGCGTGATCAGCAGATCGCCGAACTCCGTATAGACAGTCTTGCCCCGATCGTTGTCGAACCGGACGGAAATGTTTTTCAGGGTAAGTCCCGACGCGTCGGCAACCCATGCCTCATCGGCTTCCAGGGGAACGAGGGACGGCTTTGGCGCCACGATGCGGTGACCCGTCGCCTCCGCGAAACGGTATCCGTCGCCGGTGGAGCCGGTGACCGGGTAGGATATGCCCCCTGTTGCGACAATGACGGCATCGAAGGGCTCGAACCGCCCTGCGGCAAGCCGCACGCCCGCAACCCGGCCCGCCTCCGCCACCAGTTCCCTCACGGCCTGATGGCAGTGGATCACCGCGCCGGCGGTTTCCGCATGGCGCACCAAAGCGCCGACGATGTCCGATGCCTTGTCGGAAACGGGAAAGACGCGGTTGCCGCGTTCCACCTTCAGCGGTACGCCCTGCGCCTCAAAGAACGACATGATCGACTCCGCAGGGAACCGGCTGCAGCTTGAGTACAGGAAGCGGCCATTGCCGGGGACATTGGCCATGAAGGTGTCTGTGTCGCACAGGTTGGTGACATTGCACCGGCCCTTGCCTGTGATGAGGAGCTTCTGGCCGGGGCGGCGCCCTTTCTCGAACACGGTGACGCGATGACCCCGCGACGCGGCGACGCCCGCCGCCATCAAGCCGGCCGCGCCGGCCCCGATGACGGCGACGCGTCCGGAATGCGACTCAGTCATTGGTAACGCCCTCGTGCGACTCCCCTTCCCCCTTCTCATAGACCTGGTACTCGTCCCAGATGGTCTCGAGCTTCTCGAGGGTCGCGCGGATCTTGTCCCGGCGCTTCATGCCGATGGCCACGATCAACGCGTTGATCAGCGACAGCGGCGCGACGAGTGAATCGACGAAGGAGGCCATGTCGCTGCGGGCGAACAGCTGGATGCTGCTGGTCTGCGCCAGCGGCGAGGCGGCGTTGTCGGTGATCGCGATGACGGTCGCGCCCTGTTCGGCGCCGTATTGCATGACCTTCGTCGTGCGGCGGGAATAACGCGGAAAACTGATGCCGATCATGACATCGCCCTTCCTGGCATGGACGATCTGCTCGAACATCTCGCTGTAGGAATTGGTATGCACGAGGCGCACGTTCTCGAATACGAGGTTGAGGTAGAAGGACAGGAAGCTTGCCAGCGGCGCCGCGCTGCGCACCCCGAGGATGTAGATGCAATCGGCGCCGAGGATGGCCTCCACGGCCTGGTTGAACGCATGCGGATCGGACTCCTCGATGGTCGAGCGCAGCTTGTTCATGTCGGAATGCAGCACGCTGCGCAGCACGTTGTCCGGATCGATGTGCGCGGAGGAAACCTCGAGACGCTGTGCGGAGGTGAGCTTGCTCTTGATGACCTCACGCAGCTCCTTCTGCAGGCGCGGGTAGCCGTCGTATCCGAGCTCGATGGCAAAACGCACCACGGTGGATTCGCTGACGCCGACTTCCTCGCCAAGCTTGGCCGCAGTCATGAACGCCGCGCGGTCGTAGTGATCCATGATGAAATTGGCGATGAGCTTCTGTCCCTTGCTGAATGAACTGAATTGTTCCTTCATGCTCCGGATGAGTTGTTCCATGCTTTCTCCTTCAGCCGTCGGCGTGATCGCCAGGCCTTCCGCCACCGTCCGGTCCGCAGGGATGCGGACGGCCGGAATCATCCATTTCTCCAAGCATAACGCATGGGGCGGAATAAATGCAAGTACGTCGGGCCGATCATGCAAACGACCGGACCACGGGCAACCGATCGCCTGCTTCGCCATCCCCCTTTTCCGGAAAGGAACGGCCAGGAGGATGCCGCTTTTCACATGCGGGCACGCGTTTTTGTCCGTGCAATGCAGTCCCGCATGCATCAGGCTGTCTTGTGATCCTCCGCCGAAGGCGTTTCCTGCTTGTCGCCGTCCTCGCGCCGCCCGTCGGAATCGAATCCGCCTTCGCGTCCACCTCCGCCGTTCGAGCGGAACAGCTGCGCAAGGAACGCCTTCACCGAGTCGAGCTTCAGGACGCCCTCCAGCACGGCCCGCAGCACCACCATGAGAATGGGACCCGCGATCATGCCGAGCACGCCGATCCATTGAAGGCCCAGATACATGCCGACCAGTGTCAGCAACGGGTGAATGCCGATCTGGCGGCCGACGATGCGGGGCTCGATGAGATGCCGCAGCACCAGGATCACCACATCCAGCAGCAACAGGAAAACACCGAGCTTCACATTGCCCGTGGCGAGGGAAAAGATGCCCCAGGGGATGAGCACGGCGCCCGCGCCGAACACGGGCAGCGCGTCGATGACTGCGGTGGAGAGGGCGATGATCAGGGGATTTGCGACACCGGCGAGCAGCAGCCCCGAGACGATGACGGTGAACGTGATGCAGATGATGATGCCCTGTGCGCGCAACCAGCCGAAGAGGGCCTTGAACACGCCCACGAGCATGCGGCGCGTACCACGGAGCCAATTGTGCGGCACCCAGCGCTCGAACGCCTCGAGAATGGGTTTGCGGTCGCTGATCATGAAATAGGCGGCCAAGATGGACACAAGCAGGAACACGACCGCCTCGGGGATGGAAACCGTGAATGCGAGCGTGCTTTGGGCCATCCTGCCCAACAGGGTCCGGACCGATTCCCCCAAGGCGGACGCCGTGCTGTCGATGGCCTGCGTCACTTCCTCCGGCAGCCGGAAGTAGAAGTTCTGGGCCTTCTCCATCATCTGCCTGAGAAAATCTGCAAAATCGGTCGAGGATCCCGAGACGCCGGCGTAGACATTGCGAATCTCATATGCCAGCCTCGCCCCCATCATGCCCAGGAGGGTCCCGATGGCCCCCAGGACGAACAGCAGCGAAAAAACCGCCCCCAACTTGCGCGGGAGGCGGATTCTCTTTTCTAGGAACTGCACGACGGGCTCGAGCGCATTCGCCAGCAGAAAGGCGACAATGAATGGCGCCAGGTACCGGAGCAGCTTGAGCGCAAGAAATAGAACCAGCACGAGCAGCAGTGTCCGAAATACGAAGTACAGGGTCTTCTGCAACCAGAACGGCATCACGGGGCGCCTCCCATGCAGTGAGATTCATCCAGTACGTACATACCCGGATCCCACGGATTCATGCATGCAGATGCGGGGCTGTCCTCACTCCCCCTCTTCATCCGCCTCCAGGCCGTGCAGATCGTGATGGTCATGGCCGCAGCTGCCGCAGCAGCCGCTGCAGCCGCTGCCGGATCCGTCGGAGAGACCATGCTTCTCGCGGTAGTCCGCCAGAGCCGCGGCGATGGCCTCCTCGGCCAGGACCGAGCAGTGCACCTTGGCCGGCGGCAACCCGTCAAGGGCCTCCATGACAGCCTTGTTGGTGATCTGTTCCGCCTCCTCGATCGTCTTGCCGATGATCAGCTCGGTGGCCATGCTGCTGGTCGCGACCGCCGCGCCGCAGCCAAAGGTCTTGAACTTCGCATCCTTGATGATGCCGTCCTCGATCTTCAAATAAATCTTCATGATGTCGCCGCACTTCGCGTTGCCGACCTGGCCGACGCCATCGGCAGCCTCGATGTCGCCGACATTGCGGGGATTCATGAAATGGTCCATCACCTTGTCACTGTACATGGTCGCTCTCTTTCCGTCCGGGTCGTACCGGAGCCTGATGCGGGTCGGGAATGTCCGTTGCCGTGGGGATTCGGTCAAAGCAGGTGGGGCGGCGTAGTCGACGGCGCACGATGTCTCACTGGCCGCCATTGCGGACAAAATCCTCATACAGGGGCGACATCTGGCGCAGGCGCGCCACGATGGCGGCCAGATGCTCGAGCAGGTAATCGGCGTCCGCCTCCGTGTTCATGTCGCCGAAGCTCAGACGGAGTGATCCGTGCGCGATCTCATGCGGCAGCCCGATGGCGAGCAGCACGTGGGAAGGATCGAGCGAGCCGGAGGTGCAGGCCGATCCAGAGGAGGCCGCAATGCCCTTCATGTCGAGCATCAGCAGCAGCGATTCGCCCTCGATGAAGCGGAACGACAGGTTGAGATTGCCAGGCAGGCGCTGTGCGGGATGCCCGTTGAGCTTGACGTGCGGAATGCGTTCCATGACACCGGCAAGCACGCGGTCGCGCAGGGCGGACAGCTTCGCCGCATGGGCATCCAGCTGCCCGGTGGCAAGGACGAGTGCCTTGGCCATGCCCACGATGCCCGGGACATTCTCCGTGCCGGCCCGCTTGCCGCGCTCCTGATGTCCCCCGTGCAACAGCGGTTCGATCTTCAGTCCCTTGCGGATGTACAGGGCGCCGATGCCCTTGGGGCCGTAGAACTTGTGGCCGGATATGGTCAGCATGTCCACCCCGAGCGCCTTCACGTCGACCACGATGTTTCCCGCGGCCTGGACGGCGTCCGTGTGGAACAGCGCGCCGCCCTCCCTGGCAATGGCCGCCAGCTCGGCGATGGGCTGGATGGTGCCGATCTCGTTGTTCGCCATCATGACGGAAACCAGGATGGTATCGGGGCGCATGGCGCCCTTGAGTGTTTCGGGATGCACGACGCCGTCGCTGTCGACCGGCAGGTATGTGATCTCGAATCCGTTCCTTCCAAGATGCTCAAAAACGTTGAGCACCGCCGGGTGCTCGATCGCCGATGTGATCAGGTGGCGGCCTTTTGAGGCCCGCGCTGCGGCGGCGCCCTTGATGGCCCAGTTGTCCGCCTCGGATCCGGACGCAGTGAAGAAGATCTCCGTCGGATCGGCATGGAGCGCGCCTGCGACATCCGCACGCGCCGCGTCCACCGCCTTGCGGTTTTCCCGGCCGATGCGGTAGATCGAGGAAGCGTTGCCGAACTGTTCCGTGAAGTAGGGCATCATGGCCTGCAGCACTTCCGGACGTACCGGTGTCGTTGCCGCATGATCCATGTAAATGCATCTGTCTGTCATGCTGTGCTCCTCTCAGGGCCTGCGTCAGCGAGGCTGGGCCTTCTTCATCCTACTCTGGAAGGTCAGGAATCGTCAAGTAGCATAGGCTACATTTTCCCCTCAATTCCGACTGGATTCATAAGGTATGCAGCCGCGCGGCATGAGCATCAAGCATCCACCTCGTCTAGCGCTCCACGCAGCTCGCGCGTGAAGGCGACGCAACGGGCAACCGCCTCGTCCGCGCCGCACGCCGCGGCGATGGTGCGCACCATGGCGCTGCCCACGATGACCCCATCGGCGAAACGGCGGACAGCCCGTACCTGTGCACCGTCGGATATGCCGAACCCCAGGGCTGTCGGAATGCGGCTTGCGGCGTCGATCGTGCGGAAAAAGGAGTCGAAATCGGTTTCAAAGCTGCTTCTCGTGCCCGTGACCCCCAGTGAGGACACGCAGTACAGAAAACCTTCGGCACCCTCGGCGATCATGCGGATGCGTGCCTCGGAGACCGGCGAAACCATGCGGATCATGGCAATGCCGTGCCGGCGTGCATCCGGTTCGATTTCCCCGCGTTCCTCGTATGGCAGGTCCGGCACGATGACCCCGTCGATGCCGCTGGCACGGCAGTCCGCAAAGAACCGGTCCGCGCCGTACTGGACGATCACATTCACATACAGCAGCAGCACAAGGGGCACCTCGGTCCGTTCCCGAAGGCGGCCGGCCAGCGCGAACACATGGCCCATCCGGATGCCGTTCCGCAAGGCCCGCTCGTTGGCCGCCTGGATGACCGGCCCTTCCGCAATCGGATCCGAGTAGGGGATGCCCAGCTCCACAAGGTCCGCCCCCTCGGCGATCATGGCGTCAACCAGCCGCTCCGTCGTCGCCAGGTCCGGGTCCCCGGCCGTGATGAAGGTGATGAGCGTCTTCCCGCCTTCCGCCCTGCGCCGCTCGAACGCGGCGCCGATCCGCCCGGAGAGCGGCCTGACCCTGTCCTGTCCCTGCACGTTTCCACTCATGGAACACATACCGTGTCCTCCTTCATCCACCACAACCATGACTGCCCCTGCCGCGCATGGTCACTGCTCCCGCAACGCTTCCCCCATGAACCGGGCCACCTGCCAGACATCCTTGTCCCCGCGTCCGGAGAGATTGATGACAAGGATGGCGTCCTCCGGCATCGTCGGCGCGAGCTTGCGTGCGTGCGCCACGGCATGTGCGGACTCGATCGCCGGGATGATCCCCTCCATGCGTGCGAGGTAGCCGAATGCATCCACCGCCTCCCGGTCTGTCGCACCGACGTACTCGGCACGTCCCTCGTCATGGAGCCATGCGTGCTCGGGGCCGATGCCGGGGTAGTCCAGACCCGCGGAAATGGAGTATACGGGCATGATCTGCCCCTCGTCATCCTGCAGGAAGTAGGACTTCATGCCATGGAAGATGCCGACGGAACCGCGGCTGATCGTGGCTGCGTGACGGTCCGTGTCCACGCCGTCGCCTGCCGCCTCGACGCCGATGAGCCGCACCGACGTGTCCGGCAGGAACGCGTGGAAGGCCCCCATCGCATTGCTGCCGCCACCCACGCAGGCCAGGACCGCATCGGGAAGCCGGCCTTCGCGCTCGAGCAGCTGCTGCTTGATCTCCAACCCGATGATGCGCTGAAAGTCGCGCACCATGCGCGGGTACGGCGCGGGCCCCATGACGGAGCCCAGCACGTAGAAGGTGTCCCCCACCCTTTTGGTCCACTCGCGCATCGCCTCGTTGACGGCATCCTTGAGCGTGCCGGTGCCGGATGACACGCTCACCACCTCGGCGCCCAGCAGGCGCATGCGGAAGACGTTGAGCGCCTGGCGCTCCACATCCTCGGCGCCCATGTAGACCGTGCACGCCATGTTGAACAGCGCGGCGGCCGTCGCCGTCGCCACGCCGTGCTGGCCCGCCCCGGTCTCCGCGATGACGCGGGAACGCCCCATCCGCTTGGCGAGCAGCACCTGGCCGAGGACGTTGTTGACCTTGTGCGAGCCCGTGTGGTTGAGGTCCTCGCGCTTGAGGTAGATCTTCGCGCCGCCGAGGTCGCGGGTCATGTTCTCCGCAAAATAGAGCATCGACGGCCGTCCCGCGTAATCCCGGCAGAGCCGGTCGAGTTCCGCGCGGAATGCCGGATCCGCCATGGCGCCGTCATACGCGGCTTCCAGCTCCGCGAGCGCGTTCATCAGGGTTTCGGGCACATACTGCCCGCCATGCCTGCCGAATCTTTTGTCGTCCATGCATGCCTCCATGCTTCCGTTGCCGCCGCTTCCACTTTCCATGTTGCCGTACCGGCGGCATCCGTTGATGCCACCGGCGCCGCCAAGACTGTGCGGAGGTTGCCGCCGTGACCGTCGCGCTGCTCCGCCTGCTGCGGCTTCGTCTCAGCCGTCGCGCTCCGGTCCCCGGACCGCCGCCACGAAGGCGGCCATCCGTAAGGGATCCTTCCGGCCGCCGGTTTCCACACCGGTGCTCACATCCACGCCCCAGGGCCGAATCTGCCGAATGGCGGCTTCCACATTGTTCTCGTTCAATCCGCCCGCAAGCAGGAACGGCGCTGCGACGCCCGCGAGGAGACGCCAGTCGAAGGCCTCGCCCGTGCCCCCCATTTGTTCGGGATGCCATGCATCCAGCAGGAACCGGTCCGCAGGCAGGTCGCGCACAGGCGCGAGCGAGGCGGCATTCCGCATGCGGAGGGCCTTCCAGACCAACGTTCCCGTCGGAACCAGCGCGCGCACGGCCGCGATCTCCGCCACCCCCTCCGCACCATGCAGCTGTACGACGCCGAGCCGGCACATCCGGACGATGTGCGCGATCACCTCGGGCACCTCGTCCACAAAAACGCCAACCGGCACGATGGGCGCGGCGAGGCCGGCGATGAGGTCGCGGGCAGTCTCGGCCGACACCCGCCGACGGCTCGGCGCGAACACGAAGCCGGCATAATCGGGCAGCAGCGGATTGACCGCCGCGACATCCTCCGGCCGCACCAGACCGCACATCTTGATGCGCGTGTGGTTTCCTCCGCCCGTCTGCATGCTCATATGTCCATGTTCATGACGTGGCGCACCTCGGAGAGGGTCGCCTCCGCCACCTCGCGCGCCTCGCGGATGCCGGCGCGGAGCACGTCGCGGATGTAGGCGGGATCCGCCTCCAGCTGCTTGCGCATCGCGCGGTGCGGGCGCAGGTATTCGTTGAGGCTTTCCGTCAGCATTTTCTTGAGCGCGCCGGAACCGCCGTCGCCGATGCGGGCCGCGACCGCCTCGGGCGTCTCGCCGGTCGACAGCGCGATGAGCAGCAGCAGGTTGGCGACCTCGGGGCGGTTGGCCGGATCGAACGTGATCTGCCGCTCCGCATCCGTTTTCGCCTTCCTGATGAGGGCCGCCGTCTCGTCCTCGGTCGCGCTGAGCATGATGGCGTTGTTGCGGCTCTTGCTCATCTTCTGCGATCCGTCGAGGCCAAGGATCACCGGCGATTTGCTCAGCAGGGGCATCGGTTCGGGGAACAGGCGCTTCTTTTTGGCAAAGCGCTCGTTGAACCGGCGAGCCACGAGCCGGGTCATCTCGAGATGGGGCAGCTGGTCCTTGCCCACCGGCACGACATTCGCCTTGCAGAAGAGGATGTCGGCCGCCTGATGCACCGGATAGGTGTACATGCCCGCATTGATGCGCTTCTGCCCGGAGGCGACGATCTCCTCCTTCACGGTGGGATTGCGGTCGAGTTCGGCGTTCGTCACGAGTGTGAGGAAAGGCACCAGCAGCTGGTTGAGCTCGGGCACATGACTGTGCGGGAAGATGCAGGTCTTGCCGAACTCGGGCCTGAGCCCCGCGGCAAGATAGTCGATGACCAGGTTGTGCACATTGTCGGATATGTTCTCGAACGTGTCGCGGTCGGTCAGCACCTGGTAGTCGGCGATGATGATGAAGGTGCGCACACCGAGGTTCTGCAGGCGGACACGGTTCTGCAGCGAGCCGAACAGATGTCCGATGTGCAGGCGCCCTGTCGGGCGGTCCCCGGTAAGGACGCGGTACTTTTCCGGATGCGTGTGGAGCTGCTCCTCCAGCTGCCGGCTCTTCTCGACGGCCGCCTCGTAGGTGCCCTGGCTGATGCCTTCGGGTGCGGTTTCCAGTTCCTCGGCGACTTCTGTGTTTCTGACGGCTTCTTCGTGCGACATGGTACGGTTCCTTTCTGCGAGCGGATTTGTTACGGACAAGGTTGTACGGGTGGTTCCCCTGGGGTTGCATGGGCGATTCCGGCAGGAACGTTCCCATCGGACGCATCGCCTGCCTGGATGGAAGGACCGCGGAATCGCGGCTTCTACTGTTTCAGCGCGGCCAGCGCCCTTGCCGGAGCGCCGGAGCGCATGAGCGTCTCGCCGACGAGTATGGCGTCACATCCGTCCTGCCGCAGCCTGCGCGCGTCATCGGGACCGGCAATGCCGCTTTCGGCCACGGTCACGCAATCGGCGGGTATCTCGCGCCGCACACGGCCGAAGATGGCAAGATCCACGGCAAAGGTGCCGAGGTTGCGGTTGTTGACGCCGATGATGCGGCCGCCGGCCTGCACAAGACGCTTCGCCTCATCGCAGGTATGGGCCTCCAGCAGCGCGGACATGCCCAGCTCACCCGCCAGGCGCAGCAGACGGACCAGGGTCGCGTCATCAAGGATGGCCGCGATCAGCAGCACGGCATCCGCCCCGATGGCGCGCGCCTCGATCACCTGCCGTTCGCACAGCAGAAAATCCTTGCGCAGGACCGGACAGGGGACGTTCCGCCTCACCGCCTGCAGGACCTCGTCGGAACCCTGGAAGAAATGCCGCTCCGTCAGGACGGAGATGCAGTCGGTCCCGCCGTCGACATAGGCAAGCGCCGTTTCGACGGGCCGAAAGTCGGGCGCAATGAGGCCTTTCGAGGGCGACGCCTTCTTCACCTCCGCAACGACCGACAACCCCGGCTTGCGGAGGGCCGCCTCGAAATCACGGACCGGAGGCGCGTCAAGCGCCTTGCGTTCCAGCACGGACACCGGCACGGCCGAAGCCTCCTCCGCCAGCTGCAGGCGTTTCCTCGCCACGATGTCATCCAATATCATCTTCCGCCTTCCCCTTCCTGTCAACAGACTCCGTCATGCCGGCAAACCGGACAGGCGGATGCCGGACTCATCACGCTCATGCCCGGTTCGAAGCCGCAGCATAGGCCTCCAGCGTCGCCAGCGCCCGGCCGGTATCGATGGCCGAACGGGCGAGCACGATGCCCTCGTCGATCGATCCGGCCCGGTCGGCCACCCGGAGGGCGGCACCCGCGTTGAGCAGCACGACATCGCGCCGGGGTCCCTTCTCACCGGACAGCACGGCCCGCAGGATGGCGGCGTTCTCGGCCGCATCCCCCCCACGCACGCTTTGCAGCGGACTGCGGGTCAAACCGAAGTCCTCGGGTCTCACGCGGTATTCGGACAATACGCCGCCGACCACCTCCGCCACAAGCGTCGAGCCGCCGATGGTCAACTCGTCCGGCCCGTCCTCGCCGTGCACGGCCATCGCATGCCGGACACCGAGATTGGACAGCACGCGCGCCATGGGCGCCACGAGTTCGTCCGAGGGAACGCCCAGCAGCTGGTGCTCGACGAAGGCCGGATTGGAGAGCGGTCCGATGAGGTTGAACACGGTGCGGATGCCCATTTCTCGGCGGGTCTGCGCGACATGGCGCATCGAGTCGTGATAGGTCTGCGCGAAGAGGAAGCAGATGCCCGTGCTTTCGAGGCATGCAGCGGCATGTGCGGGCGACAGGGTGATGTTCACGCCCAGCGCCTCCAGCACGTCCGCCGTGCCGCACCGGCTGGAAGCCGCCCGGTTCCCGTGCTTCGCGACCGGCATGCCGGCGGCGGCCGTCACGAACGCGGCGGCGGTCGAGATGTTGAAGGTGTTCGTTCCGTCGCCTCCCGTTCCGACAATGTCGATGACCGGCCGGCCGGTCGTCACACGGCTGGCCCTGCCACGCAGCACCTGGGCGAAGGCGGAGATCTCCTCGACGGTTTCGCCCTTCATCCGCAGTGCCGTCAGGAATGCCGCGACTTGTGCCGGCGTCGCCTGCCCCGTCATCAGTGTGTCCATCGCGTCCGTCGCTTCCTGCGGCGTCAAATCCTCCTGGAGCATCAGCTTGTCGAGCAGTCCCTTCATATCCGTACCTCCGTGCTTCCCTTATCGCCGGCCCGCATCAGGCGTCGCGCGCATTCCCGATGTCCCGTCTGCCCGCTCGGTGACCGTGCCGATTCACGCCATGTTCAGGAAATTCTCCATGAGTGTCATCCCGTGCTCCGTCAGGATCGATTCCGGATGGAACTGCAGTCCGTACACAGGCAGCGTGCGGTGCTGCATCCCCATGATCAGGCCGTCCTCAGACTCCGCCGTCACCATCAGGCAGTCCGGCAATGTGTCCCGGTCCACCACGAGCGAATGGTACCGCGCCACTCCCAGGGTCTGCGGCACCCCCTCAAACAGGGGGCAGGCCCCCCGGATGCGGATCGTGCTCGCCTTGCCGTGTACCGGCCCGCCGGGGGCATGCACGACAGTGCCGCCAAACGCCTCTCCCATCGCCTGGTGCCCAAGACAGATGCCCAGAACAGGGCACATGGCACCGAGGTGGCGGATGACATCGACACTGACGCCGGCATCCCGCGGGAACCCGGGTCCGGGTGACACAAGGATGTGCGAGGGCTTGAGCGCCCGGATGCCGTCGAGGTCGATGCAATCGTTCCGGATGACACGGATGTCCGGCTCGATCATGCCGGCATACTGGTACAGGTTGTAGGTGAAGGAATCGTAGTTGTCGATCAGGAGGATCATGTTGCCACCTCCGCCATGCCGTCCGTCCGCTTCCGCGGTCCCACCTCGGCCAGGGCCCGGAGCAGGGCGCCCGCCTTGTTCTGCGTTTCCTCGTACTCCGTCTCGGGTACCGAATCGGCGACGATGCCGCCCCCCGCCTGCAGGTACGCCTTGCCGTCCTTGAACAGCAGCGTGCGGATCGTGATGCAGGAATCAAGATTGCCGTCGAAGGAGATGTAGCCGATGGCTCCGCCGTAGAATCCACGCTTCGAGGGTTCCATTTCGTTGATGAGTTCCATGGCACGGATCTTCGGCGCACCGGAAAGGGTCCCTGCCGGCAGGACCGCCTTGAGGGCGTCGAAGGCATTCACGTCATCCCGCGCGACACCCTGCACCAGCGTCGTGATGTGCATGACGTGGGAATAACGGGCGATCTTCATGAGGTCGACCGGCTTGACGGTGCCGAACCTCGCGATCTTGCCGATGTCGTTGCGGCCAAGGTCCACCAGCATCATGTGCTCGGCGATCTCCTTCTCGTCGGCCAGCAGCTCCGCTTCCAGGCGCCGGTCCTCCTCGGGCGTTCTGCCGCGGGGCCTCGTGCCTGCGATCGGGCAGGTTTCCACCAGCCCGTCCTCGAAACGGACAAGCATCTCGGGAGACGCGCCCACGAGGCAGTAACTGTCCAGCTTGAGGAAGTACATGTACGGCGACGGATTGGACACGCGCAGCACCCGGTACACGTCGAACGGATCGGCGTCCGTTTCCACGCTCATGCGGCGGGAAGGCACCATCTGGAAGATGTCGCCGTCGACGATGTGGCGTTTGGCACGTTCCACCATGTCCATGTACTGCTCGCGGTTCGTCTCGCTGACGACCTCGCCCACGTGGCAGTCGCGGCGGATGCGGGCGCCGGTGACGATGTGGCCGGAATCGAGGATGGTGCGCTCGATGGCGCGCAACCGCTCGACCGCATGGCTGTAGTTGATCGCCGGATCGCCCGTCATGCGCATGTTGACGATGATCTGCAGCTTCTGCCGCAGGTGGTCGAACACGATCATTTCGTCGACGACGAGAAAATGGCCGTCCGGAATGCCCAGCCGGTCTTCCGGCGCGTCGGGCAGTTGCTCGACATTGCGCACCATGTCATAGCCGAAATAGCCGACGGCACCGCCGGATAGGCGCGGGATGCCGGGCACCCGAGCCCCCTTGTACCTGGCCATGATGTCGCGGAGCGTGTCGAAGGGATTGCCCTCGATGCGTTCGATGTGGCGGTCTCGGCTCTCCAGGAGGGTTTCACGGCCGCGGATGCGGATGTTGAGCAGCGGGTCGCGCCCGATGAAGGAATAGCGGGCCCACTTTTCCCCGCCCTCGACGCTGTCGAGCAGGAAACAGTGGCTGCTGGTATCCTTGAAGCGCTTGAAGACACTGACCGGCGTTTCCATGTCGGCCACGGTCTCGAGTGCGATGGGTACGAAGGTGCTTCCTTCGCCCAGTCGGAGGGCCTCTTCCAGAGTCGGGAATACCATCGGAACCTCCTGCGCCTTTCGCGTTGCGAAAGGATTTCACCCCGCCGTCAGGTCATGCCGGCGTATCGGTGTCGTGCGTTTGGGTCGTGTGGTCCCCGTCATGGATTTCCGGTCCGGCATCGCCGCCTGCCGGTCTCTGCCGGGGTTGGATGCCATCCGTGGCGCATGCAAAAAGGGTCCGTCCTTTCACAAGGACAGACCCGAACGTCTGCATGCCACCTTGAAATTCATTGTCCGGGCGCCATCACGCCCTTTGCCGATAACGCCGGCATTGCGTCGGACATTACTCGCGGCTCGCCGCCGCTTTCTCTCCGCCTTCAGGGGCCCATTGTGCAAAACCGCCCGCCGCCGTGATCCCACCCTCCACGACTCTCTGTGGGTGCCTGTTTCGCTTTACTTCCCCATCACAAGTTTGACTTGTGAACAATGCTACCACGGAACATGTGCCAGGTCAACAGGCACTTTCACTTCCGGTTCATCGACTTGATCTCGTCGCGAATCTCGGCCAGCAGCTTCTCTTGCGCGGTGGGTTCCGGCGGGGCGGCGGGAGCGGCCTCCTCCTTTTTCTTGAAGCGCTCGAAGAACTTGATGAAAAGGAAGATGCACAGGGCGATGATCAAAAAGTCGATGACGGTTTGGAAGAAGTTGCCATACGCCCAAAGCAACGGTTTCGAGTCGGCAACGGCCGGATCCGCCGCCTTCAGGACGACGGACAGGGTCTTGAGATCGGTCTTGCCGGTGATGAGCACGATCAGCGGCATGAGGATGTCGTTGACCAGCGAGGTCACAATCTTGCCGAACGCACCGCCGATGATGACGCCAACCGCCAGATCGATGACATTGCCCTTCAGGGCGAACTTCTTGAAGTCCTCGCCGAACTTCCTGGCATGGCCGACACCGTCCTGCAGGTTGAGTGGCATTTTCTTGTCCGTACTCATGATACTTCCTCCTGTCAATCGTTATTTGCACGGATGGAAAGCGCGGCAGCCTTCGCGCCGCGCCGCATCCGGACATATCGTGCCGGTGGGCTCACGCCTCGGCGATCAGCCCGAGCTTGACCATGACCTCGCGGAACTTATCCAGGTCGAGTGGTTTCCAGGCGTACGCCTCGCACCCCGAATCGTAGGATTCCGATACGGTCTTGCGGTCATTGAGTGCCGTCGTGATGATGATCTTGACGCGGTCCTTCTCCTGGATGCCCTTCTGACGCTCGATGTCGCGAATGGCCTTGAGCACCTTCAGGCCGTCCATGACGGGCATCATGATGTCGAGGCAGATCAGATGGTAGGGCATGCCCTGCTTGTTCGCGGCAAGATAGGCGTCGATCGCCTCCATGCCGTTGACGGCGATATCGCATTCGCCGTACTGGGACAGGAATTTCTGCAGGAGCTTCCGGCCGATGAAATCGTCTTCCGCTATCAGGATGCGCATGAAAAACCGCCTTTCACGTGTTCATCATATCGTATGGATATCTGCCAGGCAAGGATCAGGCGGGTTCCTGTTCCATCGGTTCCAGCCCGAGCAGCCGCTCGCAGTCGAGGACGAGCTGGATGCCGCCGTTGGCCTGCACGATGCCTTTGAGCCAGGCCGCCTCGACATCGCTCTTGAAGCCCGGTGCCGGATGGATGTCGCCCCGCTGTACCGGCAGCACCTCGGACACCGCCTCCACCACGAGCCCGACCATCTGGTCCAGCACATCGAGGATGATGATGCAGGTGCGGTCGTGGTAGGGCACTTCCTCCCAGCCGAACTTGCTTCGCAGGTCCATGACCGGCACGATGCGGCCGCGCAGGTTCATGATGCCCTTGATGCAGGGCGGCACCTCCGGGACCTCCGTGATGGGCTGGATGCCCACGATTTCCGTCACATGCGACAGCTCGATGCCGTACGTGGCATCGCCCGCGCGAAAGGTCAGCAGCTTGATCTGCGACGTCGCCGCGCCCGATGCGCCAAGTCCGTTTCCCGGCTGCTCCGGCTCCCCCGCAAAGGATGTCTGGGCGGTCTGCTGCGCCTGCATGGGGTCACCTCCCCTTCCTCCCGCCGCGGGCGGTGCCTGCGGCGGCTCATGCCGGCGTGATCCGGCGCGTTTCTGTGATGATGGCGTACCTACACGAACTGGCCCAGGGTTTTCGGCACATCGATGATCAGGCTGATGCTGCCGTCTCCGAGGATGGTGCACCCGCCGATGCCGACGTCACGCGTGGCGAAACGCTGGATATACGTGGGCAGCGGCTTGACGACCACCTGCTGCTCGCCGAGCAGCTCGTCCGCATACAGGCACGCCGTGCGGCCGTTTCCCTCGACCATGACCATGATGCCCTCTTCCAGCGCCTCCCGGGCGCCGCGCACGCGGAACGCACGGTGCAGCCTGATCACGGGCACGCACTCCCCCCGGATCAACAGCATCTCGTTGCCGCGCACATCCGTGAACACCCTGCCCGCCTCGACCCGGAACGATTCGCGGATGGATGGAATCGGCAGGGTGTACAGCGCGTTGCCGACCTTGATCTCCATGCCGTTGACGATGGCCAGCGTCAGCGGGATGCGTATGCCCATCGTCGTCCCCTTGCCCGGCGTGCTGTCGATGGCCACGGTGCCGCCCAGCTTCTCGATGTTGCGCTTGACCACATCCATGCCGACGCCGCGTCCGGAGAATTCCGTCACCTGCTCCTTTGTCGAGAAGCCCGGCAGCAGGATGAACTGGAAGACGTCTCGGTCGGTCAGTTCCGCTTCCGGCCGGTCGAGCAGCCCGTTCTCCTTCGCCTTGCGGAGGATATCCTCACGGTTCATGCCCCTGCCGTCGTCGGACAACAGAATCTCGACGTCCCCGCCGGAATTGCGCGCCTCGAGCACCAGACGGCCGGCCTCGGGCTTGCCTGCGGCGCGTCGCACCTCGGCCGGCTCGATGCCGTGGTCCATGGCGTTGCGGATGAGGTGCATCAGCGGATCGCCCAGGTTGTCGATGATGTTCTTGTCAACCTCCGTCTCCTCCCCCAGCAGCACGAGCTCGGCCTCCTTGCCCAGCTTCCTGCCCATGTCGCGCACGATGCGGTTCATCTTGGAAAAGGTGCCCGCGATGGGAATCATGCGGACCGACATCACAATGTCCTGGAGCTCGTCGGTGAGCTTGCGCAGCTGGCGGGCCGCCTTCGAAAAGTTGTCGAGCCGCAGGCCGGCCAGATCGGGGTTCATCGTGACCATCGACTCGGTGATGACGATTTCGCCGACCAGATCCATCAGCTTGTCGAGCTTCTGGACATTCACACTCACCAGATTCTGGCGCGTGCCCCGCGAAGCCGTGTCCGCGGCGGGACCGGCCGTTTCCGCGTTTGGGGAAACCCGCGCGCCTTCCTGCGGCTCCGGTACCTCACCGGTCGGGGCGGCGGCCGGATGACCCTTGTGCGCCTGGGGGAACAATGCGTCGTATTCGTCCGTCTCATCGAGCTCATACCGGCTGACGAACAGGGCCTCCTCCACGATGCGCCGGATGTCCTCGAGCGATGAGGACGTCGAGAACCCGGCCAGAAAACCATCCTGGACGATGCGCTCACATGCGTCCTCTTCCTCCAGCACATCCGCGGGCCGCGTGCGGATGTCCGAGCAGACATCCTTGAGGGCATGAAGGAGTGTGTACGCACGGACATTCTCCATCTGGCAGCCTTCCTCGAAGCGGACAAGGAGGACGTAGCGCCTTTCCGTTGCCGCCGCAGGCGCCATGCCGCCGGGAGGCGCATAGCTGCTGATGTAGAACCGAGCCGGCGTGTCCTCCTGGGGCGGCACGGCCGGCGCGTCACCCGCACCCTGCTTCAGCCGCAGGCGCCCGAGCACATCCTCGATCATGCCGGAGAGCCGGGAGGCGTCCCCATCCACGGTGTTGCCGGCTTCGAGCTTCTCAAGCTCGCCCCGGATGAAATCCAGCGCGCCGAGCACCGCGTCGGTCACCTCGGCATGGTTGTACTTTCTGGGCTTCTTCTCGCGGATGAAGTAGAAAAGGTCCTCCACCTTGTGGGCGAGCGCCGCGATGCCGTTGAACATCATCATGGCGGAAGACCCCTTGACGGTGTGCATGATGCGGAAGATCTCGTCGACCTGGTCCGTCGTCATCGTCCCGTTCTTTTCCGAGCCCAGCAGGATGCCTTCGAGCTGTTCCATCAGCTGGCTCGCCTCGAACAGGTACAGGTCCAGCATCGGTTCACGGCCGATTCCCGACATGTTGCTCCCTCCCGGCCAAAGGCCCGGCACCTGGCCCGACACCGCGCGGCTCCGCGCATGGGCTCAAAGGAACTTGCGGACGGAATTCATCAGGGCATCCTCCTTGAACGGCTTGACGATGAAGCCCTTGGCCCCTGCCAGCACCGCTTCACGCACCAGATGCTCCTGCCCCATGGCGGACACCATGATCACCTTCGCCGCCGGGGACAGGCTCATGATTTCCTTGAGTGCGCGGACGCCGTCCATTTCCGGCATCGTGATGTCCATGGTCACGAGGTCGGGGGTCAGTTCCTGGAAACGCCGAATGGCCACCGCGCCATTCTCCGCCTCTCCGCAGACCTCGTGGCCGTTCCGCTCCAGCATCATCCGGATGCTGCTGCGCATGAAGGCCGCATCGTCCACAATCAGTACTCTTCCCATGTGTTTCCTCCGCAAGGGGACGGGAGCGCATCGCTCCGCCGCCGCAATCTTCTGCCTTGGGACCGTTCTTTATGACCATTTCCACATTCCCTCCCGCTTGAAACCGCATTTGACAACTTGCTGCACGATTTCTGACGACAATTCGCTGACGGGCGGCCGTGCTTCGGGGGCGCAGATCCATTGTCCCGCAACGGTTCCACACGCGGGACCGTCACGGCTCCATCGCTTGCAGCCCGCACGGCTAAAGATTTTCCGGACTTTTTTCCTGACGACCGCTTGCATCCGGAGGCGGTATCGATTATAATGACATTCGTCCTTCGGGGTGTAGCTCAGTTCTGGCTAGAGTGCTTGCTTGGGGTGCAAGAGGTCGCACGTTCGAGTCGTGTCACTCCGACCACAGACAGGAAGCGGGTTTCAGGTTTTCGCCTGGAACCCGCTTTTTCCATGTCCGCGACTCTAGTCAGATATCGGTGCGTGCCTGCCTTGTCCGGCGCGCCTTCGTGCCGTCCGTGCGGATGCCGCCCACGTTGCCGCAGCAAGGAAAATCCAACCGGTCACCGGCCTGCAGTGGCGCATTCAGGTGGTCGCACCTGCAGGCGCGCGATACGATGGGGCTGTGTCCCGCGGGGCGGTCCCGCCGGGCAACGCACGCCATCCACTGCCGCGGGAGGTGCCCATGGATCGGAAGACTCTCAACGACCTGCTCGACCGGACACACGATGTCCACATCCCCATCCCGGTCGACTCCGGCGCATCGGCCGACGAGCGCCTCCGGGCCAAGCCGGTGCTTGCCAGTCGGCTGCTCGACGACATGACCTCGCTGCGAGGGTGGCGGGCCGTCACGGACTTGATCAAACTGGAGCTGTCGTCCTCACATCCTCTCGACGGAACCTCGTCACTCAGGGCCACCTGTCCCACCAACCTGCCGGACTGGCTTCCCGGCCGCGCGCGTGGTCGAATCTACGCGGAACCCGCCGCGTTGCGTGTTTTCGACCGCGAGGACTGGACGGAATGGAACCGTTTGTCGGTATGGCTCCGTCCCCACGTTCCCGGCATGAAATCGATCATGCTGCGCGTGCAGCTGTACAATGACGGAGAACACAAGGTGCCTGACATCCACATGCGCGAGGGTGCGCACAACGTCAGCCTCGAAAACGACAGGTGGAACCATGTGACCGTGGAGATCCCGCACCTGCACCGCGATTGTGTGACCGGCGTCGCCATCGAGTACGACATGTGCGGCCATGAGCCCGACGCGGCGGACACCTTCGTCTTCGAGGCCGCCCGGCTCACGCTCGAGCGGGTGGTCTGCGACGTGCAGGAGGGGTGGGTTCCCGGACCAGGCCGCATCGCCTTTTCAGGCAGCGGATACCAGGCCGGCCAGCGCAAGTCCGCCGTCGCGGCGGGACTCGATGCGACGCATTTCCGCATCGTCGACACCGCGACGGGTGCAGTGGTGCTGGAACATCCCATCACGCAGGTCTCCGGTCCCGGCGGCGAGGCACTTCAGCTGCTCGATTTCACGAGCCTGGTCCGGGAGGGGCGCTACAGGCTGACAGCGGGTGATGTGTCGACAGAACCGTTCGATATCGGAAACGATGTCTGGGAGGCTTCCGTCTGGAAGGGACTGAATTTCTTCCTTGGCCAGCGTTGCGGGTTCGAGGTGCCTGGCAAGCATCGCGCCTGCCACGCCGACCTGCTGCTTCGGCATGATGGCATGGCCATTGTTGCCAATGGCGGATGGCATGACGCCGCCGACCTGGCACAGGGCATGTGCAACACGGCCGATGGCACCACCGCCCTGCTGCTGCTGGCCGAGGCGCTTGGGGATCGTCGCCCCCGCCTGCACCGGCGTGTGCTGGAGGAGGCGAAGTGGGGGCTCGACTATGTCCTGAAGGTCCGCTTCGGGGACGGATACCGTTCGAGCTATTCCTCCGCGTCCATCTGGACGGACGGCATCATCGGCACAGCCGACGACATTGTCTCCGATCCGGCCGACGATCCGTACACGAACTACGTCAGCGCCAATGCGGAGGCCATCGGCGCACGCGTCTTCGCCGATTCCGATCCTGTGTACGCCCGCCACTGCCTGCGCATCGCCCTGGACGACTTCCGGCTGGCGGAGGAAACCTGGCGCCGGATGAGCGGCCAGGCTCCCGACCAGTGGGCGAACATGCCGCCGGTCGCCCTCCATGCGGTCTCCGCCGCTGCGGCGGCCGCACTGTGCCTGGCCCTGCGAGCGCTCGATCCGGACGGAACCGATCCGCAAACGCAACCGGCGCATGCCCGGTTCACCGATACGGCGGCGCGCCATGCGAGGAACCTTGTGGCCTGCCAGCAGCGGACCTTCACCGACTGGAACGTGCCCGTCCGCGGCTTCTTCTGGCAGTCGCCCGCCCACGATGTTGTCTGGCACCACAACCACATGTCGCAGTCGCAGTACCCGCTCGCCGCGCTCGACGCCCTGCTGGCGGCAGCTCCGGCGCATGACGAAGCACCGCTCTGGGCCTCCGCCGTCGCTCTTCATGGCGATTTCCAGCTGTGGTCCGCCCAGGCGACTGCACCCTGGGACATGCTGCCCGAGGGCGCATACCATGTCGATGAAACGGAGGATTTCCCGGAAAAGATTGGACCGCTGCATCCCCAGCTGTTCCCCGATCCGGATCTCGTGCCGAAATATGCCGACCAGGTGGTGCGGGGGGTTCCGCTCGGAAAGGACTGGTATCTGCGTCGGTTCCCGGTCTGGTTCAGCTTTCGCGGCAATGGCAACGTGCAGCTGTCGCAGGGGGTCAGTCTGGCCATTGCCGCAGCCCGCACGCGCGACGCGTCGATGTGCCGGCTCGCCCAGACGCAGCTCGAATGGATCGTGGGTCGCAACCCGTTCACGCAGTCCCTGATGTACGGGGAAGGCTACGACTGGATCCAGCAATATGCCGTACAGCCCGGTCAGACCGTCGGTCAGCTGTCCGTGGGCATCGAGAGCCTGTTCGACGCGGACCGCCCCTACTGGCCCCAGGTCTGCACGGCCACCTACAAGGAGGTCTGGATCGAGACGGCCGTCAAATGGATGTGGAACATGGCGTACAGCTGCCTGCCCGCACGCGTGGGCGGCATGGTTCCGGCATCCGGGTCC
The DNA here is from genome assembly GCA_023440865.1 of Bacillota bacterium. GTDB lineage: Bacteria > Bacillota > Clostridia > DSM-8532 > DSM-8532 > JAEWSN01. Next base: position 29,753 of record JAEXRM010000217.1, read on the forward strand.
GGCGTGACGGCTTCATCTCCTTCTTCCCGATCCTGTGCGGCACCTGCGCCGGTCCGTTTCACGCACAGGGAGATGGGTCTGGAGAAGGAAGTCCTGCCCGATGCGGCATCCGGCCGGTTCGACGTGGAGCTCGAGTCCGGCTCCTGGCGCGTGCGGTGGCAGGAGCAGGCGACGACCCTCGATGCCGTAGCCGGTCTGGATTTGCAGCTCGCCTTCCCGCTGACGGATGTCGGCATCGGACTCGAGCCGGCTTCGGAAGGCCGGCTGCATCTGCGTCTGACCGCAGATCCCGTGCACGACGCCACCCTGGTTTGCCGAACCATCAATCTGGCGGGGCTGCCCGATCGGCTCCTGTTGAAGGCGGGCACGGCACAGTTGCAGGATGCCGCCGTGGTCAAGCTGGGGGAGCCTTGGCTGCTCCAGGTGTCGCGGCATGGGGATGGCGCGGTCTTTGCCTGTTTCCGGGGCTGAGCGGGGAAGCCATGCCCCACATGCGGGATGGGTCCATGCATGCCCCGCTACCGGCGCCCTCTGCCCATGCATCCAACAAATCGCCATATTCATCCATCCCCATGCCATGGAAATCCGTTTGATTCTCCCATACAATAAAACAATCCGACAGCATGTGCACCAAATTCCCCTACCAGGAAGTCCAACAAAAAGGAGGAATCATCCATGCCGAAAATCACCTTCATGGGTGCTGGCAGCACGGTCTTCGCCAAGAATGTCCTGGGCGACTGCATCCGCACGCCCGCACTCGCCGGTTCCGACATCGCACTGTTTGATATCGATCCGGTCCGCCTGTCCGAATCCCAGGCAATGCTTGACATCATCAACGCAAACCATGGCTCGCCCATGCGCATCCGGGCCTACACGGACCGCATCGAGGCGCTTCGCGGCGCGAAATACGTGGTCAACGCCATCCAGGTGGGTGGATACGATCCCTGCACGATCACCGATTTCGAGATTCCGAAGAAGTACGGCCTGCGCCAGACAATCGCCGACACGCTCGGCATCGGCGGCATCTTCCGCGCCCTGCGCACCATTCCCGTGATGCTCGACTTTGCGGCCGACATGGAGAAGGTCTGCCCGGACGCCTGGTTCCTGAACTACACCAATCCCATGGCCATGCTCACAGGCGCGATGCTGCGCGCCACGAGCATCCGCACCGTGGGTCTGTGCCACAGCGTGCAGGCCTGTGCCGAGCATCTGCTCAGGCATCTCGACATGCCGGGTGACAACGTGCAGTGGAACATCGCCGGCATCAACCACATGGCCTGGCTGCTGTCGATCTCCCGCAACGGCGAGGACCTGTACCCGGAGATCAAGCGCCGCGCGGCCGCCAAGAACGCCGAAGGCAAGCACTGGGACATGGTCCGCTTCGACCTGATGAGCCATCTGGGCTACTACATCACCGAATCGAGCGAACACAACAGCGAATACAATCCCTTCTACATCAAGTCGAGGTATCCGGAGCTCATCGACCGGTTCAACATCCCGCTCGACGAGTATCCGCGCCGCTGCATCCATCAGATCGAGGAGTGGGCGTCCCGTCGCGACACCTTCGTGAAGGATGCGACGCTCACCCATGAACGCACGCATGAATACGCCTCCTACATCATGGAAGCGATGGAGACGGACATTCCGTACCGGATTGGCGGCAACGTGCTCAACCGCGGACTCATCGACAACCTGCCGTCCGACGCGTGCGTCGAGGTGGCCTGCCTGGTCGACCGCAACGGCGTCCAGCCCACGAAGGTCGGCCGCCTGCCCGTGCAGTGCGCCGCCATGAACATGACCAACATCAACGTGCAGCTGCTGACCATCGAAGCCGCGCTGACCCGGAAGAAGGAACACATCTACCAGGCGGCGATGCTCGACCCGCACACCGCATCCGAGCTGTCGATCGACGACATCAGGGCGATGTGCGACGACCTGATCGAAGCGCATGGGAATTGGCTGCCCGAATACCACTGAGGGCTTTCCACAGGGGGCAAGCCGCTTCGACGCACAGGTGTCATGGCTGCAAAACGGGAGGCGGTTCCCTGCGGATCGCCTCCCGTTTTCATGGCCGCGGCCAGGCAGCGGGCCGACAGGGTCGCCTTCGCCTCAACAGCCATTCTTCTCCCGGATCTGACGGTCCGCCTCGTGGGCGGCCTCGAAGGCGGCCGCCACGTCCGCCATCGGGGGCATGGGCGGCCGTCATGCAGGGGGATGCGCAAGGCCTGGCAGCCCCCCAGATGATCATAACCGGAATCCCGTGCCTTTTCTTTGTCCGGAAGGACGCATCCTGTATCCGGATGGGCGGAGGCGGTTCATTGGCTGCGCCGTTCATGGAATCCCGCCGCAATCCGCTGCGCGGTCGGCGTGCCGGCCAGCCCGCCTTCCGCGGTTTCCTTCAGGCGACTCGGCATGCTGTCGCCCACCTGGCGCATCGCCTCGATCACCTCGTCGGCGGGGATGGCGCTGCGGATGCCGGCCAATGCCAGGTTGGCCGCCGTCATGGCATTGACGGCCCCCGACACGTTCCGCTTCACACATGGCACTTCCACCAACCCGGCAACGGGATCGCACACCAGGCCAAGGACGGTCTTGATCGCGATGGCGCACGCATCGGCGCACATGCGGGGCGTCCCCCCCAGCAGCTCGACGGCGGCGGAGGCCGCCATGGCGGAGGCGCTGCCGCATTCGGCCTGACAGCCGCCCTGCGCGCCTGACACCGAGGCGTTTCGGGCGATGACCATGCCGATGCCGGCCACGTTGAACAGCGCTTTCACCACGGCCTCCTCATCGAGACCCCGCACTTCGTGCAGGGTCAGCAGCACGGCCGGCACGATGCCGCAGGAACCAGCCGTCGGACAGGCGACGATGCGTCCCATGGCCGCGTTGCACTCGCTCATGGCCATCGCGCGGATCATCAGGCCGGATGTCAGCGGATCCGCCGCCAGCCTGCCGGCTTCCCAGGCTTCCCGCAGCTTGTGCGCGTTCCCGCCGCTGAGTCCGGAAAAGGAGCGCGTATGCGGATCCAATCCCGCCGCGATGCCCTCGCGCATGACCTCAAGACGCTGGCGCATGCGGCTCATGAGCACGGTGCGGTCCAATTCCAGCTGTTCCGCCTGCTGTCGGAGCACCGCCTCCGAGAGCGTGCATGCATGGCTTTCCGCCCATGCCACAAGCTGTTCGATGCTTTTCCACTCTTCCATGCGTCTCCCGTCCGACCCGCTGCCGGTCCGTCCCCTGGGTGAAATGCCCCGTTGGCGCGATGCGGCGCCATGCCCGCCGTCATGCGCGTCACACGCCCATCGCGGCAAGGATGACCGCCTCGGCCACCCCGTCCACTTGACGGATGGATTGTGCGACGCCATCCTCCACCGGCTGGTCCGTCTCAAGCACCATGATGGCCTGCCCGCCCCTTGCGGAGCGGTACAGCCGCATGCTCGCGATGTTGATGCCACGCGCCGCCAATGCCTGCGTCACCTGGGCGACAACGCCCGGCTTGTCGCGGTGCACGACAATGAGGGTGTGCAGCTCGCCCGTGAAATCGACCGGAATGCCATTGATGCGCTGCACGACGATGCTGCCGCCACCGACGGAGGCGCCGCTGAGCGTGACGGTGCGACCGTCCGCGCCGCAGATCACGATGTCCGCCGTATTGGGATGGCCGCCGGATCCCGTCCGGGTGTCGAACGAGTAGCTCAATCCAACCGAATCCGCAAGCGCATATGCCGTGCGCACCCGCACATCGTCGGTTTCCAGGCCCAGGAGCCCGGCCAGGATCGCCCGGTCGGTGCCGTGCCCCTTCCCGGTGGCCGCAAAGGAATCGTGCAGCGTGATCTCCGCCCGCACCGGCTCTTCGGCCAGCAGCATGCGCGCCACGCGGCCCAGGCGCAGCGCGCCGGCCGTATGGGAGCTCGAGGGGCCGGTCATGATGGGTCCCACCATGTCGAACGCGTTCATGCGAGGCCTTCCCGCTTCATCTCCTCCCGACAGGCGATGAAGGCTTCCACGGCAAAATCGAGGTCCTGCCGCGCATGCACGGCGGAGATCTGCGTGCGGATGCGCGCCTTGCCCTGTGGCACCACGGGATAGAAGAAGCCGACGACATACACCCCCTTCTCCAGCATGCGGCGCGCCATTTCCTGCGCGATGCGCGCATCGTACAGCATGACGGGCACGATGGGATGGACGCCGTCGGGAATGTCGAAGCCCGCATCCCGCATCCGTTGCCGGAAGTACAGGGCGTTTTCCTCCAGCCGGTCGCGCAGCGAGGTGTCGTTCGAGAGCATGTCGAACACGCGGCAGGCCGAGGCCGCAATGGCGGGGGCGAGCGTGTTCGAGAACAGGTACGGACGGGAACGCTGCCGCAGCAGGTCCACAACGCCCCGCTTCGCGGCCGTGTAACCGCCGCTGGCGCCACCGAGCGCCTTGCCGAGGGTTCCGGTCAGGATGTCCACCCGCCCCCCGACGCCGCAGTGCTCCGGCGTGCCGCGCCCGTGCGCGCCGACGAAGCCGACGGCATGGCTGTCGTCGACCACCACGAGCGCATCGTACCGGTCCGCCAGGTCGCAGATGCCCGCAAGGTTGGCGATGACGCCGTCCATCGAGAAGACGCCGTCGGTGACGATGAGCCGGATGCGCGCATCGGTGGCCTCCTGCAGCCGCAGTTCCAGCTCGTTCATGTCGTTGTTCGCATACCGCAGCCGGCGCGCCTTGCACAGGCGCACCCCGTCGATGATGCTCGCGTGGTTGAGCGCGTCGCTGATGATCGCATCCTCCTCGCCCAGCAGTGTCTCGAACAGGCCCGTGTTCGCGTCGAAGCACGACGCATAGAGGATGGCGTCCTCCATGCCGAGAAAGGCGGCGATCCTGCCCTCCAGCTCCTTGTGCACCGTCTGGGTGCCGCAGATGAAACGGACGGACGACAGCCCGTGTCCGTAACGCGCATAGCTTTCCCGCGCCGCCTCGATGAGCGCGGGATGGTTCGACAGGCCCAGGTAGTTGTTCGCACAGAGGTTGAGCACATCCCGGCGTGCGGTCGTGTCGATGTGGGCGGCCTGCGGCGTGGTGATCACCCGCTCGTCCTTCCACAGGCCGTCCGCACGGATGCCGTCGCACACCTTCTGCAAATGGCCGTAGGCGCTCTTCATGTCCATCCTCCCGTCGTCATGTTCCGATTCGCTGCGATTGTGCATGACTTCCGCCCCCTGTCATGGAACCGTGCAGGTTGCCGTCATTCCGCCCAGGTCAGCACGACCTTGCCGCTGCTGCCGGAGCGCATGGCCTCGAAGCCCTTCCCTAACTCCGAGTAATGGAAGTGGTGCGTGATGACCGGTGTGATGTCGAGCCCGGACTGGATCATCGATGTCATCTTGTACCAGGTCTCATACATCTCGCGGCCGTAGATGCCCTTGATGGAGAGTCCGTTGAAGATGACCTTGTTCCAGTCGATGCCCACACCATCGGGCTGAAGACCCAGCAGCGCGATCTTGCCGCCATGGGCCATCGCGTCGATCATGCCCCGGAAGGCCGACGGGTTGCCGGACATCTCCAGGCCCACATCGAAGCCCTCCTTCATGCCCAGGCGTCCCATCACGTCCGGCAACGTTTCCCGCGCGATGTTCACGGCCGCGGTGACGCCCATCCTCCGGGCAAGCTCGAGCCTGTACTCGTTCACGTCGGTGATGATCACGTACCGCGCGCCCGCGTGACGCGCGATGGCAGCCGCCATGATGCCGATGGGTCCGGCGCCCGTGATGAGCACATCCTCCCCCAGCACGTCGAAGGCAAGCGCCGTATGGGTGGCATTGCCCAGCGGATCGAAACAGCTGAGCACGTCGAGGGGGATCTTCGGGTCGCAGTGCCACACGTTTGTCACGGGAACCGAGATCAGCTCCGCAAAGGCGCCGGTCCGGTTCACCCCGATGCCGCTGGTCCTGTTGCACAGGTGGCGCCTGCCGGCAAGGCAGTTGCGGCAGCGGCCGCAGACCACATGCCCTTCGGCCGAGACGAGGTCGCCCACTTGAAAGTCGTTCACATTGCTGCCCATGGCTTCGATGCGGCCAACGAACTCATGGCCGACGATCATGGGCACGGGGATGGTCCTTTGCGCCCATTCGTCCCAGTTCCAGATGTGGACGTCCGTGCCGCAGATCGAGGTGCGCAGCACCCGGATCAGCACGTCGTTGATGCCATAGGCCGGTTCGGGCTGGTCCTCCAGCCAGAGGCCTTCCTGCGCGTAGCGTTTGACCAAAGCTTTCATATACGACTCCTATTCCCAGGCCACGCACCGGCACAGCACCGGCCTGCGGGCAGCGCCCACCTCGTCAAGCCTTCCGACCGGCGTGGTGTACGGCGCGTCCAGCAACGGCGCGGGATCCGTTTCCACCGCGGCGGCCAGCCGCAGCATCTCGTCCGCGAAACGGTCCAGGGTTTCCAGGCTCTCCGTCTCGGTTGGTTCGATCATCATCGCCTCGTGCACGATCAGCGGAAAATAGATCGTCGGCGGGTGCATGCCCGCGTCGATGAGGTTCTTCGCCAGGACAAGCGCCGTGACGCCCCTGACCGCCTGCCGGTCGGCCGACAGCACGAACTCGTGCATGCACAGGCCGTCATGCGGGATGTCGTAGGCTTCCGACAACCGCACGCGCAGGTAGTTCGCGTGCAGCACGGCCAGCTGCGACGCCCGTTTGAGCCCTTCGGCCCCCATGGTGCGCATGTAGGCGTACGCCCGCACCAGCACGCCGAAGTTGCCGTAGAACGCCTTGAGCTTGCCGATGGACAGCGGCCGGTCCATGTCGCGGCGGTAGGATCCGTCCTGCGCCCGAACCACGACGGGAACCGGAAGAAACGGCTCGAGCCGCCGCTTGACCATGACCGGCCCCGCACCCGGGCCACCGCCGCCATGCGGCGTGGAAAGCGTCTTGTGGACGTTGATGTGGGCAATGTCAAAGCCCATGTCGCCCGGACGGGCGATGCCCATGATGGCGTTCATGTTGGCACCGTCGTAGTACAGCAGGCCGCCCGCCCCGTGGACGATGGCCGCGATTTCGGCGATGTCGGGTTCAAAGATGCCCAGTGTGTTCGGGTTCGTCAGCATCAGGCCCGCCGTGTCGGGTCCGGCCGCCTTGCGGACCGCCTCGGGTGAAACGCAGCCACGTTCGTCCGACGGCAGCACCACGACCTCGAACCCGGCCAGTGCGGCCGAGGCGGGGTTGGTGCCGTGCGAGGAGTCCGGCACGAGGATCTTCGTGCGGGCCGTGTCACCGCGGTGGGCATGCCAGGCCTTGATGATCGCAAGGCCGGCGCTCTCGCCCTGCGCGCCGGCCGCCGGCTGCAGCGTGGCCGCATCCATGCCGGTCAGGGCGCAGAGCATGCCGCCGAGCTCATGCATCAGGCGCAGCGCGCCCTGCACCTGTTCATCCGGCTGCAGCGGGTGCAGCTGTGCGAAGCCCGGCAAGGCGGCGTACACTTCATTGCGTTTGGGGTTGTATTTCATGGTGCATGAGCCCAGCGGGTAGAAACCCGTATCGACGCCATGGTTCCGGTCGGACAGCGCCGTGTAGTGCCGGACGGCTTCGGGTTCGGACAACGCCGGCAACGGCGGATTGGCCGGGCGGGCGAACCCGGGGCCGAACCAGACAGCCGGATCGACCGCAGGCGTCTCGGGCGCAGGCACATCCGCGCCCGTTCTGCCCGGATGATGCAGTTCGGTCAAGAGGGGGACCGCTTCCCATCGGCTCATGTCCGATCACCTTCCTTTCGGGTGTTCATCGCGACGGACTGCCTCCTGCGCGCCGCACGGACCTCCGCGTCGGACGCAAGCACCTCGACGAACCGGTCCATTTCCTCCCGTGAGCGCTTCTCCGTCACGGCGACCAGCCAGGCGGCCTGCCCGTCGCGTGTCATCTCGGGAGCGCGTTCCGTCAGGTCCAGACCGCCGATGATACCGGCGGCCTGCAGGATGCCGTTCATGCGGGAAGGCGGCAGTACGGGCCGGACGGCGAACTCCCGGAAGAAGGGCGCCGTGAACACCGGTTCCGCAAGGCCTTCCGCCAGCAGTCGTCCCTGCAGGTAGACCGCGTTGCCGAGGCTCTGCCGTGCGACCCGGGCAAGGCCTTCCGGCCCCAGCAGGGAGAGGTGGATGGTCGCCGTCAGTGCGCACAGCGCCTGGTTCGAGCAGATGTTCGATGCCGCACGCTCACGCCGGATGTGCTGCTCGCGCGCCTGCAGCGTCAGCACGAACCCGCGTCGCCCCTGTGCGTCGGCTGTTTCGCCGACGATACGGCCGGGCATCTGACGGATCAGCGGCGCCTTGACGGCGAACAGGCCCAGGTAGGGGCCGCCGAACGACATCGGCATGCCGAGCGGCTGTCCCTCGCCCGTATAGATGTCGGCGCCCAGACGGCCGGGCGCCTCGAGCACGCCCAGCGACACCGGATCTGCAGACACGCACAGCAGTGCGCCCGCGGCGTGTGCCATTCCGGCCAGTGCCGCCACATCCTCGGGAATGCCGAAGAAGTTCGGCGTCTGGACGATGAATGCCGCCGCGCCGTCCATCAGACCGATGGCCGGCGCCTGTGCGTCGACGCGGCCCGTCAGGGCGGAAACGGGCACCTCCACGATGACCGCATCCGCATGCCGCAGCGCATCGGCAAGCACCCGCCGGTACTCCGGATTCACACCGCGGGACACAAGCAGACGGTTCCTGCCCGTGGCGCGCATCGCCAGCAGGGCACCCTCCACCAGCGCGGTGGCGCCGTCGTAGAGGGAGGCGTTGGCGCCATCCATGCCCGACAGGGCGGATACCAGCGACTGGTACTCGAAGATGGCCTGCAGCATGCCCTGGCTCATCTCCGCCTGATAGGGCGTGTAGGCCGTCCAGAATTCGGACCGGCCTGTCAGCGCGGATACCGCCGACGGAATGAAATGGTCGTAGGCACCACCCCCGAGGAAACAGGGTGCCTGCTCGCCGGAGAGGTTCGAAGCGGACATGGCCCGCATCTCGCGGGTCAGCCGCCACTCGTCCGCCGCGGGAGGCACGTCTGGCGGTGTATCGAGCCGCAGCGCCTGCGGGATTTCTCCGAACAGCGCATCCAGCGACGGCAGGCCGATCCGCGCCAGCATCGCCGACACGTCGGCGTCGGTTGCGGGCAGATAACTCTGGTTCCATTCTCGCAAGGACATCTGGTCATCCCTCCATGCCGGTTGTGCGATGTCGATGCCGCGGATTGCGGGAAGCCGCGGATCTTTCGCACAAGGCTCAAGCGTTTGCTTCGACAAAAGCCGCGTATGCATCGGCCGTCATCAGGCCGTCCGGCAGCTTCCCGCCCTCGGGTTCCAGCGCGGCGAGATACTGGTCGTAGGGAGACTCGTTGAGCAGCTCCGGGGTGGCGTCAAGCGCACGGTTGACGCGAACAACCTTGCCTGCCACGGGGGAATACACATCGGATGCGGCCTTGACCGACTCGACGACGGCGAGCGTGCCGCCCGCCGCGATCATCTTGCCCTCAGCGGGCAGCTCGACGAACACGATGGCGCCCATGGCTTCCTGTGCGTGGTCCGAGATGCCGATCAACGCGACGCCGTCCTCCAGGCGCACCCATTCGTGATCCTTCGTGTACATCCGATCCTGTCTGATTTCCATTCCCGTTACCTCCTGTCGGCATCCGCCGTTGATGGCATGTCTTTCGGTTCATACTTCCCAAACAAATGATCCGCCCAACCAAGGCGCCCGCCACGGCCCGGAACCGGGTGCTTGTGGCGCGCGCGGCAGGCGTCCGGGCCCTGGGCCCGCGATATTACGGCAAGGCGACGCCATCCGCTCCGGCCTTCGGCTTGCGATAGAACGGCAGCGCGGCGACCTCCGCCCGGAGGCGGCGGCCGCGCACCTCCACGTCCACGGCCGTGCCGGGAGCGGCGTGCGCCCTGTCCAGGTATGCCATCGCGATGTTCCTGCCGATGAAGACGCCGACTCCGCCCGAGGTCACCCTTCCGATGGCCTGCGCCTCCGCGGTGGCGGATTGGGTCCCTTCGGACACGGGGAACACCTCGCACCCTTCCCGCGCGATGCCGCGGTCGATGAGACAAATGCCCGCAAGGACACGTCCGGTCCCCTGTTCGGATTGCCGGAGCAGCGCCTCACGGCCAATGAAGCGCTCCTTCTCGAGATGGATGAACCGCAGCAGGTTCGCCTCGATCGGGGACACGTCGTCCGTCAGCTCGTGCCCGTACAATGGCAGCGCACCCTCGAGCCGGAGCGTGTCGCGTGCGCCGAGTCCTGCCGGCACGACGCCGTACGGCCGGCCCTCATCCAGGATGGCATCCCACAGCCCTGCCGCCCATGCCGGATCACTCGTGCGGATGTACAGCTCGAACCCGTCTCCGCCGGTATAACCGCTGCGTGAAAGGATGGCCTCGTACCCGTCAAGGCGCGCCGGCGTCCAGGTCATGAAGCGGAGGTCCGCGACACCGGTATCCGCGAACAGCGGCATCGCGGCAAGCACGGTCGCGGCCGCCGGCCCCTGCAGGGCGAGCTGGATCCACTCGGACGATTCATTGGCCAGCCGGATGCCATCGGGCAGAAAGGAGCGGACATGCGCCTCATCCTTCTCGATGTTGCCGGCATTCACGACAAGCAGCGCCTCATCGGGTGAAATGCCATAGACGAAGAGATCGTCGACCGTGCCGCCGTGCGGGTGGCACATGGGCGAGTAGGTGGCGCGGCGCAGTGCCGGATCCGGCACCGTATTCGTGATGAGGGATGCCGCAAAGGCAAGCGCGCCGGGACCGGACAACCGGAGCTCACCCATGTGGGAGACATCGAACAATCCGGCCGCCGTCCGCACGGCACGGTGCTCCTGCTGGATGTCGCCGTACCGGATGGGCATGTCCCAACCGGCGAACTCGGCCATCACCGCACCGGAAGACTCATGAACGGACCAAAGGGGCGTTCGTTTCGCCATGATCATTTCCTTTCCGCGACGTCCGCTCCCCTGTATCCCCTGTTGCCGGACACGGGGTTACGGCCTGTCGCAAGCACAAAAAAACAGGACGGACAACAAGCATGCTGTCCGCCCTGTCCATAACCTGAGAGATTCGAACCATGATGATGGCTCTTGCTCCTTCGGTGCCGTCTCCGACTCTTCAGGGATTTGTCCGACGGCGGTCCTTCATCCTGAAAGGTTCATTGCCGGACCAGTATCATCCAGCAATTTGCTCCTTCGGCGTTTCGGCAATCCGAAACCTCTTCCGCACGTCATCATCCGGTTATTCGGTTGACCCCAGTATACACCAGGCTAAGCGGGAAGGACAGAACTTTCTTGTTTCCCATGAGAAGCTCGCTGCCAAACGCCGCACCAGCGCAAGGGTACACGAACGGAGGACAACGGTGGTATCGTGCGGGGACACATGCCCTGATCTCCGATGTGTCCACCTTGCGAGTACACGCCACCGGTCAACGCACGTGGAATGGGGTTGTGCTTTTGCGAACAGGCGGTATACTGGAGCTGTAAGTTGTATAGTCAACTATGATCGTTTCATCCATATCCCCAGGAGGTCGCCATGAAGCCCGATCTGAGCCGGTACACCACGGAATCCGACAATCCCGCCACCCGGGAACTCGATCGCCTGTCCACGCTGGACATGGTCACCCGCATCAACGCGGAGGACCAGAAGGTCGCCTTGGCCGTCCAGACGCAGCTGCCGGCCATCGCCCGCGCCATCGAGGCCATCGCCGCCGCGATCGCACGGGGCGGTCGCCTCGTCTACATGGGTGCCGGCACATCCGGCCGCCTGGGCGTGCTGGACGCCAGCGAATGCCCGCCGACCTACGGGGTCGGTCCCGATGTCGTGACCGCGCTGATCGCCGGCGGCAAGGCCGCCATGTTCCAGGCGCAGGAAAATGTCGAGGACTCGAAGGAAAGCGGCGAATCCGACCTGCGCGGCATCAATCTCGCCCCGGCGGACGTGCTCTGCGCCATCGCCGCCTCCGGCCGCACACCGTATTGCCTCGGCGGCATGGCGTATGCCCGCTCCCTTGGCTGCACGATCGTGAGCGTCACCTGCAACCCCGGCTCGGAGATGGCACGGATCGCCGACATCGCCATCGAGCCGGAGGTCGGCCCCGAGGTGGTCTCCGGTTCGACGCGCATGAAGGCCGGCACTGCCCAGAAGCTGGTGTTGAACATGCTTTCCACCGGCGCCATGGTCAGGCTCGGCAAGGTGTACGGCAACCTCATGGTCGATGTGCAGGCGACCAACGAAAAACTGCGGGTCCGCAGCGAGAACATCTTCATGCAGGCAACCGGCGCCGGGCGCGAGACGGCGGACTCCATGCTGGCCGCGGCCGGCGGCAGCGTCAAGCTGGCCATCCTCATGCAACGCAAGGGGCTCGACGCCGGCGCGGCCCGCGAACGGCTCGACGCGGTCGGCGGGCATCTGCGCGCCGCGCTCGGGGAGTGACAGCGATGGTGCGGGCCGTCCGTGCCTGCGGGAGGATGACATGTCATATTGCATCGGCGTGGATGCCGGCGGAACGGCGACGACCGCCGCATTCTTCGATTGGGAGACCGGACGCCTTCTGGGAAAGGGCCGTTCCGGCTTCGGCAACCCGCTCAACGGGTATGACGTGGCCATGGCCCATATTGCCGAGGCGGTCGCGGCGGCGGCATCGGCCAGCTCCGCTGCGACATGCCCGGGATCAGGCGCTCCGGCTGCATCCGCGGCAAGTGCCGGCCTGCTGCCCGCCGGCTGCCGCCACCTGTTCGCCGGCATCGCGGGCGCATCGGCCAGCGGGCTGAAGGATCGGCTGGCACAGGATCTTGCGGCCTGTTTCGGTTGTCCGGCAACGGTCGACACCGATGCGCGGCTGGCGCTTGAAGGCGCGCTCAAGGGCGGCGACGGCATTCTGCTCATCGCGGGCACCGGATCGGTCGCCCAGGGTCGCCACGGCGACCAAATGGAGATGGCGGGAGGTTGGGGCAACCTGGTGGGAGACGAGGGCAGCGGGTATGACCTGGTCCGCCGCGCCGTCCGGCTCATGACACGGGACGCGGACGAGGGACGCCCGGAGCGCCCCGTTTCCCGGGCGGTCCGCGAGTACTTCGCCGCCGCAGGCGCCCGGGAGGTCATCGGTTTCCTGCACGGACACAATAAGGCGGAAATCGCCGCCGCCTCGCCGGTCATCGAACGGGCCGCGCTCGACGGCGATCCGGATGCCGCCCGCTTCCTTGAAGAAATGGGAGACGAGCTGGCCCGACTCGTGATCGTGCTTGCACGACGGCTGGACTTGCCCATGGGATTTCCACTGGCACTGCAGGGCTCCATCGTCCGCAAGGTGGCACCGGTGCGCGCGCGCATGCTGGCGACGGTGGCGCAGGCCGGCGTGACGTGCCGTCTGCTGCCGCCGGAGGAGGAACTCACACGCGGGGCCTGGTATCACGCAAGGATGCATGCCGGTCTGCCCGTGACGGGTTCGGACCACACCCCCCTGGAGGCGGAGCCATGACAAGAAACGGCGGTCCGGCAAACATGCCCGTTTACCTGCAGATCCGTGAGCAGATCTACTGGCGCATTGTCAGCGGGCAATACCGTCCCGGCGACAAGCTGCCGTCCGAGGAGGCACTCGCCCGGGCGCACGGCGTCAGCCGCATGACTGTCACCAAGGCGCTTCAGGAGCTTGTCGACCGGGAGTATCTGCGTCGTGTGCAGGGCGGCGGCACGTATGTGGGAAAACCGACGATCGAGGGAAACAGGAACGGCATCCGGGGCTTGACCCGCACCATGACCGACCGTGGCTACCGGCTTCAGACAAGGGTGCTTGAACAGACGGTGTGCCATCCGCCGCGGCCGGTGGCCGATGCGCTGGGCATGCCGCTGGGCAGGAAGGTGCTGCACCTGAAGAGGTTGCGGATTGTGAACGGATCTCCGGTCGTGCTGCAGGACACATGGGTCGATCAGAGTGTCTGTCCGGAGCCCCTGGATACGGACTTCACCCGGTGCTCGCTGTACGACCGGATCCGGGAACATACCGGCATGGACATGCATCAAGCCCGGGACCGCATGGAAGCCGTTGCGGCGGATGAGGCCGCTTCCGGGCTGCTCGGCGTGGACGCCGGTTTCCCGCTGCTTCTGGTTCGCCGCGTGGCCAGCCTGTCGCCAGGACGACCGGTCGAGTATGCCGAAAGCCTGTACCGGAGCGACCAGTACGTCATGGAAATCACGTATTGACAAACGCTTGCATAAAATGGCTGTCATTGGCTCATCACCGCCGTCAACGCCCTGGCGGCGGACCGATCAGCCTTCCAGCGCCCGCTCGAGCACCTGCCGCACGATTTCCCGCGTGGCGGCGCCTTCGTGCACCTTGACGCCATCGACGTACCAGGTGGGCACGAGGTAGTAATCGTGCGCCTTGGCGATGGCATACTCCTCGGATTCGTCGATGATCTCCAGCGGAATCTTCCGGTATGCGTCATTGCTCCGCAGCCACTCGTCCTGCCATTGCAGGGCGCTGCGGCAATAGGGGCATCCCCTGAGTATGAACATGCGGATCGGCTTCACGCGGTTCTCTCCCTTCGCTGCTCCATTCCGGTTCAATCCGGCTCCACCGGGCACGCCCAGCCGGTTTCCCCGGTGGTCCAGTGATGGCGGCACAGGCTGATGTATCGCTCGTTGCCGCCCAAAACGATCTGTTCCCCCTCCTTGATCACCCGGCCGTCGAGGAGCCTCGCGTTCATGATGGCCTTGCGGCCGCACCAGCAGATGGTCTTGACTTCCTCGACCGTGTCCGCGAACGCGAGCAGCGTCTGGCTGCCCTCGAACAGGTTCCCCATGAAATCGGCACGCAGGCCGTAACAGATGACGGGTATCTTCCACTCGTCCACAACCTTGACCAGCTCGAGCACCTGTTCCCGCGACAGGAACTGCGCCTCGTCGACGATGAGGCAATGCAGGGGCTGCTGGGCCATGTGTTCCGTCAGCATCTTCAGGACGGATCCGTTCCGTTCGACGAGCAGGCACGGCGATGACAAACCCGCCCTGGATTTCACGACCCCGGCACCGTCGCGGATGTCGAGCGCCGGCTTCATCAGCAGCACGCGCTGCTGGCGCTCCTCGTAATTGAACTTGACCATCAGGGCGTTGGCGGTCTTGGAGCTGTTCATGGCCCCATATCGGAAGTACAGCTTCGCCATCGGCGCATCTCCCTTGGCAGGCGGATTGGGCGCATCCGGCAGGAGTGCGCATGTTCATTATACAACGGTTGCCCCCGCTTCATCCATTGCACTTTTCCGGTCTTTTGTATGCAGAATGCCCTCCGCGTGGTATCATGATGGAC
>JAEXRM010000015.1 GCA_023440865.1 Bacillota bacterium
GACCATCTGGGCGATTTC
The DNA here is from genome assembly GCA_023440865.1 of Bacillota bacterium. Taxonomy (GTDB): domain Bacteria; phylum Bacillota; class Clostridia; order DSM-8532; family DSM-8532; genus JAEWSN01. Next base: position 19 of record JAEXRM010000015.1, read on the forward strand.
CATGGTCTGCGCATCGGTCTTGCGCAGGCCGTTGATGAACTCGGACTGCACATTGTAGGCCTTGAGCGCCTTGTTGATCTCCGGGCCGCCGCCATGCACCACCACCGGATTCATGCCGATGTACTTGAGCAGCGTGATGTCCTCCATCACGGAGTTCTTCAACTCTTCATTGATCATGGCGTTGCCGCCGTACTTGATGACGACCGTCTTCCCGTAGAGCGACTGGATGTAGGGCAGCGCCTCCACCAGGATTTCGGCCTTCTTGATGAGCTTCGTGTAATCCATGTCGGGTCTACCTCCGGTTGCACGTGGCGACGGCTGGCTGCCGCACGGCGCTTCAGGCGTGTTCTCGCCGTGTCGGGCGGACGGGGCGGATAGGCTACAGGTAAAACGCGGGTGCCGTGAGTCCAGCCGTTTCCGGCAGACCGCACATGAGGTTCATCGCCTGGACTGCCTGGCTTGAGGATCCCTTGCCGAGGTTGTCGAGGGAGGAGACGATCACGGCGCGCCGGGTCCGCCGGTCCGCATGCACGGCGATGTCAATGTAGTTCGAACCGGCTACGAAGCGCGTCTCCGGGAACTGGCCGGGCGGCAGGACGCGCACGAACGGCTCGTTGGCGTAGGTTTCCGCATACAGGGCGTGCAGGGCCTCCGTGGTGGCGTCCTCGAGCAGGTCGAGGTGGATGGTGGCGAGCATGCCGCGCTTCATGGGTGCGAGCTGCGGCACGAATGAGACAACGATGGGTTCGCCGGCCAGCAGTGACAGCTCCTGTTCGATCTCCGGCGTGTGTCGGTGGCCGGCAACGCCATAGGCCTTGAAGCTTTCCGCGGACTCGCAGAACGAGTAGGGCAGCTCCGTCTTGCGTCCCGCGCCGGAAATGCCCGAGGTGGCCGTGATCGTGATGCCCCGGGTGGACACCAGCTTGTGACGCAGCAACGGCGCGATGCCGAGGACGGAACAGGTGGGGTAGCAACCCGGATCGCCGACCAGGCGGGCCGTGCGGATCTGATCGCGATACAGCTCGGGAAGACCGTATACGGCTTCCGCCAGCAAACCAGGTGCCGGATGGGCGACCTTGTAGGTCGCCTCGTAATCGGCCAGGGAGCGGAATCGGAAGTCGGCGCTGTGGTCGATGATCTTCTTGCCGTTTGCCAGCAGCCGGGGAACAAGATCGCCCGATACGCCATGCGGCAGGGCGAGGATGAAAAAGTCCGCCTTCTCGGAAAGCAGGTCGGCGTCGAGCTTGTCGCAGGGGAGATCGAGCAGGCCGCGGAGCGACGGGTAGACGGCGGAATAGGGCTTGCCCTCGAAGCTGTTCGACACGACGGACGTGATGCGGACATCCGGACGACCATGCAGCAGGCGGACGATCTCCGCGCCGACATAGCCGGTCGCGCCGATAATGGCAACGTTTGTCATGGCATACCCCCATCCTGCGGCACATCCGCAAAAGGTTTTTCATGATTATACACGCATGTGTATAAATATGCAAGAAGCTGTTTCCTGTGGGGCAGGGCTCCCGCATGAATCGCCATGCAGTGGCGGAGATTCCGCCCGAAGCGTGGCGGAGATTCCGCCCGAATGCCGGCAACGGCTTCGATCAGGCCGGCGTTAAGGAAGAAAGCGTTTGGGTGAAAATGAACCTCATTTAAATGCTGTTTGAAAGAACATGTACGCCTTGACGGAATGGCCGGCGTGCCATAGAATAAGGAAAACAAACGCGCCTGAGCGCTCAGGAGGGTTCCCGTCATGCGACTGAACCAACTTTTCCAGCAGAAGCGTCCCGTGGTTTCCCACGAGGTGTTCCCGCCCAAGCTCGACACGCCGCTTGAAACCATCCTGGAGAAGCTCGACCGGTTCGCGTCGATGGCGCCGGACTTCATCAGCGTCACCTACGGCGCCGGCGGCAGCGGCAAGGGCCGCACGATCGAGCTGGCCCGCACCATCAGGCGCGACCACGGCGTCGAGAGCATGGCCCACTTCACCTGCGTGGGGCATACGGTCGGTCAGATCGACGAGATGATCGCGGAGCTGCAGGCCTCGGGCATCGAGAACATCCTGGCCCTGCGTGGGGATCCGCCGCGCGACCAGCCCGATTTCGACTTCTCGAAGAACGTCTTCCGCTATGCCGACGAGCTCATCGCCCACATCCGCTCTCGGGCCGACTTCTGCATTGCAGCGGCGGCCTATGTCGAGGGGCACGTGGACGCGCCTCGCCTCTCGGCGGACCTTGCCAATCTGAAGCGAAAGGTGGACGCGGGCGTCGACTTCCTCATCACGCAGCTGTTCTTCGACAACCGCCGCTTCCATGACTTCATCGAACGCGCCCGTGCCATGGGCATCGCGGTGCCGGTGACGGCCGGCATCATGCCGGTGCTGCGCGCCGAGCAGATCAAGCGCATGGCCTCCACCGGCGGCGCATCCCTGCCGGCACAGCTGGTGCTGCTGATGGACCGGTATGGAAGCAATCCCGAGGACATGCGAAAGGCGGGCATCGAATATGCCGCCGCGCAAATCCGCGATCTGGTGGAGAACGGCGCGGACGGCATCCACCTGCTGACGATGAACCGGCCGGACGAGACGGCCGAGATTCTCCGCCTTTCTGGTCTGTGCGGCGCGTGACCACACCGGCTGGCCGCCGTCTTGCGGTGCTGAAAGGTGGCATGTCCGCACCGCCCCCCCAGCCCGGGGGCTCGCTGTTTCAGTTTCCACCATATGTGGTATATGATCTGAATGCCGCATCCCGGAAGCGTTTTCGGCCGCCGGGCAACGCTTCCGGGGCTCCTATGCAATCTCTACAAAGGACCGGCAGGAAATTCGTTTAAACGGATCATGGTTCCGGCGGGCGGATGATGTTACAGTTAGAACATACGATCGATTCGCATTCACGTCCCGGTACGTGAGCAGGAGGAAACAAAATGGCAGGCGTAAGGCTGAAGAACGTATTCAAGACCTATGCGGGCGGCGTCACGGCAGTCAGCGATTTCAACATCGACATCGAAGACAAGGAATTCATCATCCTGGTGGGTCCCTCCGGTTGCGGCAAGACCACCACGCTCCGCATGATCGCAGGCCTTGAGGAGATCTCCGCCGGCGAGCTGTACATCGGCGACAAGCTGTGCAACGACGTGGCCCCGAAGGACCGCGACATCGCCATGGTGTTCCAGAACTACGCCCTGTACCCCCACATGACCGTGTTCGACAACATGGCCTTCGGCCTCAAGCTCCGCAAGACCCCGAAGGAAGAAATCAAGAAGCGCGTCCATGAAGCGGCCCGCATCCTCTCCATCGAGCACCTGCTCGACCGCAAGCCGAAGGCCCTTTCCGGCGGCCAGCGCTAGCGCGTCGCCCTCGGCCGCGCCATCGTGCGTGATCCGAAGGTCTTCCTCATGGACGAACCGCTCTCCAACCTCGACGCCAAGCTCCGCGTGCAGATGCGCGCCGAGATCAGCCGCCTGCACCAGAAGCTGCAGACGACCTTCATCTACGTTACCCATGACCAGACGGAAGCCTTGACCATGGGCACCCGCATCGTTGTCATGAAGGACGGCTTCGTCCAGCAGATCGACAACCCGCAGCGCCTGTACGACGTGCCGGTCAACATGTTCGTCGCCGGTTTCATCGGCTCCCCGCAGATGAACTTCATCAATGTCACCATCGAGAAGGCCGGCGACAAGGTCATGCTCGGCATGGGCAACTACAAGCTCTCCGTTCCTGCCGACAAGGCGAAGGAACTCGAGAAGCAGGGCTACATCGGCAAGGAAATGGTCCTGGGCATCCGTCCGGAAAACATCCACGAGGACGAGCACACCCAGAGCCAGCTCTCCTCCGAGCTCATCGACGCGTTCGTCGAAGTCACCGAGCGCCTGGGTTCCGAGACCTTCCTGTACCTGCTGATCAACGGCCAGTCCTTCACGGCCCGCGTCAGCCCGAAGTCCAAGACGGTCGCCAACGACAACATCAAGCTCATGTTCGACATGAACCGCATCCACCTGTTCGACAAGGAAACCGAGCGCGCCATCATCCACTAAGGCATGCAGGCGGCACGCGCCGCAGGCGGTGTCATCCTTGAAGCGATCAAGAGGCTGTCCCGGAAGGGACAGCCTCTTTCCGTGGTGCGCCCGGCATGGGTCGGTCGTCTCCGCGCGCCTGTTTCGTGGTACAATACGATACGGCCCCTCGCCGCGGGAACCGGCATGTTCGTGTTCCTGCGGCGGATTGCGCCCGAGCGTGCTGCACGTGCGGCGGGGGTCGGCGACGGAGGATGGGACTTTGCGCGTTGTCGGATTCATCGGCCCCAGCGGTACGGGCAAGAGCCACAGGGCGTTGTGGGTGGCCCGTGAGAATCACCTCGGCTACATCATCGATGATGGCCTGTTGATTCATGAGAACGGCATCGCGGCGGGGCAGTCCGCCAAGCGCGCACCGACGAAGATCGGCTCGGTCAAGGCCGCCCTCTTTTCGGAACCGGTCCAGGCGGAAGCCATGCGTGCCGCCATCGCGAAGCGGAATCCGGATGGCATCCTCATACTGGGCACCTCCGAAGGCATGGTCGACAAGATTGCTTCCGTTCTCCGGCTGGGTCCGGTCACCGAGCGCATCTACATCCACGATGTGGCGAGTGCGCGGGAAATCGAGCAGGCCCGGGCGATTCGCATCCAGCAGGGCAAACATGTCATTCCGGCGCCTGCAACCGAGCTCAGGAAGCATTTTTCCGGCTACTTCCTCGACCCGTTGCAGATATTCCGCCGCAAGGGGACCGGCGATTACCAGCACGTCGGGGAGAAGGCCGTTGTGCGGCCCACTTTCAGCTACATCGGCCGTTTCACCATCTCCGACTATGCCATCTACCAGGTCATCCAGCACATCCTCGATCAGGAACCGGCGATTGACAAGATGACACGATTTCGCGCCAACAACGGCCCGGATGGCCTGCTGCTGGACATGGACCTGGTCATGCGATACGGCCATCCCCTGCAGGATGTGCTCCGACGTGTCCAGCAGAACATCCACCGCGAGCTGGACCGGTTTGCGGGCATCGTCGTCCGCAGCATGCTCATTCAGGTCAAGTCTCTGGTCGTTCGCCCGTCGGCCGACTGATGGAGGAATGCGGCATGCAATGGTACGATGGTCCGGCAGTGTCACCGGAGCCGGACAAGAGCCCGGCATCCACAACAGAAGACAGGGCCGCATTCACAACGGAAGACAGGGCCGCATCCGTGCCGGAAGACATGGCGGCATCCATGGCGGATGCCGCCGCGCGGGAACGCGCTGAGCTGGATGCCGCCCGGGATGGGGATCCGGGAGCGCTTGAGCGCCTGATGATCCGCTACAAGCCGCTGGTGCGCGCGCGCGCCCATGCGTACCGGCTGGCCGGCGCCGACCGCGAGGATCTGGTGCAGGAAGGGATGATCGGCCTGTTCAAGGCGGTCAGGGATTTTCGCACCGAGGCCGGGGCGCCCTTTGCCGCCTTCGCGGATCTGTGCGTGACGCGGCAGGTCATGTCGGCGGTCAAGGCATCCGCCCGCAAGAAGCATCTGCCGCTGAACACCTATCTGTCGTTGAGCCAGTCCGGATCGGGAGACGACGCGGAGCAGCCGGACGCCGAGCTCCGTGAGGCGGAGTCGCGCGAGCCGGAGCGCCAGTTCATCCACCGGGAGGAGGCACGGCGCATCGCGGCCGTCATCGAGGGCGGGCTGAGCCCCTTCGAGCGGCAGGTGATCGGGCAGTATCTGGCGGGAGAAAATTACATCACGATCGCGCAACGCATGCAACGGTCCCCCAAGTCGATCGACAATGCCCTGCAGCGCATCCGCCGCAAGATCGGCACGCGGCTGCGGGTTCGGGAGGATGGACGCTGAGCGCTGCGGATGCCCGTCCCGGAAGATGGGAACCGAACACGGCGGTCAACGCGCCAGAATCCAAGCGGCGAGGTCGGATATGGGCCCTTCGTCAACCGTGCGGGGCTTGAGCAGATCAATCGGGTCATCCTTCCCCTCGCCGGCCAGCAGCAGGTGGTTCAGTGCCGCGTAATGCTTGACGGTGACGTCCTTCGAACCGGTCAGCGCTTTCTGCCAGCGCTCCGCGCTTTCGGGCAGCACGTTGTAGTCACGGTCTCCCTGCAGTATCAGGACCGGCTTGGTGATTGCCGCAGCCTGCGCGAGCGGATCGTTGTTGTACAGGTCCAGCCAGTAGGAGGCAGGCGCGCCGAGCACGTCCCCCTCGGCCTTCCTGGTTCCGTCGATCATCTCCCGTATTCTCGCCACGCCCGCTTCGGCCTGGTTCAACGCGGTCTTCTCGTCCTCGTCCGTCTTGCCGTCCAGACCGAACAGATAGTTGTACTGGCGGAGCAGCTCGTCGGCCAGGAAGGCATTGCTGCCCGCAAGCAGGATGTAGCCGGCCGGCAGGGATTCGGCCGCGTCGATGCGCGGAATCGCCGTTCCGCCGAGGCTGTGCCCCAGCACGAACACGCGTGCCGGATCAATGCGGGCATCCTTCTCCACCAGTGCCAGCGCATCATGGACGTTCGGCAGGTATTCCTCATTGAGGGTGAGGGTGTCGGCAAACTGCTTGAACAGCTTGGGGTTTTCCTTGGTGATCTTGTTGTAGCGGAGCGAGGCGACTCCCTTGGCTGCGAGACCCTGCGCGATGTCGCGGAATGGCTTGTTGCTGTAGAGGGTTTCATCCATGTCGTTCGGTCCGCTGCCGGAAACGAGCACCACGAGCGGAAACGCGGCGCCGTCCGCTTGTGCGGCGGGCAGGCAGAGCTTGCCCTTGACAGCCCAGTCGCCGGTGCCAAGGGTGACATCCTCCTCGACGAAGACCGACGGGCTGCCTGACGCGGAGGCGTCCGGTGCCGGCTGCCCCTGGCCGCAGGCGGACAGCGCAATGGCGAGCAGGAGAACGGACAGCAGGACGAGCGCCGGCAGGCGACGCATGGGGTGGAGGCTGGCACGCTGGCATGACTTCATGTGTCGGTATCCTTTCTTACGCGCGGGCGTGTGTTCCGATTCCGGCGGCCTCATGCTCATGGTCGGCCGCCGGTGCCCGCGCATCGATGCGTGTGTGTCCGGCAAGGCCGGATGGATGGTGCATGTCTGGCATGAGGGGCGTGTCTTTGTTCGGATGATGGAAGCCTATGGCAGCAGGGCGGGGAGAAACAGGCTGCCGGCGATCAGTGCCAGCAGCACCCCGACGACCGCCCAGGACAGGGGGCGGCCGAAGTTCATGGTCCAGCCGATGCCGAACCGCTTCTCCAGGAACAGGGCGGGATCCTCCGGGTTGAAATAGAAAACGCCGAGCTTCCAGTGCCTGTCATCGTTCCGGTTGATGACCACGCCGTTTTCCCTGGCGGTCACGGTGCCCAGCCGCGAGCCGCCCTGGCCGTAGCGGACGGAAAGCCACACGGCACCGCCAACCACGCCGATGCAGACGGCCACGGTGATGGAGAGGAACCAGGAGGCGGGCACCCGTGCGAGCATGGACAGCGGAATCAGGATGAACATCCAGCACATGGCATTGCCCGAGGCCAGGATGAAGGCGGACCATGCGTACCGGAACCGGCGGTTCTGCTCGGCGCTTGCCTCCGGTTGGGCCGGATCGATCTGCTGCTTCGACTTGCGGATGGAGATCCAGGCGAAGGCGAACACCACCAGCATGAGCAGCTGCATGACGGGCCCCGTCAGGAACGTGCCGGGCTGCTTGGGCGACCAGGCGTCCGCGACCCCCATGCCGTTGAAGTGCGTCGGCACCGGATCGGGCGCCCCGTTGTAGAACAGGGCGATCGCCAGCAGCGAAGCGGGTACGGAAAGCACCATCGGCACGAACCACAGCGGGGAGGGGGATGTCTTGCCATGCTGGAATTCGGTCCGGATGCTGACGAGATTGTCGGCGGTCCTGTCCCAGTCGGTGCCGGCCTTGAGCCTGCGCATGCGCCTGTGGCCGATCAGGTAGAGCACGCCGAAACCGATGATCAGCGCGCAAAGGGAGCCCGTGTAGCCGAGTGCCGGCCAGGGGGTGTCGAGATCCCACAGGAGGAAGGACAGGCACGCGGGGACCGCGGCCGCGATGGTCAGGAGCGTGCCGGATCGCTCATAACGCCGCCGGATCTCCGATACCGGGGGGGAGGCCCATTCCCTGGCGGGAATGGAAATGCCGAATGATAGCGACTTTCGGCTCAGGCGCGGATACAGGATCATGAGGGCGGCACTGAACGAAAAGGTTGCCACAAACATCGCAATGAGCAGAATCGAGGCTGTCATGCTGATCACTTCCCTTCCGGTTGCGCTTGCGATTGTGCCTGTGTGGGCGGATCATGGTCGAATGACCCGTATTGGCGGCTTACGACGGCGACAAGCTCCTCGAGCGGCACGCCGCGGCAACGTGCCTGTGCGACGACCGGCAGCAGCACCGACTCCAGCTGCTGCCGGTACGCCGGTGTTTCCTGGCGGTTGCGGGGATCGCTCACCACGACGCCCCGTTGCCGGTGGGCGGTCAGGAAGCCCTCCTGGCGGAGCAGGTTGTAGACCTTGTTGACCGTGTGCAGGTTGATGCCGAGATCGGCACCGAACTGGCGGACGGACGGCAATTGCTCCCCCGGCCGGAGACGGCCGTCCGCGATGCCAAGGATCAACTGGTCACGCAGCTGCTGGTAGATGGGGATGTCGGCGTTCAGATCGATCCGGATGGTCATGGGCGCCTCCTTTCGGCCATCTGTTATATTCATACTATAACAAAACGCTATTGTCTGCAACGGATCCCACAGCGTGATGAAGCACATCGCGGGATCCGCGTGGTATAATGGAAACAAACCGCAATGCCGGCAGTTGGAAAACACCGGGGGGGAGGGCATGATGGGCGAACCGAGCAGGGTTGTCGTGACGATCGCGGGCATGGAGTACACGCTGCGCGGCGAGGAGCCGCCGGAGTACATCCAGCGTGTCGCCGGTCTTGTGGACCGCAAGACGCGCGAAATCCTCAAGGCCGATCCTTCGCTCAGCGTCACGCAGACGGCCGTGCTCGCCTCCATCAACCTCGGTGACGAGGCGCTGCGCCAGCATCACGCCGCGGAAACGCACCTGCGCAAGGCGCGCGAGCTGGAAAAACGGCTGGAGGCAGCCGACGAGGAAGCGGAGGCGTTGCGCCGCGAGATCACGGCGGCGCGCGAGAGCATGGCCCGCATGAAAAAGGAAATGGTGCGGTGCGAAGCGGAGAACCGCGCCCTGCGCGAACAGCTGCATCGGATCGAGGGCCGTCCCGCCGGTGCGGGCGGCGGGTCGGAATGACGCGCAAACCATCATGACCCGAAGGAGAACGGAGGTTGTTTCATGGATCGGATCATCACATGGGGAGAGCTCATCACCATCGTCCTGTTCCTGCTGGGGGCCGCCCTGCTGTTCTACCTCGTGCTGGCGGCCGCGAACCTGGTCCGCATGCTGCGCAATGCGAACCGCATGATCGACCAGATCCGTCCCAGCGTGGAAAAGACGGTGAAGAGCCTGCCGGAGATTTCCGAGAACGCGGCGAAGATCACCACGCTGGTCAAGGACAACATGGAGAGCGTCACCAAGGTGATGCAGAACGTGGGCAAGATCTCGGATTCGGCCAAGTCCGCCGCGGACATCATCCAGAAGGACATCATCGTCAAGGCCAAGGGGCTGCTCGATGTCGCGGACGGCGTGCGCCGCTATTTCGTCAAGAAAAAGGGCGACGCGGGCCGCAAGGCGACCGGCGCGAAGCCCGGCAGCGCCGTGTACCGCTACTCCTACCGCAAGGGACAGGACAACCCCGAGGAAGTGGTCGTGGTCAAGCGCGAGGACGAAACGCCCGATCCGGCGGATGCCATCAGTCCCGACAAGGATGCATATGTTGCCCAAGAGCAACCGAAAGGCTGATTCATGACCAACCATGCCCCTGCCATGGAACTTCTGGCGCCGGCTGGAACGGAGGCGGCATTCCGGGCCGCGCTCCACAACGGTGCGGACGCCATCTATCTCGGTGCCGGCTCCCATCATGCCAGGCAACATGCAGGCGGGTTCTCCGAACCCGTCTTTTTCTCGCTCGTCGACGAGGCGCATGCGGCCGGCGTCCGGGTCTATCTCACGCTCAACACGCTCCTGACGGGAACCGAGCTCGAGACAGCCTTCTCGTGGGCGGAACGGGCCTGGTCGGGCGGCGTGGACGCGCTCATTGTGCAGGACATCGGCCTGGTGAGGTTGCTGCGTGCCCGCCGTCCTGACATGGTGCTGCATGCGAGCACACAAATGTCGCTTCACAATCTGGAGGGCGTGCTGGCGGCGCAGGAGGCGGGCATTGCCCGCGTCGTGCTGGCCCGCGAGCTGTCCCTGCACGACATTGCCGCCATCCGGGCCGGATCCGGTGTCGAGCTCGAGGTGTTCGGACATGGCGCGCTGTGTGTCTCCCACTCCGGCCAATGCCTCATGTCCAGCCTCATTGGCGGACGCAGCGGCAACCGGGGCAACTGCGCGCAGCCATGCCGCCTGCCCTGGAAGCTGACGACTGCGGGCACTGCGGGTTTCCCGGGAGCCGCCGGTCGGCCGGGCGCACCAACAGGAGCGGTGGCGGCCGAGGGCTACCTGTTGAGCATGAAGGACCTGATGACACTGCCGCTGCTGCCGGCATTGCAGGCGGCCGGCGTCACCTCCCTGAAGCTCGAGGGCCGGATGAAATCGCCGGAATATGTGGCGATCGTGACCGGGGTCTACCGGCGGCATCTGGATCGGCTTGCGCGGGACGGCGCAGCCGGGTATGCGGTCGATCCGCAGGACGAGAAGGACTTGCGTCAGATCTTCAACCGTGGCGGCTTCACGGCCCGGTATCTGCGGGGGAACTCGATCCCCATGCCGGCGGATTCGTCCGCAACAGGGCAGGCGGCTGCTGCGCCCGCGTCTGTGAAGTCCGCCGTGCAGCGAGGCGCCCATCCGGCCCAGCCGACGGAATCGGAAACGCAGGGAGGGTTGTGGGACGCATCGCTGGTGGATCCCGTGCATCCGAAGCATCTGGGCGTCCGCGTCGGGACGGTGCGTTCCTGGCGCGCCCCCTATGCCGAGGTGCACCTGACGGAGGACATGTCGCTCGGCGACGGACTCGAGGTGCATACGGGTGGAAAGGGCGGCGGCAGTGTCGTTTCCACCATGCTGACCGCCATCCTCGACCGGGGGTCGCATGTAAGGGAAACCTCCGGGTCCCGCAACGTTTTGCTGGGTGACATCCGGGAGCCGGTGCATCCAGGCGACGCCGTGTACCGCACGTCACGGAAAAGCCAGCTCGCGGCGGCGGCCGAGACGGCGGCGCACTGGCAGGTGCGGCGGGTGGCGCTTTCCATGGTCTTCACCCTGCGGAGCGGGTCGCCGGCACGCCTGCTGGTGACCGATCCCGCAGGACACGCGGTCACGGTCGAATCGACGGCTGCGGCGGAACCCGCGCGCGAACGGCCTCTAGACGCGGCGCGGGTGTGCGGACAGCTCGCCAAGTCGGGAGATGCCGCCTGGCACGTGCAGGATGTTTCCGTGGACCTCGATGGCATCGGCACGCTGCCGGTCAGGGAAATCAACGCGATGCGCCGACAGGCGCTCGAGGCGTTGACAGGGATCCGCGTGCTGGCGGGCAGGCATCCGGCGGGCGGACTCCCGGCAGGGCCGGAAACCGCGGACCACGGTTCCGCCTGTCCGGACATGATGCCTGTGGCACGCACGCCCCTGCCGGTTGGGACGGAACGCATCACGCTGGCATTTGCCCTGCCGCCGTCCGTCGCATGGATCGCCGAGGCCCTGCGTGCCATCCCTGCCGACACCGTCAGGCTCCTGGTGCCGCCGATGTCGCCCGATGCGTTCGCCACGCTGACCGAGGCGCTGCCGTATCCCGTATGGATCCGCACGCCTTCGGTTCTGCCCGGAGAGCGGGTCGAAGCCCTGTCAAGCCGCATCTCGCCCCTGCTGGCGCGGGCGGCGGGCCTTTCGGCCGGCAATCCCGGCACGCTGCGCCTGCTGCGCGCGCTTGCGCCGTCACATCCCGTGATGGCGGACTTCGGCATGAACCTGTGGAACCGATGGGCCATCGAGCAGGCTGCGGCATGGGGTGCCGACCTGGCACTGCTCTCGCCGGAGTTGCCGGCGGAGGCGATGCCGACGCTTGCGGCGGGGCAAGGGGCACAGGGCGCAAGGACCGGGCAGGCCGGCGGGCCGCTTGCGATTCCCGTGTCCGACTGGGCATATGGGCGCATGCCCGTCATGACGATGGCGCATTGCCCGGGTTCGCTGGCGGGCCCGTGCGACAGGCGCTGCGGTGCCTGCCCGCACCGAGCCGGCGTGCTGACCGACCGCGCGGGCGCGCCCTTCCCGTGGATCCGCGATCCGATGACCGAAACGACGACCGTATTCCATCACCGCGCCATCCGGAAACGGCGGGAGGAGCGGTTCCCGCAGGCTGCATGCCTGCATGTGCTGGTGACGGACGAGTCCGCTGCAGCCGTGGGCGCGATCCTGGCGGACCTACTGTCGGAGTTGCCGGCGATTTGATATGATGATACCGGTGGGCAAGCCGGCACGCGGCTCGTTCATCCATGCCGCCATACGCAAGAAAGCGAGCCGACAGGAGAGGTCGTGATGAACAAAGTGGAAGTCTATGTCGAAGTGTGCCGCGAGGGCGCCATCCTGCCTGCCTACGCCCATGACTGGGATGCGGGCATGGATGTCTGCGCGGCGGAGGAGGTCGTCATCGGCCCCGGTGACACGCTCATCGTGCCGACCGGCTTGAAGTTCGCCATTCCGGACGGGTATGAAATCCAGGTGCGGCCGCGCAGCGGCATCTCCTCGCGCACGCCCATCCGCATCTCGAATTCCCCCGGCACCATCGACAGCGGATACCGCGACGAGCTGGGCATCATCGTGACCAACACCTCCGAGATATGCAGCTACAGCTACGATGACAACATTCCCCTCCACTCCCACGGCAACCGCAAGGGCAACTACATGATCCGCAAGGGCGACCGCATTGCGCAGCTGGTGCTCAAGGAGGTGCCGCGCATGGTGCTCACCGTGGTGCCGGATGTATCCGCAATCGGCACCAACCGCGGCGGCGGATTCGGGTCATCGGGCGTATGAACGGGAGCCCCGCCCTCTGACGCCACAAGCCCCGGCCGGCGGACGCACCGCCGGTCTTTTCATGAAACCGCGCATTGGCGCGGCACAGGAGGTCAGCATGATCAACCGGCAGCGCCTTGTGGATACATTCACATCCCTCGTGCCCATCGACAGCCTCACCCGTGGCGAGCGGGCCATGGCGGACGAACTGTCGGCCCGGCTGCGCGCGCTGGGACTGGAACCACGTGAGGACGGCACCGGCAAACTGATCGGCGGAACCGCCGGCAACCTCGTCTGCCGCGTGCCCGGCAGCCCCGGACTGGCGCCGGTGCTGCTGATGGCGCACATGGACACCGTCGTGCCGGGCATCGGCAAGCGGGCGGTCGTTGACGGCGATTGGATCACCAGCGACGGTACCACGATCCTGGGGGCGGACGACCTTGCCGGTGTGGCGGTCATTTTTGAAGCCGTGCAGGTGCTGCGGGAAACCAAGCGGGAACACGGTGATGTGTACATCGCATTCACCGTCGCCGAGGAAAGCGGCCTGTTCGGCGCCTCGCATCTGGATGTGTCGGAGATCCCCGCTCGTTTTGCCTTCATCCTCGATGACGAGGGGCCCATCGGCACGGCCGCCATCACGGCGCCCTTCTACAACCGCATCCGCGCCACGTTCACCGGGCGCGCCGCCCATGCCGGGCTGGAGCCGGAGAAGGGGCTCAGCGCCATCCTGATGGCGGCCAGGGCCATCGCATCGCTGCCGCACTTCGGCCGCATCGATCCGGAAACCTCCTGCAATGTGGGCATCCTCAGCGGCGGTCAGGCCCGCAACATCGTGACCGAGACCTGCATGCTCGAAGGCGAGGTGCGTTCCATCGACGAGGAGAAGGTGGAACGGCACACCGACCAGTGGGTCGCCACCTTTGAAGACGTGGCGCGTGACATGGGCGGATCGGTGGACATCGTGCGGGAACGGATGTATCCGGGCTATCGGCTCCAGCCGGGCGACGCGATTCTGGGCGTGCTGGCCCGGGCGGCTGAAAAGACGGGCATTGCGCTTCACCTGCATGCCACGGGCGGCGGCAGCGACACCAACGTCATCAACGGCAAGGGCATTCCCGCCGTGGACATCAGCGTGGGCATGGAACTGGTGCATTCGACAAAGGAGCGCATCAGCATCGCCAACATGGTCAGGGCGACGGAATTCCTCACGGAGATCATTTGCGAGGCGGGACGTGCGTGATCGGGCCGGCCATGTCGCGGCACGGCTGCCAGATCAGCGTTTCGAGTCTGCGTTCCGTTCCCTGATGGCACTCTCGAGGATCGCGGCCGCGCAGCCGACATACTCGGCGCAGGGGCGGTTGCGGTAATAGGTCTCCGTGCGGGCCGCCGGCATTGGGTCGTCCGGCCCGGCGGGCAGGTCGAGCAGCTCGCGGCAGATGATGGTGCCGTTCTCCATGCGGAACCTTTCCGCAATCCCCTGCACGAAGGCGTAGTGCCGCATCTTGGCCTCCTGGTCGAGCGGATCGTAGCCGCCATACAGCATGCCGGCGGCCATGGCGACACCGCTGACGGCGCCGCAGACCTCGCGCATGCGGCCGATGCCCCCACCGAAGGAGGAGGAGATGCGCATGGCGGTTTCCCGGTCCATGCCGGTCTCCTCGCAGAAGGCCACAAAGGTCGCCTGCGCGCAGTTCAGACCGCTGTTGAACAGCTTCATTGCCTGGTGCTTTTTTTGTTCCGTGCGACTCGTCATGCCTTGACCCTTCCCTTCCACATGTGGTGTGCATTGGCAGTGGATTGATGGGGTGTTCCGCTCCCCTTTGCGACCAATATACCACGGATTGCCGGTGTAAGGAAGTGGAAATGGCTCCGGCGTGCGGCTTTGCAGCGATGCGGCGCGAAGGCCGCACATCCTGCTGCGGCATGGGCGCAGGACGTGCGGTTTCTGGTTTCGGTCCCGGCTGAGCCCCGCCTGCCACGGTTTGTGCTCGCAGGGAAGGAGCCGGCCCGAAGGCCGGCTCCATGGATGCTGTTCTTGGTCACTCCGGGTCACTTCTGGCCGAGGTTGTCACCGCCGGACACCGCCGCCTGCGCCGCCGCCAGACGGGCGATCGGCACACGGAAC
>JAEXRM010000024.1 GCA_023440865.1 Bacillota bacterium
GTGGTGCACCCTGCGCAAGATCGGACAAAAAGACCGCAACCCCGTGTCTGTTTCCCCGCGATCCGCTTGCCTATAATGGAGGCGTCCGGGTCCCGAGACGGCAGACGCCGCCCGGACAGTCCGCGGCAGACCCCCGCGGAACGGCTGCCGCGCGCGGGTCGACCGCGCCGCATACCCGCATGGAAAGGATGAGACAAACAGATGGAGCAGATACGTATCGGCACGCTTGTCGGAGGAACGGACGCGGTCCGCGTCATCCCGCAGATCATCGGCCACGGCTTCGAGAGCTTCTCCCTGACCTTCTGGCAGTCTACCGGAGACACCGACCTGTCGGATCTCTCCGACCGGGTTCGCGCCCTCACGGACCCGCAGGGCGCCGTGATATCCTCCCTCAGCGTGTTCGGCAATCCCCTGACCGGTACCGGCGGCAACGCCGATACGCTGGCCAGCTGGGAACGTGCCATCGACAACGCGCACCGTTTTGGCACGGATCTGGTGACGGGCTTCACAGGCCGTATCGTGGACCGGCCCATCGACGAATCGATCCCCGTCTTTGCGAAGGTCTTCGGCGAGCTGGCCCGCCGCGCGGCCGACAGGGGCGTGCGGCTGGCCTTCGAGAACTGTGACATGGGCGGCACCTGGGAACGCGGCGACTGGAACATCGCCCACAACCCCACCGCCTGGGAGATGATGTTCAACGCGGTTCCCACCGACAACCTCGGCCTGCAGTGGGAACCCTGCCACCAGATGGTCAGTCTCATCGACCCCATCCCGCAGCTGAAGAAATGGGTAGGGCGCGTCTTCAATGTCCACGGCAAGGACTGCACGATCGAATGGGATGTGGTGAAGGAGTTCGGGATCCACGGGCCGAGGCAGTTCGCCTGGCATCGCACGCCCGGCTTTGGCGATTCGGACTGGGTGCGCATCATTTCCATCCTCCGCGGGGCGGGCTACACGGGCAGCATCGACATCGAGGGCTGGCACGATCCGGTCTACCGGGATGAACTCGAATATACCGGCCAGGTGTACGCACTCAACCATCTCAAGCAATGCCGCGGCGGCGCCTTCGTACCCAATCCGGTCTGAACGGTTCGGTCATCGGGTGAACCGCGATGCCCGCATCCAACGGCGCAAGGCAGGAGGACAGCAATGGAGAAACGATTCAGGGTGCTGCAGGTCGGTTGCGGCGGCATCAGCGGCGCCTGGACACCCCATGTTCAGGAACGCGCGGACACGGTATATGTCGGGGCGGTCGACATCCGGCGGGAAAGCGCACAGGCATTCACCGAGAAATACGGGCTCGACTGCCCGGTCTTCACGGATCTCGACGAGGCGCTCCATACATGCGGGGCGAACCTGGTCATCGACAACACCATCCCCGAAAGCCACCACCGGGTCGTGACCGCCGCGCTGCAAGCCGGCTGCGATGTGTTCGGCGAAAAGCCGCTGGCCGCTTCCCTCGATGAAGCGAAGGACATGGTGCGCACAGCCCGTGAGACCGGCCGTTCGTATTCGGTCATGCAGAACCGCCGCTTCCTCAAGTACAACCGCGCGTTCCAGAAGGTCGTGCAGGGCGGTTCCATCGGCCAGCCCGGCTTCATCCAGTCCGATTTTTTCATCGGCGCACATTTCGGCGGCTTCCGCGACCTCATGGACAGTCCGCTGCTGCTCGACATGGCCATCCACACGTTCGATCAGGCACGCTTCGTGACCGGCGCGGATCCCGTGGCGGTCTACTGCCGCGAATTCAACCCGCCGGGCTCCTGGTACCGGGGCAATGCCGGTGCCAGCGCCATTTTTGAATTCTCCAACGGGATGGTATATACTTATTCCGGCTCGTGGTGTGCAACCGGTTGCAACACGTCCTGGGAGTGTGTCTGGCGCGTTTCCGGCACCGGCGGTTCCGCCTGCTGGGATGGCGCGGGTCTTCCCTGGTATGAGGTACCGGCAGCCGGCAACGATCCCACCTCCTTCCTTTGGCGGACAGAACGGCATGAGCCGGCTGTGGACTGGCTGGGACGGGAAGGGCATCCGGGATGCATCGACGAAATGTTCTCAGCGCTCATTGAAGGCCGCAAGGCCGAGACCGACTGCGCGGACAACATCCACAGCCTTGCCATGGTGCTCGCGGCGATCGAGAGCGCCCGCACGGGTCAACGTATCCACATCGACATCAAGGAGGTCTGAAATCATGAAACTCGGAGTCTTTGCTGTTCTCTTGTCCGGACAGGACCTGGAATCCGCGCTTTCCTACCTCCACAACTCCGGCGTGCAGGCCGTGGAGCTCGGCACCGGAGGGTATCCGGGCGACGCGCATGTCAAGCCGCTCGAGCTGCTGGCGGATCCAAAGAAGATCGACGCGCTCAAGACATTGCTCGCCTCATACGACATGACCGTCAGCGCCTTGTCGTGTCACGGCAATCCCGTGCATCCCCAGGCCGACATCGCCGCCTCCTTCGACAAGGCGTTCCACGACACGGTTCTGCTGGCGGAGCAGCTCGATGTCGACACGGTCGTCACCTTCTCGGGTTGTCCGGGCGACCATGCCGGCGCAAAGTACCCCAACTGGGTCACCTGCCCATGGCCTGAGGACTTTCTCGCGGTGCTCGAGTACCAGTGGAACGAGGTGCTCATCCCCTACTGGAAGAAGGCGGCCGCCTTCGCCGCCAAACACGGCGTCAAGAGGATCGCGCTCGAAATGCATCCCGGCTTCTGCGTTTACAATCCCGATTCCCTCAAGAAGCTGCGCGCGGCGGTCGGCGACATCATCGGCGCGAATTTCGATCCCTCCCACCTGTTCTGGCAGGGCATCGACCCCGTGCACGCCATCCGCGACCTGGGGCCTGCGATCTTCCATTTCCACGCCAAGGACACCGGCATCGACGAGATCAACTGCAAGGTCAACGGCGTGCTCGACACGAAGCACTATGGCGACGAGATCAAGCGCTCGTGGGTGTTCCGATCCGTCGGCTACGGGCACGACATGCAGACCTGGCGCGAGATCATGAGCAACCTGCGTCTGGTGGGCTACGACGGCACCATCTCCATCGAGCACGAGGACAGCATGATGAGCGTGAACGAAGGCCTGCAGAAGGCCATCGCCTTCCTCAAGGACGCCATGATGTTCGAAGACCGCGGCGTCATGTGGTGGGCTTAATGATATCCGCGCAGCGGATATCATGACCCCGCGGCAGGAACTTGCGAAGCAAGTTTCGGGAGCGGGACACGTGCGTAGCACTCCCTAAGACTTTCCGCAACGCGGAAAGTCTGGGATCCGCGTCAGCACTTTCGCGAAGCGAAAGCGCGGGAGCGGGAAACGTGCGAAGCACTCCTTGTCGATACCCTGCGGCAGGAACCATTCTCCGGTTCCTGCCGCATCCCTTGTCATCATGTGAATACGGGAGGCACCAATGAGCGAACTTCGTATCGGCATGGTCGGCTACAAGTTCATGGGAAAGGCCCACAGCAATGCGCTCCAGCGTCTGGGCATGTTCTTCGATCCCGGCGTGAGGATCCGCCTGAAGGCCCTGTGCGGCCGCGATCCCGAATGGGTGCGCAAGGCGGCCGACCAGTTCGGCTTCGAGGACATCGAGACCGACTGGGAAACCCTCGTGACCCGTCCGGACATCGACGTGGTCGACATCACCGCGCCAAGCAATGTCCACAAACAGATCGCCATCGCCGCCGCACGCAACGGCAAGCACATTTTCTGCGAAAAGCCGCTGGCCCTGACGGTCGGCGACGCGCGTGAGATCCTCGCGGCGGCGGAGGCGGCCGGCGTGAAGCACCAGATCGGCTTCAACTACCGGTTCGCGCCGGCAATCCAGCTCGCGAGGCAGCTCATCGATTCCGGCCGACTGGGCAGCATTCACCACTTCCGCGCCAAATACCTGCAGGACTGGATCATCGACCCCATGTTCCCGCTGGTGTGGCGGCTCGACAAATCCGTGGCGGGCTCCGGTTCCCATGGCGATCTCGGCGCACACCTCATCGACCTGGCCCATTACCTGGTCGGCGACATGCGGCGCGTCATCGGCATGAACAAGACCTTCGTGACCGAGCGTCCCGAGGTCGGCGTCATGCAGGGGCTCACCGCCTCTTCCTCGGGAAACGCCGCCATGAAGCCTGTCACGGTCGATGACGCGACCCTGTTCCTCACCGAGTTCGAGAACGGCGCGCTGGGCTCCTTCGAGGCCACCCGTTTCGCCGCCGGCCACAAGAATGACATGTCGTTCGAGATCAACGGCAGCAAGGGCAGCGTGCGGTTCGAGTTCGAACGCATGAACGAGCTGCAGTTCCATGATGCCACCGAAGACACCGCCACCGGCGGCTTCCGCACCATCCAGGCCTCGGAGGGCTGCCATCCGTACATGTCCGCCTGGTGGCCCGTCGGCCACGTCATCGGCTACGAGCATACCTTCGTGCACGAATTCTACGAGTTCACGAGGGCGATCGCCCACGGCACGGGCACGTCGCCCGACTTCCGCGATGGCGTGAAGTGCTGCCAGGTGCTCGACGCGGTGGACAAATCCATCGCCGAGGAGCGCTGGATCCGTGTCGCCGAGGTCTGATCCCCTCCCCTGCCATCACGACGGCGGTTCGTCCATCCGGACGGGCCGCCGTCCTTGATGAAACCGAGTGCGGTTCCACCGCGGGATGCCTGCATGCATGAGCCATCACCCCAAATCGAGCGGCACGAGATGCCGGACTTTCCGATCAGCATCTACCATAACGGCGGCACCGGTGAAGTGCTGACCTTGCATTGCCATGGGGATTTCGAGATTCTCCGGGTGTCGAGCGGCACCTGCGTGTTCCGCATCGGGGGCGAGAGCCTTCATGCCCAGCCGGGCGACATCCTGTTCGTGAATCCGTACGAATTCCATTTTGGCGCCGTGGAGCCGGGGGAAAGCGTCACCTACGAAGCGATCGTCTACGAGCGCCACCTGCTGGAGCCGATCACCCTGCACGCAGACTACAACCGCTTCATCCGTCCGTTGCTCGAGGGCCGGCTTCGTCTGCCGCACCGCCTCGAGCCCGCCACGGAGCTGGCACGGCGCGTGGGCGTGCTCATCGGGGAGATCCTGTCCGAGTACCACGAAAAACCGCTGGGATTCGAGTGGATGATCCGCACGAACCTCGAAAAGATCGTCGTGCTGCTGACGCGCCATCAGCCTGAAGGCGCCGGGAACCGGCCGCTCAGTGCGGAACAGCGCCTGGGACGCGACCTGGCTCCCCTGTTCGCGCGCATCGCGGAGAATCCGGCCGCACCGCTGTCCACCCGAGAGGCGGCCGCACTCGTCCGGATGAGTCCCTACCACTTCTGCCGGCGTTTCAAGTCGTTCTCCGGCCAGCCCTTCCTGACCTTCCTGAACCGGTACCGCATCAACGAAGCCGAACGGCTGCTGCGCTCGACAGATCTGACGATCACGGAAATCGCCGAACGCGTCGGCTTTTGCAACATCCACTATTTCGACCGCGTGTTCCGCGCCTGCCGGGGGCTCGCACCGAGTCGGCTCCGAGAAGCGGACCGAACCAATGAAGCCTGCCGTACGGGTGTGCCCGTTCGACCGGCAGGATCCATTCATGCCGGCAAAGCCGGTCAATCGGGTGGATCCGGCCTTGCCTGCGAGTCGGACTGACATCGCGGATCCGATCTTCCATCGGCCGCCCCATCGGTCGCTCAACGTGTATCACACGCCATCCCGCTTCACGATCAACGGCGGAACACCATCCGTGCCGGTTCCCGCTCGAAGCCGCATGCTTCAAGACTTGCCTCCAAGCCTTCGAGGGTGCCCACCTGCTCCCGTTTCACGGCAAGCAGGCGTTCGCCCGGCCAGAAGCGCTTCTCCCGGAATGCCACACACAGAACCCGGATCGCCGTTTCCAGCATCTGGCCCGTCACCAGCGCGCCGAATCCGGCGCCGCTCCGGTCAAGTGTCAGGACGGGTCGGCCATCGAGCAGCACCACCACGGTACCGGGAACCCGTGTGAACGGCAGCGCCGCTTCCGCGTGCGGCAGAATCCGCCCGTAGGCCAGCGCTGGATCGCATGCCGCCAGCACATGCCAGACCGGTGAGCCCGGAGTGGCCGGCAGCCCCTGGGCCGGCTGGAACTGGATGCCGGCCAGCCCCTCGAAGAAGAGCCCCCGCTGCGCCTTGCCCGCATACTCCCGGTTCTTGCAGCTTTCATAGGCCTCCGTCCACGTGGGACCATTTTCCAACTCGGCGACCTCGCGGCAGACCATGCCCCACCGGCCGAACCAGGCGTCCAACCGGGCTTCCGTTGCCGGTTCGGACGGTAGCGCCGCACGCTCCCAGCGCCCCATCTCCATGCGGGCGGTGAGCAACGCAAGACGCTTGGCGTATGCGGCGGACTGCTTCGCCCGGCTCCATTCCAGAAAGAAACGGATGGGCGCGAACGAATCGTTCGCAACGAGTCCTTTGGACGTCAGGGCCTGCAATGTCTGCATCAGGCGGGTCACCGGCTGACCGGTCAGCGACGTGAGCTGGTGTGCGAAACAGGCTCCCCGCTCCCCAAGCACCTGCCAGACGACCCGTTCCTCGGGTTGGAGACATTCCGGCTCCTGTTGCGGCAGGGTGGGAGAAGCCTGCGACGCCAGACTTTCCGTGTCCCAAAACGCGACCGGCATGCCCTTGGCCTCCTCCGCGGGCAGCACGCGCCAGAACACGCGTCCCGTCTGGCACAGACGATCCAGAACCCCCGGCAGGTATCCGGGCACGCGCGCGGGCAGCAGCACGGATTCCCACCACTCCGCGGGAAATGCGATCCCCGCGAACTGCCGGACAAATGCCAGCACCCGGTCCGCCGGCATGCGGCCGGCTTCGGGCACTGCCGTCCGGCTGGCGGCCAGGTCGCCGGCAGACGGCATCACGACCGGTACCTGCTGGTTGCCGGGCAACCAGACGGCGTATTCCGCAGCCGGCCGGCTGCGGACCGCGGCGGCCGCCTCCCGCAGGCCGCGCTGCCGGCTGCGTTCCCACAGCACCCGGTGCAGCCACTCGTCGTCCGCAGGACCCGTAAATGCGCCCCGCACCAGGAAATTCTCTTCCGCCAGCCGCTCCAGCAGCCGGCGGACAACCAGTGGCGCCATACGATACCTGTCCGATGCGTCGGACTCCCGGAACGGCCCCGCGTATCGGGCGAAACGCCGAAGCAGGCGCAGACAAGCTTCCTCGTACGTCCAGGTCTCGCCATGGCCCGGCATGGACACCCCGCCGATCCCGCCGGCTCCCGCCGCGGGTGGCCATGCCTCCGGTTCGGCGGTGCGATACAGCTCGGCCTCCTCGCGGGCGATCCACCGGACGCCGCTTCCGGCATCGCACAGCACACGCCCCTCCGCCGCCAGACCGGCGAGGTGGGCTCGAAGCACCGCGACCGACGCAGCCTCCTCCGGCGCCGGATTCCCGGGCACCTCCAGATCGCCGTGCATCAACAGCAGCGAGTGCACCTCGTTGGCCGACCCGGCCGCCAGAAACCGGGGCAGCACCCGGTTCTCCCGCGTTACCGCCGCTACGGCCGCACGGTCCAGCTCCGGCCGCTCCTCCCGGCGAGCCGGCAGATGCAGCGCATCCATCCCGGAAACAACCGGCTTGCGGACCCCGCCGGGATGCGGACTCGGCGAGTGGTACAGCAGCTCGCCCTCGAAACGCATCATCACCTCGGAGGCGAAGGGCGAAGGATACCAGGACTGCACCGGATGCACCGTGATGCGCCCCGCGGCCAGATCCTCGAGCACCGTCACCGAGCCGGTCAGGTCGAACGCCTCCTCGAGGCATTCACGCATGGTTTCCACCACGAGCGGGTGGTCGGCGGCGCGAACGGCCTGGTCGAGCACCTCGACGGATTTCAGGCGCTGCACCCACATCGGCAGGCGAGACCCGTGCCGGCGGGTGCCCATCATCAGCGACCGGTAGGCGTTGTGCCGGAACGCGATCGAAAAGCGGGCCGAGGACGGCAGAATCCGCAGCAGGGTCCGCTCCACGCCGTCCGGCCGCAAAAGGGGCAGCAGCGACGGCATCGCGTCGGAGACGGCATACAGGTACAGCAGGATGATCTCGTCCGTATGGGTCGTGTAGGTCGCAATGCGCAGCTCGTCCTCGAAGCCGTGCCGCAGCAGGGCCTCGAGCGTGGCGTTCACGCGTCCGCCGAAGGGGGCGTGCAGGATGACGGTCACACCGGCGTCCGCATCGGCCACCGTCTCCACCACCAATCGCCGATCGGTCGGCAGCACGCCCGCGGCATCCCGCTGGTCGGACAGATACTGCACCAGGTTTACGGCGCCGGCTTCGTCGACCAGGCCCGTTCCCGTCAGAAAGGGAATCAGCGTGCCGTCGTCGAGCCGGGGCTCCATCTCGCGCAGGAAGGCGCCGTACCGGATGCCCTGCTGATAGGGCATGCCGAGACCATCCCCCTTCCAGAAGGGCGTTTCGGCGCCATGTGCCGACGCGGCCGGAGAAACAGTGACCCGGTCCTTGTCGATGCGGTCCATGCGCCACGGCGTATTGCCCAGCAGAAAAATGTCCCCCATCCGGGATTCGAACACGTACTCCTCATCCAGCTCGCCGATGCGTGTGTGCCCGTCGGACAGCACCACCGGGTACATGCCGCGGTCGGGGATCGTGCCGCCGGCGCTGATGGCAAGCATGCGGCTGTAGGGTGTCCCCTCGACGGTGCCATGGACGCGGTCCCAGGAAAGCCGAGGTTTGGCCGGAATATCCTCGCGGTGCTCGTAATCGCCCGACAGCATCGAGAGCACCTTGTGCAAATCGCCCTCGCGCACCGCGCGGTAGGACGCGGACCGGCGGATCACCGCCAGCAGCGCCTCCTCCGTCCACCGGCCGCCGCAGGCCATGGAGACGAGATGCTGGGCCATGACATCGAGCGGTTCCCGCGGCAGGCTTGTCTCCTCGATGCGACCCGCCAGCATCTCGCGCGCAATGAACACGCTCTTGAGCAGGTCGCCGCGTGTTTTGGGGATGATGCGGCCCCGGCTGACGGCATCGAGCCGGTGCCCCGCCCGTCCCAGCCGCTGCAGGCCGCCGGCGATGGAAATGGGGGCGGCGATCTGGATCATGAGGTCGACCTGGCCCACATCGATGCCGAGCTCGAGCGTGGCGGTGGCCACCATGCAGCGGATGTCCCCGGTCTTGAACCGGTGCTCGATGTCCTGCCGGCGTTCCTTCGAGAGTGATCCGTGGTGCGGAATGCAGAGCTCGCCACCAGCCAGGTCGTTGACATTGGCCGTGATACGTTCCGCCGTCGCGCGGTTGTTGACAAATACGATGGTGGCCGTATGGGCTTTCACCAGGCGGAATACCGTGTCGTAGATGTCGGGCCATACACTGCCGGCCTCGAGCGAGCGGTAGTCGGCGACCGGCATTTCGATCATGAGGTCCTTGAGTTTTTCCAGCGGTGGCGACACCAGGCGCACCGGGTTCGGTTCCCCGTCGGGGCCGATGCCTCCCAGGAACAGCGCGGCGACCTGCGGCGGATTCACGGTGGCGGACAGGCCGATGCGCACCAGCCCCGGCGCCGCAAGCGCGGCGAGGCGCTCAACGGACAGGGACAGGTGCGCGCCGCGTTTGGAACCGAGCACCGCATGGACTTCGTCGAGGATGAGGTAGCGCACATGTTTGAGGAGCTCCGCCGAACGGGCGGACGTCAGCAGCAGGAAAAGGGACTCCGGTGTCGTGATGAGGATGTGCGGCGGCTTCTTGAGCATGGCCTGGCGCTCGGATGAGGTCGTGTCGCCGGTGCGGACCGCCTTGCGGATGTCCGGAAAGGCGATGCCGCGTGCGGCGCACAGGGCGCGGATTTCGGAAAGCGGCCGCTCGAGATTGCGGCTGATGTCATTGTTGAGTGCCTTCAGGGGCGAAACATACAGCACATGGACCCCTTCGGGCAGGTCACCGGACAGGCCTGCAACGAACAACCGGTCGATGGCCTCCAGGAAGGCGGCCAGTGTCTTGCCGGCGCCCGTGGGGGCCGAGACGAGCACACTGCGGCCGGCCGCGATCTCGGGCCAGGCCTCGCGTTGCGGCGCGGACGGCGTACCGACGCGGGTTCGGAACCATTCCGCCACGAGGGGGTGAAAGCCTTCCAGGCCGTCGGGACCGCCCCTGTCCATGCTACATCCTCCTCACAATACGCTTAGCCGCCGCAGCACATGCGCAGGACCACGGCGCGCCATGGAACGCCTCGCGGGCAGACCTGCGTCACAGGCCGAACAACGTCACCGTGACCCAGACCATGCCGTTGACGACGGGTCCAGACACCGCATCGAGGTATTGCCCCACGATGCCGGCATTGCCCGTGATGCGGGGCAGCACCATGACGACGACCAGGAATCCAAGGCCAATCCACTGCTCCATGGCCGCAAGTCGCGCGTTCCACGCATCCGGCAGGAAGGAGGACAGCACGCGGGAGCCGTCAAGCGGCGGGATCGGCAGCAGGTTGAAGAGCGCAAGCAACACGTTGATCTGCACCAACATGCCCAGCAGATCGTTTGCCGACCGAAGCAGGGATGCGCCGATGCCGGCGCCGGCGGTGATCACGCCAACCACCTCCAGCTTGGCCAGCAGGCCCAACAGCAGCATCGAGACGAAGCCCAGCAGCAGGTTCGCACCGGGCCCCGCCAATGCCACGGCCAGCATGCCCAGCCGGCGGTTGCGGAAGTTGCGGGCGTCGACCGGCACAGGCTTCGCCCAGCCGAAGTGTGCGACATACATCATGATGGTGCCCAGCACGTCGAGGTGGCGAAACGGATTGAGCGTGAGGCGCCCCATGTTCCTGGCGGTGTCATCGCCGAACCGGTGGGCGACCCAGCCATGCGCCACCTCGTGCAGCGGCAGGGCGAGCAGCAGGATGACGGTGATGTAGATCAGCTCGAAGAAGGCGTCACTGGAAAAACCCATCGTGGCTTGTTTCCTTTCATGTCATGCGGGTGGCGGCGGTGCGGTCAGATCCAGCCAAGCTTGCGCAGCAGGGGTCCGGCGAAGACCGCCAGGCCGGCCGCGGCGGCAAACAGGGCGGAAACCAGCACCGCCCCGGCCGCCATGTCCTTGACCTGACGGGCCTCCTCGCACAGCTCGCTCGTCACCATGTCCGTCAGCCGCTCCAGGGCTGTGTTCAGCAGTTCGGTCGCCAGAACGGCACCGCAGGCGAGGGCGAGCAGCGCCCAGCGGAGCAGGTCGATCTCCAGCCACAGGCCGAGGATGATCACGGCAAGGACCGCCCATCCGTGGATGCGGACATTGCGCTCTTCCCCGAAGGACTCGCGGATTCCGGTCCATGCCGTCGTAAAGCTTTGTCCCAAGGTTCGGTTCTTCATGCGTCCGTCCTCGCGCGCGGCAGGCCGAGGCTTTCGAGCACCGCTTCCTGTCGTGCGAACATGTCCGCTTCCTCATCCGGACGCTCATGATCGAGCCCCAGCAGGTGCAGGGTGCCGTGCGCGGCGAGGAATGCAAGCTCGCGCGCCTCGCCATGCCCGTAGTCGGCCGCCTGACGCCGCATGCGCGGCATGCAGATGACCAGGTCGCCCAGAAAGCAGCGGCCGGTATCCGGATCGATATCCCCTGCAGAAATGACCGGCCTGCCATTCCGATACGGGAGTGCGGGAAAGGAAAGGACATCCGTCACCGCATCCATTCCCCTGTGTGCTCGGTTCAATGAACGGATCGCGCGATCACCCACAAGCATGACATGGACCGATGCCGGCCGGGTGAACCGGCATGCCTTCACACAGGCGTCGACCGCAGCGCAGACAAGCATGCGGCTATGCGGTGGAAAGGCAACCGTCCGCTGCCGGTTCTCGAAGCTGACGAGCACGTCATCCCTTTCCCTCATCGGCTTCTCCTCCCTCCTGTACCGCCGCGGTGGCAACCTTGGCCGGCCGTGCCGGCGAGGCGTATATGCCGTTGTCGACGGCGTCCGCAACCGGCGGCCGCTCGATCTCAGGGTATTCGGGCCGTTCGTGGAACACGCCGCCGAGCACCTGGAGGAAACTGTCCGCGATGCGGCTCAGATCGCCCAGGGTCAGGTCGCAGCGGTCGAGCTGGCCATCGTCGAGCTTGTCGCGGATGATCTTGCGGACCAACCCCTCGATCTTGCCCTGCGTCTTGTCGGGGATGGAACGCACGGCCGCCTCGACCGAGTCGGCCAGCAGCACCACTGCGGACTCGCGGGTGTCGGGCACGGGGCCCTCATACCGGAAGTTGTTCCGGTCGACACCCTCCTTCTCGCTCTGGGCTGCCTTGTGGTAGAAGTAGGCAACCAGCGTCGTGCCGTGGTGCTGGCGGATGATGTCACGAATTGCCTTGGGAAGACGGTATTTCACCGCCAGTTCGTCGCCGTCGCGCGTGTGGGAGGTGATCACGAGGGTGGACAGATTCGGTGTCAGACGTTCATGCGGGTTGTCTCCCAGTTGGTTCTCCTTGAAGAAGTTCGGCCGCTTGAGCTTGCCGATGTCATGGTAGTAGGCGCCCACGCGCGCAAGCAGCGCATTGCCGCCAATGGCGCGGATGGCGGCCTCTGCCAGATTGCCCACCATGAGGCTGTGGTGCCAGGTGCCGGGCGCCTCGATGAGCAGGCGCTTGATCAGCGGATGGTTCGGATCCGCCAGCTCCAGCAGCTTGAAGGGCGTGATGACATTGAATGCGCCTTCAAGGAACGGCAGGAGCCCGATCGCGAGGATCACCGAAAGGATGCCGTTGAGGAAGGCAAGACCGCTTTCATTGAGCAGGCTCTCCAACCCGCGCTTCTCGAGGATGCCCAAAGCCGCCACAAGGGCTGCGTTCACAGCGCCGATGGCGACGCCGCTCATCGAAAGGCGGCGCCTCTGACTGGCCTGGTGTGTGAGGAAGGCGGCAATCGACCCGCCTGCGAACGCCGTAAGGAAAAAGGACGCATCCCCGCCGAACATGGTGAGAAAAGCGGCGGACAGCACGGCATTGAGGATGATGGCCGTCTCGAGGCCCACGAGTGTCGACAGGAGCACAGGCAGCACATAGATCGGCAGCAGCAGCGATGCGTAGTCACCGAGGAACTCGCGGACAAGCCAGGCCATGGCGCAAACGAGTACGACGACAAGGCTGGTGATCGCCACAAGATTCGGATCGCGGAACACCAGCGGCTGGAAACGCCGGATGAACACGAGCACGATGACCGCGAGCACGACGGTCAGGACAAGGATGGCCGCGTGCAGCGGCAGGTCGAGGCCGCCCTCGTCCTCGATGTAGTTGAGCTCGCGCAGCACCTGCCACTTGTCGGCGGTGACCAGGTCGTCGCGGTTGATGATGCGTTCATCCTTGCTGATGACCACGGGCGTTTCCTTGAGGAACGACTCGATGTACGCGGCCCGCTGCGCCTCGGTCGCCTCGCGGTCAATCGCGCTGTTGGGCTTGAGGACCCGGTCCAGCAAGGCGCCGCCGATGGTCAGCCAGGGCTTTTCCGGCATGGCCTCCGACAGCATCGACCGGCCCCTGTCCTGCGCGTCGCGCAGGGTTTCCTGCGTGATCTGGTCGCGGAAGAGCTCCGCGAGCACGCGATCGGTCAGGACGGTCTTGAGCCGCGACAGGCGTATCTCGCCATCCGTGCCGGCCAGCTGGGCCAGTTCCTGACTGTTCAGGCCCGAAAGCAGCATGTCGAACATCGAGGCGGAGGCGTCGCGGAACAATGCCTCATAATAGCCCTCTTCCGGTTCGGCAACCGCTTCGAGCGCGACCCGGCGGCTGACGGCCGACACCGTGTCCCCCAGCGATTCGATGAGCGCATGGGCCTGGTTGAGCATGTCGATGTTGGCCCTGTCGTCCGCGATGATGACCGGTGCGAGCCGTTCCGCCTTTTCACGGGCGACTTCCTCGGTGCGGATCATGTTGACGATGTCCCGGGGCGCCGTGATGTCGTACACGGATATGTCGCCGACCGCAAGCCGGTACCGCTGGGGCGTTGCGCCATGCAGCACGGCAAGATAGACGGCCGCGGCGGCGACGAGGAACAGAAACCCCCGCTGGAACCCGCTGCGGTGCAGGATGACCTGAACCCGGTTGGGCTTTCCGGGAGCCTTCGGCCGTTTCTGCCTTTCGGCCGACCCGTCGGCTGTGGCGGTGTCACCCGCCTTGCGCCGGCCGGTCGCGGCGCTGTTCCACAAGCGGCGGATCTTTGCGTTCGTTCCGCTTCCCGATGACGTGATCTTCTCAGTCATGTTCGACTTCCCCCCGAACGCGGGCGCCGTGACGCTCCGCGCCCTTCTGGTCGCGTTCATAGGCCAGGATGATGCGCTGCACCAGCTCATGACGCACGACGTCGCGCGCGGACAGGTGCACGAAGGATATGCCCTCGACCCCGCGCAGGATCCGACGGGCCTCCAGAAGGCCCGATCTCGTGCTGGCGGGCAGGTCGATCTGCGTGACGTCACCCGTGACGATGGTGCGCGAGCCGATGCCGATGCGCGTGAGGAACATCTTCATTTGCTCGGGTGTGGTGTTCTGCGCCTCGTCGAGGATGATGAAGGCCTCGTCGAGCGTGCGGCCGCGCATGTAGGCCAGGGGCGCCACCTCGATGATGCCCCGTTCGAGATGGGTCTGGTAGGTTTCCGGGCCCATGATGTGGTAGAGCGCGTCATAGAGAGGCCGCAGGTATGGATCGACCTTGTTCTGCAGATCCCCGGGAAGGAAGCCGAGCCGTTCGCCCGCCTCGACGGCCGGCCGCGTGAGGATGATGCGCGAAACCTGCTTCTCTCGGAACGCCTTGACGGCCATCGCGACCGCAAGGAACGTCTTGCCCGTTCCGGCGGGGCCGATGCCGAACACGATGGGATTGCGCCGGATTTCCTCCACATAGTGCTTCTGGCCGAAGGTCTTGCACTTGAGCGGCTTGCCGCGGTAGGTGACGCAGACAAGGTCCGATGGCAGATCGCCGCCGTGCAGGCTCTCGGGATCCGCGGCCAGTCCGATGTAGTAGCGGACCTGCTGCTCGGTGACCGCATCCCCCCGCCGCGCCGTCTCCACCAGCCGTCCCAGCACGTCGGCCGCCATGTCCGCGGCGCTCTCGAAGCCCGTGACCCGCATTTCCTCATTGCGCGCCATCACCTTGACGTTGAGCAGGTCTTCCACCAGCCGCAGGTGAAGGTCGGCCATGCCGAACACGTTCATGGCCTGTTCCACATCGTCCAGCTGCACCAGACGTTCCACTACCGTATCCATCCAGTCTCCGATCCGGCAGGCCGCTCCGCGGCCTGCGCAGGTGTGCGTGTCTGATCGTGATGTGCTTCCGGCGCACTGTGCTTGGAAGGACCCAACCTGCTCGATGGATTTCCGAAAACAATGTCCAAACTCGCCATTCTTTTCGGAAAAGCGCAGGGAATGTCCTTCCGGCGCACTACTCTGTGGGGGTCAGCAGGTTCGTGCGCAACACCGTGCCATCATCGCGGACTGCCGGAATGATGATGCTGTCCGACGGAGTGAGGGTCACCTTGAACTCGTACAGGCCGAACTTCTCCAGGATGCCGCCCAGCAGACGCAGGGAATTCTCCATTTTTTTCGGATCGCCGATCGCCTTGACCGTGTAGGGGGTGACGAGCTGGCGGCCATTGACCATGAGATAGCGGCCGGCCTTGCGGATTTCGCTGGTGGCGACAATCCGCTCGTCGTTGATGGACATCGCCTGCACGTCCGAGGCACGCAGCTCGTTGATCAGCTCGAGCATGTGCCGGTCCTCGATGACGCGGTCGCCACCCGCGTCAAGTTCGATCGCAAGACCGCTTCCCTTGACGGTCTCGAGCCCCGCAACAACACGCGCGGCCTTGAGGTCGCGCTTCATCTGGTCGATGGCATTCTGGTCGACCTTCTCCTCCGAATCGAATGCCTCGAGCTCCTGCTGCAGCGCGTTGATGCGCAGCTGCAGCTTCTCGTTGTTGCTGCGCTCCTGCAGGATGTCCTCCACCAGCTCCGACACCTTCTTCTTCTCGAAGCTGGCGATCTGGGTGTTGGCCTTCACGCTGCCGAACTGCCACGCGACGGTGATGCCCATCACCAGGCACACCAGGGTCAGCGCCAGCACCTTTCCCGTTTTCATGGGTTCACCACCTCCAGCCCCGTCATCAGATCGTTCAGGGTGTCGTACAGCCGATAGCGGCCGATCGTGATCTCCGGCTCCATCCGGATATCCACGCGGATGTCGTACAGCCTCAGGATGCCGATGGACTCACTGTTCTCAAGCGCGTCGTACAGCCGCTGCGGATCTCCGATCGCCTTGAACTCGAAGGGAACCGGGTATCGGCTCTGGTTGATGAGAATCGTCGGCCCCGCGCAAACCGTCTTTGTCATGGCAAGCACACGCTCGCCATTGATGGAGATGGCCTCCGCGCCCGCCATGCGCAGCTCGTTGAGCAGGGTGAACACGTCGGAATCGTGTATGATGTAATCCTCGATGGCCAGGTCTCCGGAAACGGCCGCGTCGTTGAGGGTCAGCACAACGCCGCCTCCCCTGACATCGATCAGGCCCGCCTGGAAGAATGCCTCGTTCCGCTGGGCGAGCAAGTCGCGGAACGCCTGGTCGCCCTCGTCCTCTCCCAACCGCCGCAGCCGGCTGCCATAGTCCGATTCGAGCGCGGATAGCGTTTCAAGCAGCTGCCTGCCGGTTTCCCTTTCGGACTCAAGCGTCTGGGCGAGCTCACGCGCGCTCGGGCCGGAGGCGGATCCGCTCTCCATGACGGTGCGGAACTGCATCACGAGCATGATGCCGAAAAACATCAGCACGACGAACAGCAGGCTCCGGTGTTGTTTCATGCATCATCCTCCAGTACCGGCTCAGGCCAGATCGACGATGGACAGCCCCCTGTCCGCCATCAGGTCGACAAAGCCCCTGTCGGTCTGAAGCACCGGGCGGGAGAAGTTCATCCGGTTCATGAAGATGACCTCGCCCACGCTTTCATCCGACAGTTTCACCTTCCTGCCCACATAATAGTGGGTGATGTTGGTGAGGAATACCTCCAGCACAATCGGATCGAGCTGGCCGAAGCTGCCGTTCTGCATCAGGTCGAACACGCGGAAGACGGGTTCGTGCCGGCGGTAGGTGCGGTTGGCGGTCATGGCGTCAAACACGTCCGCGATGGCGAGAATCTTCGCATGAAGGGACAGCTTGTCGGCCATCAGGCCGAGCGGGTAACCGGATCCGTCCTCGCGCTCGTGGTGGGTCAGGACCGCCACGGCCACTTCGGGGCTCACCCCCGGCGTCTGGCGCAGGATCTGATATCCGTACTCGGCATGCCGCTTCATTTCCGCCCGCTCGCCCTCATCGAGTGACCCGGGCTTGTTGAGGATCGCCAGCGGGACGCGTCCCTTCCCCACATCATGCAGCAAGCCGGCCCTGACCAGTGCGGGCAGGTCCTGCTCGGGCATGCGCATCCACCGGCCGATCATCATCGCGAGCATGGAAACGTTCACGCAATGATGGTAGGTGTACTCGTCGATCGAGCGCACCTGCATGACGCAGTCCACGATCTGGCTTGCATCGTTCTGCATTGCCAGCACACTGCCGACGATGGCGTCCGTCTTCTCCAGCTCCAGCTGCCCTCCCTCGGAGATCGACAGAAAGACATCCTTGAATGCCGCCGACTCCTCCTCGTAGCTGCGCTGGAACGCCTCCACCGCGACTGCCCGCTCCCATTGGGCACGCGCCTCCGGACTGAAGGCCTGGACGTCCTCGGTGATGTAGACCAGCAGCCAGGGGATGCCCATGATCCGGAGACGATGGATCAATGCTGCATCCAGCGGCGTGTCCTGCCAGGCCACGACCGCGCCGTAGCTGTTCATGACCGGTTCGGCGATGACCATGCCTTCCCGGAGCGCATCGACTGTGATGCGGATTTTGCTGCGCTTGTCAGCCTCGTTCACTGCCTTCCCCCTTGCCGCCCTGCACGCGGGCGGAATGCGGATCGCGGATGGTCCGCCATTCATTATACCATAATGCGATGCGGTGTTCTTCGTGGGACAGACGAACCGGCCATCACCCGTGCCTTGCACGGCAGGTCACGCGAGCATCCGGCGCAGCTCCTCGAGCGAGATCACGGGCACGCCCAGCGCCTGCGCCTTTTCCAGCTTGCTGCCGGCCTCCTCGCCGGCCAGCACGAAATCGGTCTTCCTCGAGACGCTGCCGCTTGTCTTGCCGCCGGCGGCCTCGATGAGCGCCGCCGCCTCGTTCCGCCCCATGCCCGGCAATGTGCCCGTCAGGACGAACGTTTTGCCGTCGAGCGGGCCCGAACGGCCTGCCGTCACGGGCTCGGACCATTTCAGGCCCTCGGCGCGCAGCCGGTCGAGCATCCGAACGGTCTGGTCCTGCCGCAGCGCTGCGAACAGGCTCTCCGCCATGCGCGGTCCGAAGTCCGGCAAGGCCATGATTTCCTCGTGTGTCAGCGACCGGATGCGCTCCATGTCGCCCACATGGGCCGCCAGTGTCTTCCCGGCCTTCGCACCGATATGGCGGATGCCCAAACCGAACAGCAGCCGCGCGACGCCGGCATCCTTCGACCGTTCGATGGCGGCGAGCAGGTTCTCGGCCGACTTGGCGCCCCACCCCTCCAGCCCCTCGAGCACCTCGCGGTGCAGCCGCAGTTCATACAGGTCGGCAATGTCGCGGATGTGTCCCTTCGCCAGCAGTTGTTCCACCAGCGCGGGTCCGAGACCCTCGATGTTCATCGCGTCGCGCGAGGCGAAATGCACGAGGCTCCGGAACAGGCGTGCCGGACAGGAGATGCCCGAACAGCGCAGGGCGGACTCCGTTTCCTCTCGGAAGGCCGGCGCACCGCAGACCGGGCAGGACTCGGGCATTTCATACGGCACCGCGTCCGCGGGCCGCGCCTCGTGCACCACCCCGACAACCTCGGGGATGATGTCTCCCGCCTTGCGGATCCAGACAGTGTCGCCGATGCGGATGTCCTTCTCACGGATGAGGTCGCCGTTGTGCAACGTCGCACGGGCGACCGTGGAGCCGGCGATGCGGACGGGCTCGAGCACGGCGTTCGGGGTCAGGACGCCGGTGCGGCCCACCTGGATGGCGATGTCCACAAGCCGTGTCTGCTTCATCTCCGCCGGATACTTGTACGCGATGGCCCAGCGTGGCGCCTTGCTGGTGGATCCAAGCAGCTGGCGCTGGTCGAAGCGGTCGACCTTGACGACGGCACCGTCGATCTCATGCGACAGATCCCCGCGGTTCTCGCCGATCTCCGTGATGGCCTGCCAGATGGACGTGCCATCGCGGCACAGGCGCCACCCCTCGCTGGCACGGAAACCGAGCGAGGTGAGGTATGCCAGCGAGGCCGCGTGCGTCGAGAACGGCGCCTCCCCCGCCTTCATGCGGATCTGCTGGATGTTGAACGCGATCAGGTCGAGCCTGCGCCGCGCCGTCACGGCCGGGTCGAGCTGCCGAAGCGATCCGGCGGCAGCGTTCCGCGGGTTCGCGAACACCTTCTCGCCGAAGGCCTCCTGGTGTTCGTTCAACGCCAGGAAATCGGCCTTGGACATGAACACCTCGCCGAGCACCTCCAGATACGCAGGAACCACGGCCATGTCGCCCGCCTGCGCCGCCGCGCTTCCTGAAACGGGCAAACGAAGCGGGATGCCCGGGATGGTCCTCAGATTCGCCGTCACATCCTCCCCTTCGTCCCCGTCGCCGCGCGTGGAGCCGCGCACGAACCGTCCATCCTCGTACTCGAGAGATACGGAAAGCCCGTCGACCTTGCGTTCCACCACATACGCCACATCATCGCCGACGACTTCCGCCACACGGGTGAGAAAGGCATCGACCTCCTCCCGTTCGAACACGTCATTGAGGCTCTCCATGCGGACGGCGTGGATCACCTTCGCAAAGTCCCCGGACGGCTTGCCTCCGATGCGACGGGTCGGCGAGTCGGCCCCGGCAAGGTCGGGATGGCGTTCCTCCAGCCCGCGCAGCTCGCGCATCATCGCATCGTACGCCTCGTCGCTGATTTGCGGCGCATCCATCACATGATACAGCCAGGCATGCTTCTCAAGCTCGGCCTGCAGCCACAGCAGCCTATCGCGCTCGTTCATTCCGCTCATGTCGCGCCTCCATCCTGTGATTGTCGGGAAAGTGGATGCCGGGCCTCATCCGCACTGTCCGGCAGGGATCCTTCCGCCGGATCCCCGCCTGGGCCTTCCGGAGATTCTTCCGCACCCGGGGTCGGTTCCGGAGTCGCACCGAACGGATTGCCAGGATATCCGGGAAGATTGCGGAGCACCTGGCGCACGCCGTTGCGGTCCTCCTGCCGGAGTCGGCCGACGGCTTCGAGCACGGCGCGCGCCACCCCGTCCGCCACCTGGTCGCAGTAGGTTGCGTCCTGCATGCGCATCCGGTCTTCGGCGTTGGACAGGTATCCGATCTCGAGCAGCACGCCGGGCATGTCCGTGCCGGAGAGCACGGACAGCCCCCGCCGGATGACCCCGTTGAGCGGCTGGCCGGTCGACTCGGCGACCCGTGCGCCGACCGTTTCTGCGAACAGTTTGTCCGTGAGTCCGGCAAACAGGTTTTCCTTGTCCTGATAATAGGCCTCCAGGCCATACACGCCGGCAGCGCCGCGTTGTGTCAGTTCAAGGCTGTTGACATGGATGCTCACGAACAGGGTTGCCTCCGCCTGGTTGGCGATGTCGCTGCGTGCCCGGAGATCGGCCTTGACGGTGGGGGCGAGCTCGACGTCCTCCTCCCGGGTCATCCGCACCGGCACGCCGGCCGCCTCGAGCGCGGCCGCGCATCGTTGTGCGACATCGAGCGTGATCGCCTTCTCATGAAGGGTTTCATCCGGCGACACGGTGCCGGGGTCACGGCCGCCATGGCCCGCGTCCATGACCACCAGCAGGTTTGTCCACGCCGTACCGGCCGGGGGTGGAGAAGGTGTGGGTGTCGGCGCGGGCTTGCCCGCAGGCGTCGGCACAACGGCTGTGGCAGTCGGGGAGGCCGCTTCACCGATCATTGCGGGTTCGGGAGACGCAAAGGCACGCGAGGCCAGCCAGACGGCGATCGCGAGCAGCAGCAGCGTGCCGATGCGGCGGATGAAGCGGGCGGGATTGCGGAGTCGATAACGCGCGGCGCGCGCGGGGGCTTCCGTTGTGCGTCTCGGCGTCCGGGACGCGGCGGCTTGTCTTTGGTTGCGGTCTTGCATCGTCTCTCTTTCTTCTGCGCACACGGCCTGCCGGCACACATGCGGGGCACGCCCGCCGGCATGCTGAGCCGGCGCTGGACTGACACCATCATACACCATGCGGCCTGTGCTCCGCCATCGTATCCGGTGTTGAAAAGGCTTGCGTTCCGTGGGTTCGCTGTGCTATCATTCTATGTGCTGACCACGAATCCGGTCACGGATTCCTTCGTGCTTTTTCCGAAGACGGCCAACGGCAGTCCGACGGGCCGGTTCAGCAACTGAAGGATTATGCAACCAGGAGGTGAAATACGTGCCGAACATCAAATCAGCCATCAAGCGGGTCAAGGTCACCAAGGCCAAGAATGCCCAGAACCGCGTGAAGAAGTCCGAATTGAAGACGACGCTGCGCAACTTCCGCGAAGCGATTGCATCTGCCAATCCGACGACAGCGGAACAGCTGCAGGAGACCATCCGCAAGGTCGACCAGGCTGCTTCCAAGAACCTGATCCACAAGAACGCCGCCTCCCGGAAGAAGGCCCAGCTCATGAAGGCATTCAATGCCGCGAAGAAGTGAGTCGAGTCCAGGACCGCAAGACAGAAGGCACGCAAAAACGTACAGCGATGTACGTTTTTTTGTTGCCTTTTCCGGCTTGATGCGCGTGATTCATCGCCGTTTCCGGCACTGGGAACACAAAGGGGATTGCCCATGTCATGTGTCATGACACGCGGCAATCCCCCGGGCTTTCCGATCAGCTTGCGCCGCCGTGCGGCTGCTTACCTGATGGTGAACTTCTCGAAGATTCTTTCCTTGAGGACGACATTGTACTGCGGTTCCTTCATCCAGCCGTCCAGCGCGGCATTGTAGAATGCCTGTTCCGCCTGGCTCGCCAGATCGCTCCGGATGCCTTCCTTCGCGTCATCGTACCCGGTGCGCTTCTCGACGCGCATCACAAACAGGCCGTAGGTTGTGTCGACGATGCCGGCCTCGCCGGTCTTCGCGGCAAAAGCCCAGTCCACCACTTCGGGCATGTAGGGCTGCATGCTGTAGGTGAAATCCTGCATGCCGCCGTCTTCCTTGGCGGACTCGTTGTCGGAGTTCTCCTTGACCAGGGTCTCCATGTCCCCGCCTGCCTTGATGCGTTCGAGCAGCGACTCGGCAAGCTTCTTCTTCTGGGCGATGGTCGCCTCGTCAAGTGCCGTGTTGTCCTCCGCATTCGTCTTGGCAAGATAGAGAATGCGGGTGGAGACACTGTCATAGGCATTCGGATCCTTCTCATAAAGCGCCTTGACGGCATCATCCGTGATCTCGGCGGCCTTGTAGTTCTCAGCCAGATACCGGGTCCGGAAATTCTCGATGAGGTGGTAGTTTCGCAGGATATCGGTATAGCGTGCCTCGGTCAGTCCCATGCCCTCCAGATTTGAAGCGAACGAATCGCCCAGGCTTTCCTTGATGCCGGCAATGCGCGTTTCGACGTTCTTTCGGATGGTTTCATCGACGGATAGGCCCATGTCCCTGGCCTTCTGCAGTTGGATGGCATATTCCTTCGCATTGTCGAGCGCGGCGTTCTTCGCGCTGAGAATGGGGTTCTCGCCGCCGACGGCATCCTGCGCCCAGTAGGCCTTGCGTTCCTCGTCTGTCTTGGCTGTCAGGCCTTCCCTCGACTCGACCTCGCTCTGCTGGAGCTTGAGGAAGTACTGGTATTCATCATTGCGGATGCGGCGCCCGTCGACCTTGGCCACGAAGCTCTGGCTGTCTGTGAACAGCCATGCACCGAGCAGGACCACGAGCATGCCGGCAAGCACGAGCAGCAGGATGTTCCTGCCCTTTGGGGAAAGAAGGGGGGCCTTCTTTGTGCCGAAACGCTCCATCTTGTCCTCGAGGCGCGCCTCGCGTCTTGCCGTCCGGCGGGCATCCCGGCCTACCCCTTTGTTCGCTGCCATTTCGTCAATCCCCTTTATAAAGGGCTTTTCACGACAAAAGCCGCAAAAGCCCGGATGAACTTCATTATAATGCAAAGCCGCTCAGAACTTCAATTTTTGCAGTCCCTGTAATAGAATCTTAATATTGCCCAACAAGGCATCCGGCGCGTCTTCCCGCACCTTGAACGACAGGTAGGGGTGCCTCCCGGCCGAGAACATCAGCCTACCCTTCCACTGGTTCATCAGCGCGCCGATCCGATCCAGCGGCAGGCTGAAGCCTTCGGCGAACACCAGCTCGACCAGCTGGCCGCGATCCTTGACCGAAGTGAGGCCGCAGGCGGACGCGAGGTTGCGGATGAACGCGATGTCCAGCAGGCGGAGCGTTTCAGGCGGGATGTCGCCGTACCGGTCGATCAGCTCGTCGCGCACATCGGCCAGGTCGCCCTCGGAGGCGATGCCGGCGATGGTCTTGTACATGTCGATGCGCTGGTCCTCCTCCTGGATGTAGCCGCTGTCGAGGTAGGCGCTGGCCGGGAACTCGATCGTGACATCGGTGACCCGCCTGGGCGTGTCGTCTCCGCGCAGCTCGGACACGGCCTCTTCCAGCAGCCGCAGGTACATGTCGTAGCCCACGGTCTCGAGATGCCCGTGCTGCTCCGCGCCCAGCAGGTTGCCCGCCCCGCGGATCTGCAGGTCGCGCATCGCGATCTTGAAGCCGGAACCGAACTCCGTGAACTCCCGGATGGCCTTGAGCCGCTTTTCGGCGATCTCGTTGAGCACCTTGTCCTGCCGGTAGGTGAGGTATGCGTAGGCCAGCCGGTTCGATCGGCCGACCCGGCCGCGGAGCTGGTACAGCTGGGCAAGGCCCAGGCGGTCGGAATCCTCCACGAGGATGGTGTTGACATTGGGCATGTCGATGCCGGACTCGATGATCGTCGTGCAGACGAGCACGTCCATCTCCTTTTCCTGGAAGGCGGTGATGATGCGCTCGAGCTCCCGCTCCCCCATCTGTCCGTGGGCATGGGCGATGCGCGCCTCCGGCGCGAGCGCCTGGATGGCATGCACGCGCTGGGCGATGCCCCGCACACGGTTGAACAGATAGAACACCTGCCCGCCGCGGGCCATTTCGCGGGCGATCGCGTCGCGGATGATGTCGTCGCGATACTCCAGCACGTAGGTCTGCACGGGGTAGCGCTCCAGCGGCGGATCCTCGATGGTGCTGATTTCGCGGATGCCAGAGAGCGACATGTTGAGCGTGCGGGGAATCGGCGTGGCGGACAGGGTCAGCAGGTCCACGTCCGGGTACCGCAGCTTGATGGTTTCCTTGTGCTCGACGCCGAAGCGCTGCTCCTCGTCGATGACCAGCAGGCCCAGGTTCTTGAACTGCACCGACTCGGCCAGGATCATGTGCGTGCCGACCAGCACGTCGCAGCGGCCGCTGCGCAGGTCGCGCACCACCTGCCGGTGCTCGGCGTCGGTCTTGAACCGGCTGAGCATCTCCACCCGCACCGGAAAGCCCGCAAACCGTTTCTTGAAGTTCTCGAAATGCTGGGCTGCAAGCACGGTCGTCGGCACGAGGAAGGCGACCTGCTTTCCGTCCATGACGGCCTTGAACACCGCCCGCAGGGCCACCTCCGTCTTGCCGTAGCCCACGTCGCCGCACAGCAGGCGGTCCATGACGGTGGGGGCCTCCATGTCGCGCTTGATCTCCTCGATGCACTTGAGCTGGTCGGGTGTCTCCTCGAAGGGGAACATGTCCTCGAACTGCCGCTGCCAGCTGCTGTCGGGCGCGAAGGCATGCCCCTGCCGCGCCTGGCGCTCGGCCTGCAGCTTGATGAGCTGCCCCGCCAGCTCCTTGAGCGACTCGCGGACGCGGGCCTTGGCCTTGCCCCACTCCTGGCCGCCGAGCTTGTTCAGCCGCGGCTCGCGGCCCTCGGAGCCGATGTACTTCTGGATGAGGTCCATGCTCGTCGACGGAATGAACAGCGAGCCGCCGTCCTTGTACGCGATCTTGAGGTAGTCGCGGCGCACGCCGTCCACCGTGAGCTGGTCCAGTCCGATGTACTGGCCGATGCCGTGTGTCTGGTGCACGACGAAGTCACCCGGCTTGAGGTCGGTGAACGCGGCGATTTTTTGTCCCTGGGCACCCTTGCGCGACCGTCCCTTGCGGGCGCGGCCCGATTCGATGTCGCTCTCGCAGACGACCGAAAGGAACAGCTCCGGATACTGAAAGCCGTTCTGGAGCGCACCGACCGCAACCAGCACGCTTTTTCCCGAGAATGGATCCTGTCCGTGACGCACCTTCGTCTCGTCGAACAGCTCCAGGGTTGCGGCGGACTGGTCACCCCAGGCCGTGTCCGGCCGGGCCGCCACCGGGGTCCCGCCGGCGGCCAGCTCCTCCGCGAGTCGCTTGACCCGCTCGGGCGTGGCGGCCAGCACGACCGTCCTCATGCCGCGGTCCGCCCACTTGCGGATGTCCTCGACGAGCAGTTCGAGATGGCCTGCATACGGCGCAAGCGTCAACCCGGGAATGCGAAGGGCCCGCTGGGGCCGACCCCGCAGTGAAACGCCGCCGGAAAGACCCTCCGGAGCGTCGAAGGGCCGGAAGGAAACCAGATGGCAGCGTGCGGTCGCATCGAGCAGCGTCTGCTGGTCGTGGTGCAGCCGATAGCTGCCCGGCAGCAGCATGCCCTTCTCCATCAGGGTTTCGCACAGACGGAAATGATCGTCCCGCTCGTTCTCCATGCGTTCGGCGGCACGCGCGGGATCCTCGAGGAATACGACGCTCCCCTCCCCGACATAGTCGAACAGGGTCGCCGCATCGGGCAGCATGTAGGGAATGAACTTGTCGGCCCCGGTGAACCAGTGGCTGTCGGTCAGCTTGTCGATGTAGCCCGAGATGTTGCGCTTGAGGGCGTCCCGATGCTCGGGCGGCAGCTTCGGCAGGGTGCGCTCGAGATCCTCGCGCAGCCGCCGTGCAATCGCCGGCACCTCGTCGCGGGCATACAGCACTTCACGGGCGGGATGCACGGGCAGCCGCTCGGCCCGTTCGACCGAACGCTGTGACTCCGGTGAAAAGTAGCGCATCGAATCGATCTCGATATCGAAGAACTCGATGCGGCAGGGCAGGTCGGCTCCGATGGCGAAGAGGTCGAGGATGCCGCCCCGGACGGCATACTGCCCCGGTCCCTCGACCTTCTCCTCCCGTTCGTAACCCATTTCCGTCAGGCGGGCGGCAAGGTCCCCGATCGGCATCGACATCCCGGGTTCCAGCATCAGCGACAACGAACGGAAACGGTCTGGCGGCGTCAGGGGATGCAGCAGGGCCTCCGCCGAGGTGACCAGCATGCGGCAGTCGCCCGAAAGCAGGCGTTCCAACGCCTGCACGCGCCCGTGCGTCTGCTCGAAGCTGCGTGCGGAAACATCATAGAGCATGACCTCGCGGTTGGGCAGGAACACGGCATCCTCGCCAAGAAAATGGCGGAAATCGTCTATCGCCTTGCGGGCCTGCATCTCGTTCCAGGCGACGTAGATGCCGCGCCTTCCGGTCTCGTGGAGCAGCACGTGGCACAGGTGGCGCAGCTGCGTGTCGGACAGGCCGGTGACTTCGAGATCCTCGCCGGCACGCAGCGACCCCGTCAGCTCGCGGACCTTTGCATAGCCCCGCATCAATTCGGTGGAGAGACCCATAACGACTCCTTCGGTGGCATGTGGCGGCGCGGTGAGACGCGTTCGGTCCGGGTTACCCGTTGTACTTGGCCGCGCTGCGCAGCGGCGCGGTGAAACGCGTTCGGTCCGGGTTACCCGTTGTACTTGGCCATGGCGGCTTCCGCGCCGGCGGTCAGGACGGCGGGTATGGCGGCGGTGACGCGCTCCACGACCTCGTCGATGCGCTTGCGCTCCTCGGCAGAGAAGCGCGACAGGACAAAGTCCGCCAGCGCCCAGCCCGCCGGAGGTTTTCCGACACCGATCCGCACGCGTGGAAACGCCTCCGTCCCGATGCGGGAGAGGATGGAACGCATGCCGTTGTGCGTGCCGGCACTGCCGGCGGGGCGGATGCGGAGCTTGCCGACCGGCAGGTCGATGTCGTCATAGATGACCACAAGCTGCGCCGGAGGCACCTTGTAAAAATGAAGAATTTCATGCAAAGCATCGCCGGACAGGTTCATATAGGTTTGCGGCTTGACCAGAAGGACCCGCTCCCCCTGAATCACGCCTTCCCCCACCAGCGCCTTGTGCTTGACCTTGTTCATGACGATGCGGTATTCGGCCGCCAGATGGTCGACCGCGTCGAAGCCGACATTGTGTCGGGTGTTGGCATAGGGGGCGCCCGGGTTGCCCAGGCCGGCCACGATGTGCATGTGGGGTCCTCCAATCGATGCGGTCCGGAGCGGCGCCGGTTCCTTCCGGTGTGCCGGCCGCTCACTGCTGCGTGAAGATCGTGGAAATCGAAAGCTCCCCGTAGATTCGCTCGATCGCCTCGGCAAAGACATCCGCCACCGAGAGGACGCGGATCTGGGGCAGTGTGCGCGCATCCGAGAGCGGAATCGTGTTGAGCGTCACCAGCTCGCGGATGGCGGAATGGCGGATGCGCTCGATCGCCGGTCCCGAAAGCACCGCATGCGTGCAGCACGCGTGCACCTCGATGGCGCCGATTTCCGCCAGTGCGTTCGCCGCGTTGACGATGGTGCCGCCCGTATCGATGAGGTCGTCGACAAGAATGACCCGCCGGTCGCGCACATCGCCGATGATGTTCATGATTTCGGACACATTCGCCTTCGGCCGGCGCTTGTCGATGATCGCCAGCGGCACGTCGAGGTTCTCCGCGAACTTGCGGCAGCGGGCGACACTGCCGATGTCGGGCGACACGACGACGATGTCGTCCATCTGGTCGGAAAAGCGCTCGAGAAAATGCCGCGCGAGGATGCGCTGCCCCACGAGATGGTCCACCGGGATGTCGAAGAAACCCTGCAGCTGGGGTGCGTGCAGGTCCATCGTCAGAACGCGGTCCGCGCCTGCGACGGTGATGAGATTGGCGACGACCTTGGCCGATATGGGATCACGGGCAGCTGCCTTGCGATCCTGGCGCGCATATCCGAAGTAGGGCATGACGGCCGTGATGCGCCCGGCTGAAGCCCGGCGGCAGGCATCGATGAGCAGCAGCAGCTCGATGAGGTTGTCGTTGACTGGCATGCAGGTCGATTGGATGATGAACACATCCGAGCCCCGCACCACCTCGTTGATGGTGACGGCCGTCTCGCCGTCGCTGAAACGGCCGACCGATGCGGCCCCCAGCGGCAGTCCGATGCGGGCGGCGATCTCCTCGGCAAGGGGACGGTTGGCGTTTCCGGCGAATATCTTGATGTTCTTGCCGTGCAGGTTCATGGTCTTTGGCTCCCTTCGGCCGCTGTCATGCCGTGCCGTCCGTCCGGCTGCGCGCATGCGTGACGCTTACGCCTTGGGCTTGTCCAACCCCTTGCGGCGGACCCAGTCCTCCTTGACGGTTTGCCGGCAGCGGGCGATGCCCAGCGCGTACGCGGGCACCTCCTCGGTGATGGTGGAGCCGGCGGCGATGTAGGCATGCTCGCGGACCTCGACCGGTGCAACCAGATTGGTGTTGCACCCGATGAAGGCATCGTCGCCGATGACGGTCTTGTATTTCCTGCGCCCGTCGTAGTTGCTGACCACCACACCGCAGCTGAGGTTGACGCGCTGGCCGACCTCGGCGTCCCCCACATAGGCCAGATGGGAGATCTTGGTGTCATCGCCGATGACGGACTTCTTGATTTCGACGAAATCGCCGATCTTGACATGACGGCCGACACGGCTGCCCGGCCGCAGGTACGCGAAAGGCCCCACCTTTGTCGCTTCGCCGACTTCCGATTCGGTCACGACGGAGTTCGCGACATGCACGCCGTCCGCGATGGTCGAGGCGGCAATGCGGCTGTTCGGTCCGATCACGCAGCCGGAACCGATGACGGTTCCCTTCTCGAGCACGCAGCCGGGCAGGATGGTGGCGTCCTCGCCGATCTTGACGTCCTCGGCGATCCAGGTCGTCTCCGGCAGCCGGAAGGTGACGCCCGCCTTCATGTGGCGCTCGCGGATGCGTGCCAGCAATACGGTCTCGGCTGCGGCCAGCTGCGCCCGGTCATTGATGCCAAGCGTTTCCGTGGGATCGGCGACCCGCCAGGCGCCGACGCGGCCGCCGCGCGCGGCGATGAGCGCCAG
Organism: Bacillota bacterium; assembly: GCA_023440865.1. Classification (GTDB taxonomy): domain Bacteria; phylum Bacillota; class Clostridia; order DSM-8532; family DSM-8532; genus JAEWSN01. The sequence continues at coordinate 29,321 of JAEXRM010000024.1, forward strand.
CGCGTCCGTCAGGTAGTATTCCCCCTGGCTGTTGTCGTTCTGCAGCAGGGGCAGCGCCTCGAGAAGCGCGTGCGCCTCGTAGACGAATACGCCCGTGTTGATCTCGCAAATGGCCCGTTGCGCTTCGCTTGCGTCCTTGTGCTCGACGATGCCGAGCACGGCGCCGTCGTCCGCCCTCAGGATGCGTCCGTAGCCCGTGGGGTCGGCCATTTCGGCGGTCAGGACCGTCACCGCGTTCCGGTCTTTGCTGTGCGCCTCACAGGCGGCCGAGAGCGTGGCGCCGGTCAGCAGCGGCGTGTCGCCGCACAACACGAGCACGGTGCCTTCGAGGCTTCCGACCGCTTCGGCGGCGCACATCACGGCATGACCCGTTCCAAGCCGTTCGGCCTGCATGGCCAGGATTGTGCCTTCGGGCACGAGGGCACGCACCTCCTCGGCACGGTGTCCCACCACAACGATGTTCCGTCCGGATCCCGCCGCATCCGCCGCCTTGAGCACCCAGCCCAGAAGCGGCAGACCCGCCGCCTCGTGCGCCACCTTCGCGCGCTCCGACTTCATGCGCGTGCCCGCACCGGCTGCCAGGATCACCGTTGTCAACTCACCCATCGGGTACATCCTCCCATGCCGACAACCCGCTCCATTCCATGGGATGGGCGGGTCTGCCGTTTGTCGGGTTCGTCCGAACCCCCTGCCATTTTCCCATATCGCGGGGCGGATTGGCAAGTGCGCCCCCCGCCTCGCAGGAACGGGAATGAGAAAACGAAAGGAACCGTTCCGGCCGTACCGGAAGGCTCCCCCGTCCTGGTTCCTGTCTGTAATCTGTCCGCAACCCCGGCAGCCGTGATCAGCCTTCCTGCACGTCCTCGAAGGACTCCTCTTCGGCAAGCATCGTCTGATACTTGACCAGGATGGCCGACTGGACCTTGTTGCGCGAGTCGGCGTTGATGGGGTGGGCGATGTCGCGGAACTCGCCGGTCGGCGTCTTGCGGCTTGGCATGGCGATGAAAAGGCCGCCCTGACTCTCGATGATCTTGATGTCGTGCACGACAAACTCATTGTCGAATGTGACGGATACAACCGCCTTCATCTTCCCTTCGGCTTCGACCTTGCGAATCCGGATGTCCGTAATCTCCATGTCGCGATTCCCTCCGTACTTTTATGATGTCACGGCTGCATGTCAAGGGGTGTGCGGATCGTTGTTGGGATCATTATATAGCAAGTTGACAAAAAAACAAACCTTGCATTCCATATTTTCATACATTTTCCCGGTTCTCCCGCCGAATCGCTTCCATCCGCCCCACTCGGATGGAAGCGGATGGCACGTCGTCCGCGACCCGAGCGCCTTTCGGGATTCCGCCCGGGCATGTATAATGGGAGGGCAAACGCGGCCGTCCCGGGCAACGTCCCGCACCGCCGGCCGCCAACCACGACGGAGGCTTCCATGCACCACGCGCTCGACCACATCATCGGCCATGGGCCGGTCCATTTCATCGGCATCGGCGGCATCAGCATGAGCGGCCTGGCACGCATCCTGCTCGACCGGGGCATCCCGGTCACAGGCTCGGACCGCGCCGAAAGCGGCGTCGTCCACGAACTGCGCGCCCTGGGCGCCACGATCACCGTGCCGCATGATGCCGCCTGCATCGGCAGTCAGACCCTGGTCGTCTACACGGCCGCCATCGCATCCGACAACCCGGAGCTGCTCGAAGCCCGGCAAAGGGGCATCGCCTGCATGGACCGCGGCCATTTCCTCGGCCAGCTCGCCCTGGGCTATGACCGCAACTACGCCATTTCTGGCACCCACGGCAAGACCACCAGCACGGGCATGCTCGCCAGCGTGCTTCTTGATGCCGGCACCGACCCCACGATCCACATCGGCGGCGTGCTCCCCCTCATCGGCGGCAACACGCGCATCGGTGGCCGCAGCACCTTCCTGATGGAGGCATGCGAATACAAGAACAGCTATCACGGTTTTTTCCCGACACACGCGCTCATTCTGAACATCGAGGCGGACCATCTCGACTTCTTCCGGGATCTGGACGACATCCTCGACTCGTTTGCCGCCTATACGCGCAACATCGCGGCGGACGGCGAGCTGGTGCTCAATCTCGACGATGCCGGCTGCCGCAGCCTGCTGTCGCGCATCGACCGCCCCTATGCCGCCTACGCCCTGCAGGCCGCGGATGCCGGCATGGCGGGCGCGTCCCTGCCGGTGGCGCTGTACAGGGCGGAGAACATCTCCTACGAATCCGGCTGCGGACGCTTCGACGTCGTGCTCGGCACCGAGCGGCTCGCCACGGTGCGCCTCTGCGTGCCGGGAGCGCACAATGCGTCCAATGCGCTCGGCTGCTTCGCACTGGCGCACCGCGCCGGTCTGGCGGCCGATGCCGTGGCGGACGGGCTGTCGCATTTCACCGGAACCGGCCGCCGGTTTGAAATCAAGGGCACGGTCCGCGGCGCGACGCTGATTGACGATTACGCGCATCATCCCACGGCCGTCGAGGTCAACCTCGCGACGGCACGCGCCCTCACCCGAGGCCGCATCGTCTGCGTGTTCCAGCCGCACACCTACACGCGCACGCGCAAGCTGCTGCCCGAGTTCGCCAAGGCCCTGGCGATGGCCGACCGCACCCTCCTCGTTGACATCTACGCGGCGCGGGAACCCGATCTGGGGCAGGTGCACGCGCGCGACCTCGTCGAAGGCATCAACGCCTGCGGCGGCGACGCCCGGTACGCCGCCTCGTTCCCGGAAGCGGCAAGGATGGCGGCCGAGGGCCTTTGCGAAGGAGACCTTGTGCTGACCATGGGCGCAGGGGACGTCTACCGCGTTGGCGAACTGATGCTGGCCGCGGAAGCGTGAGCCCCGCAGCCGCCCGCCTGCGCCGGCAAATCAGTCCAGCTCCGGCACCTCAGTCCAGCGCCGGCAAATCAGTCCAGCTCCGGCACCTCAGTCCTGTTCCGGCACCTCCCAAATGAAACGGCACTTCTGCCGGTCACCGTACCTGTACATCTCATTGCCGGGCGGGATGTCCACAATGCTTTCGAGCTGCGCACCGAGCCGTTCGATGGTACGCTTGGACGCGAGGTTGTCGGGATTGCAGGTGATGACCACCTGCTTCATGCCATGCGCCCGGGCGATGCGCACGATGAGCCGGCAGGCCTTCTCGGCGTAGTGGTGGCCCCGGAAGGGTTCGTGGATGCGGTATCCGATGTGTCCCGCGTAATAGATGTTCTCGTTGTCGCCGATGCGGATGTCGATGGTGCCCATTTCCGTGCGCCCGTCCAACGGCCAGATTTCGAACCGGTAGGAGGGAACCCATCCATGGATGCGGTCTTCGCCGAGCTTCTCAATCAGCACGAGCCGGAACTCGTCGCCGCGGATCTCCTCGAATCCTCGAAAGAAGCGGAACCGTCCGCCCCGGCCCGTGCCGGTCTGCATGACCCGGGACACCCATTCGGTCCAACCCATCACATCACCATCCTGTGCGCCTGCTCGGCAAGCCAGCGCCGGTGCAGGCAGTAATCGGGCATCTGGGAGGCGACCCGCTCCCAGAATGCGTCGCCGTGGTTCTTGTGCTCGATGTGCGCCAGCTCGTGCACCACGACATAGTCGACGACATCCAGCGGTGCCATGACCAGCCTCGCCGTGAAACTGAGGTTGGCACGCCCGCTGCACGACCCCCAGCGACGGTTCGCGGTGGTGATGGTCAACCGGTCCGCGATGAGCCCCATCAGGGCCGACCACAGCCTGACCCGCTCCGCCAGCAGGCGGCGGGCCTCCTCGCGATACCAGCGGGCCACCAGCGCGGGCCGGAGCTCCGGCTCGACATCGGGCATCCAGAGCACGCCGTCTTCCCGCCGCACGCGCCGTTCCCGGTCCGAAACCGCCAGACGCAGCTCCCGTCCCAGCCACAGGAACGCCTCACCGTCGGCATACCGGCGCAACGGACGGTTGTCGTGCCGGTGACGCATCATGGCGCGGTTCTTTCTGATCCATGCTTCCTTCTCGCGCACAACCCGCTCGATGTCCCGCATCGGCATGCGCATCGGGGCACGCACCACGAGCTCGGCGGTCTCGTCGATGACGAGTGAGACCGTCCGACGGCGCGAGCGGATGAGCCGGTCAACGGTCAGGTCAGCAAGCGCATCCCCCTGTGTGCCCGTTCCGGTGTCCCCGTACATGCGCGACATGGCCACGCCGGGCATCGCCGCATCCAATCCGTCCCGCATCAGCGCATCAGCTCCATCGCATCAACCGCGTCCACATCCAGCCCGATGATTGTGCAAAGGTCCGAATCCGTCGGCGTCGGCATTTCCGCCAGCCGGTTGGCATGCACGGTGAGCAGCTTCTCAAAGAGGTTTCGGACCGTGCGGGCATTGGCGAAGTTGTCGGACCGGTTCTCATAGATCGTCTGGATGATCTTGCCGGCCTTGTCCTTCGCCTCGGCGTCGAACCGGTACCCGTTGCGGTCTCCCATGCGCGACAGGATCAGCTGCAGATCCTCCGGCTCGTAGTCGTCGAACTCGATGAACTTGTTGAAACGCGACACCAGGCCGGGATTCGATTCGAGGAACTCCTCCATCTTGTCCGGGTATCCCGCCACGATGACGATGAGCTCGTCGCGGTGGTCCTCCATCGCCTTGAGCAGGGTGTCGACGGCCTCGTAGCCGAAATCGTTCTCACCGCGCCGCGAGACGAGTGAATAGGCCTCGTCGATGAACAGCACCCCGCCCAGCGCGCGGTTGACCACATCCATGACCAGCGGAGCGGTCTGTCCCACGTACTTCGCCACCAGGCCCGAGCGGTCGGTTTCGACAAGGTGGCCCTTCTCCAGCACGCCGATCTCCCGGTAGATGCCGGCAAGCAGGCGCGCCACCGTTGTCTTTCCGGTTCCGGGATTGCCCGTGAACACAAGATGCAGGCTCATGTCCACTTCCGGCAGACCGCGATCGCGGCGCATGCGCATGACGCGCACCATGTTGGTGAGCGACTTGACGTCCTCCTTGACCTTGGTGAGCCCCACCAGCTGGTTGAGCTCGTTCATGAGCTCCTCGAGCGACTTGCGGGGCTCCTCCTCCGGCTCGGGCGCCGGCGGGGGCTCCTGGCCGGAGTCGAAGGCCATGCCGTCGGCGCTGTTGTTCCGTCCCGGCTGCGGATGACCGGGGCGGGGTCCGCCGGGGCCTCCGCCCGAACCGCCACTGCCGCCGGACCCTTCCGGATCCGCAGGCCTTCCGAAAATGTCGTTGTACACGCCGGACAGGTTGCCACGCCGCCCCAGGAAGTTGTCCATCTGGTCGAGCAGGCGGTTGAGGTCGTTGAAGCCTTCACGGCTGTAAGGGGTTGGTCCGGGGGCGCCGGACGGACCGACACCCGGGTTCACACCCGGACCGGCACCCGGGTTCACGCCCGGACCGGCGGGGCCGGCCGGATTGGGCCGTGG
>JAEXRM010000067.1 GCA_023440865.1 Bacillota bacterium
ATCCACACCTATCAGGGCGACGGGAACCCGCTGCCGACGTTTGCCGGCGATCCATATCCGGTGCCGGTTCCCGGCAGCGTGGACGAGGCGGCGGACCTGTACTGGGCGCTGCTTGATCCGGCGAACCGCGTGTCGCTGTTCGCCCGCACGGTCGACCGGAACACCGGCACGATCGAAACCCGCATCATCAACCGCCATGGGGGGTAACCTCACCGGCGGAGCCGGCTTTGTCCCGCAACGCCGGTTGCCCGGTTCCGCCAGGCAGGACCGCCGATGGAACGACCCCGGCCTGCCCGTCCGCAACGGCGGGTCGCGGCAGCCACACACAGTGCAACGGAGGAGCCCGACATGAAGGAACTGAACATCAAGTACGGATGCAACCCCCACCAGAAACCCTGCCGCCTTTCCATGAAGTCGGGGGAGCTGCCGCTCGAGGTCCTCAACGGCACGCCCAGCTACATCAATTTCATGGATGCGCTCAATGCCTGGCAGCTGGTGCGGGAGCTCAAGGAAGCGACCGGCCTTGCGGCCGCCACGAGCTTCAAGCATGTCAGCCCGGCGGGTGCCGCCGTGGCCGTGCCCCTGACACCGGCGCTCATCGCCTCGTATCACTGCGGGGGAAAGGACCTTTCGCCCGTTGCGACCGCTTACGCCCGTGCACGCGGCGCGGACCGCGTGTCCTCGTTCGGCGACTTCATCGCCGTGAGCGAGGAGGTGGACGACTCGCTGGCGGAGCTGCTTGCGAAGGAGGTGTCCGACGGCATCATCGCCCCCGGGTATGCGCCGTCCGCCCTTGAGAAGCTCAAGGCCAAGCGAAAGGGCGCCTATGTCATCATGCGCATCGATCCGGCCTACCATCCGACGGAAACCGAAAGCCGCGACGTGTTCGGCGTGACCATCGAGCAGCGCCGCAATGACGTGGCCATCACGCCCGCGCTGTTCGAAAACATCGTCACGAAGAACCGCGAGCTGCCCGATTCCGCCGTGCGCGACCTGCTGATCGCGACGATCACGCTCAAGTACACGCAGTCCAATTCCATCTGCTTTGCTTTCGGCGGGCAGGTCATCGGCGTCGGGGCCGGCCAGCAGTCGCGCATCCACTGCACGCGCCTGGCGGCGAGCAAGGCCGACACCTGGATGCTGCGCCAGCATCCGAAGGTGCTCGCGATGCGATTTGTCGACGGCCTTTCGAACTCCGTGCGCGACAATGCGGTCGACCAGTTCCTGCGCGACGACGTCACCGAGGTGGAACTCGCCCAATGGCGCACGCTCTTCACCGAGGTGCCGGAGAAGCTGACCCGGCAGGAGAAGGAAGACTTCATCCACACGTTTGAAGGCATCGCCTATTCGTCCGATGCCTTCATCCCGTTCCGTGACAACATCGACCGCGCCGCGGCATGCGCGACGAAATACGTGGCGCAGGCCGGCGGATCCGTGAGCGACGGCAAGGTCATCGAAGCGGCGGACGCCTATGGCATGACCATGTGCTTCACGGGCCTGCGCCTGTTCCATCACTGAACGGCGCCATGGGCGGAACGGAATGGGCCGCAATGGCCGTACTGACAGCCGTTTGGCTGCTCGCGGGCGCATGGGCCACACCGGCGGGCCGGGGGAGAATTCCCTGGCTGCTGGTGGGGGTGGTGGCTTTGTGCGTCCGTTTTGCCGCTTCCTGGTTCATCTTGGGCAATCACGGCGACAGCGCGGGTACCGACGGCCTGCTCTACCACAAGGTTGCCATCCGCGTGATGGAACAGTTGCGAGCAGGCGTTCCGTTGTGGCGGGTTGATTACGATTACACCTGGTACACGCTGTTGCTGGGCGTCCAGTATGCCCTGGCCGGCGCGAACCGGTATCTGGGCTGCTACATGAACGCCCTGTACGCGGTGCTGTGCGGACAGGTGCTGCTGCGCACGGGCACCGCGATCGGCTTCTCCTTCCGCCGGGCGGCCATCACCGCGGGTGTCTGGCTTTTCATGCCCAGCCTCGTGATCTGGACGGCCGACACCCGCAAGGAAGGCATATCGCTGCTGTTCGCGATGGCGTTGTGGTGTCTGGCCGTCCGCCTGCTGAAGCGCCGGATGGAAACCACCGGCACGAATCCTGAAAAGCATTGCAGGCTTGACCCTTGTCCTGTGAAATCCGTCCGGCTGGTTGTCTCGTCATCATCCCCGCGGCGGAGCCGGCGGCGTGATGCGGGCGCCATGGCGATGATCCTGGCGATCTGCCTGCTGCTGTGGGTCAGCACGCTCCTGCGCATCTACATGCTGCTGCCCCTGGGCGCCGGCCTGCTCGCGACCTTCGGCCTGCAATGGCTGTGGACCCGGCAGCGCAGGCTGCTGCTTTACACGCTGGTCGTTATGGCCACGATCGGTCTTTTTGGCGTCAAAAGCGTCCTGCCCCGCATGGAGAACAACCATGCGCTAGCGGTCGAACGAACGGCGGGGGGAGACGAGGACATGACGGACGAGTACGCGGGCGTGCTGGGCAGACTCCTCGAACGCGACATTCCGCGGGCGATCAACGGGTTCTTCACCGAACCGCACCCCGGATCGGTCGAGGAAATCAGCGACCTGCAGGGCCAACCGCTCGCTTCGGCCGCCGTCGTCGCCGAGATGCTCCTATGGTATGCGGCCATGATCTGCGCCATCTTCGGCATGATGGACGGCACGCTGCGCCGGGATGCCTTCCTCATCGGCCTGATCGTCTTCATCGCGCTGTATTCGGGCATCAACATCCTCATCGCGGAAAACATCAGCGATACGTATTACCGGTACCGTGCCTTCATCGTGGCGCCTGTTTTCCTGTTCTGCAACCCGCTTCCGGCCTTCCGGCGCTGGCTTCCGCCCAGGCCCCGGGAGGTGGCGGACCCATAAGCCGGACAAGTACGGTTGCGGAGGAAATGGCGTGAAAGCTTTCCGGACAAGTCTCAAGCTGATCCTGCTGACCCTGTTGTTCCTTTGTGCCGGCACCCCGCGCGCATGGGCCGACACCCGGTACGCCGTGTCCGAGAAGAGCGTGCTCATCCGCATCCAGAAGGACGGCTCGGCGGATGTGACCGAACGGATCGTCTATGCCATCAAGGGCAGTGTCAACAACCTGGTGCTGGCGTTCATGAAGCCCGAGACAGGCGGCATCACGTTCAACCGGCTCATATCGGAAGGTCTGCGCGGCGAAGTGGTATGTCGCCCGCTGGAGGCGGGGCAATGGGATCCCACCGTCTTTTCGGGCACGTACAGCCTGTATGACGAGCCGGACTGCCTCAAGCTTCGGGCCTATTATGTGTTCGGCAGGTATCGCAGCCGTTTCGTGGCGCAGTACCGCATCGAGGGTGCGGTCGCGCGTCACCCCGATTGCGCGGACTTCCTGTATGCGCCCGTGGGGGAGCAATGGCCGACCCGGGTGGAGAACATTCATGCGCAGGTGATGC